>CBDVDA010000032.1:0-26998 GCA_965372635.1 uncultured bacterium | reverse complement strand
TGAAGGTGATTGTTTCATACGGCGGATGGCGCAGGCTTATCCGCCCTACGATGCTAATAATTCATGGATATCACCTCCACCTTAATCGTTCGACTGAGCTCACGACGAAGTCCTCCCTTCTCAAGGGGGAGGAGATAATATTAGAAAACAGATGCCCCGCCTTGTAGTCGGGGAGATTTTCTGCTTTTACTAACTAATACCATGTCAAGTTTATCCCGTGCAGAGTATTTGTAAAAGTTTTGTAAAGATGAAAAATTGTGATAAACTCGAAAATCAAATTGAGGCAAATCATATTACTGGGTAGAACATGGAAGAAAAGGAACGCATACTCCTTATTGACGACGACTCCGAGGCCTGTGAACTGGTGGAGAAATACCTCGGCAAGATGGGCTATGAGGTGGAGAGCGTCCACAGGGGAGAAGATGGGATCGAACGCGCCGCAAACGGGAAGTATGACGCCCTTATCCTCGACGTGATGATGCCGGGCATGGATGGATTTGAGGTGCTTAGGGAAATCAGGAAAATCTCAGACGTGCCGGTGCTGATGCTCACCTCTGTCGTTGACGAAACGGACCGCATTGTGGGGTTGGAAACAGGCGCAGATGACTATCTACCTAAAACCTTTTCTAACCGCGAACTCCTGGCACGACTTCGGGCTGTAATGCGACGGTCCCATATAAAGACAAGTGAAAAGGATAAAGGCGCAGATGTCATCACATCAGGCCCTTTAATAATTAACAATGATTCCCACGAGGCCTTTTTGGATGGCAAGCCTCTCGACCTGTCGCCCATCGAATACTCCCTCCTCACCTGCCTCGCTAAAAACCCCGGTCGGGTCCTCTCCAGAGACCAACTTCTCGACCTACTTTCGGGGAGGGATTACGACGTCTTCGACCGGTCAATCGATATGCATGTATCGTCACTCAGAAAGAAACTGGGTGATGACCCCGCTAACCCCAGGTTCATAAAAACCGTCCGTGGCGCAGGCTATAAATTCCTCGAACAAGAATAATCTCATCCCGATTGAATGGTAGGTTTGGATATCAAAAAAGAGGGCTGACCTTTTTCCTGCTCGTTGTCGATTGGTCAGAAAGTATGGAGTAAATCAATATTACAGCCGAAAGAAAGCTTACCGTGACAGAGTGAGAGGTGTTTTTGGGAAGTGGAACAACTCTATCTTACACGTAGAGTATGATGGCAACAGAAACAGCGCAGAGAATTCCCACCAACATGATTACCAGCAATAAATCTCGTGGCATTTTGCCCCTTTTAGTGAAACAGCTTGGTTTATAACCACAGCAGGCCCGATTTGAATCCGCCGTCGCACGGTCTCGACCAGACTACTTTTCCTATTTTATTTGCAATGCCCAGCGAAAAAATCGTTGCCATCACTTCCGAGCCCGAGGGGATATACCGCCCTTCATACCTGATGCCGATGCCGTTTTCGGAGTAATCGGCGGTATTTGCAATGGTGGGCTTGGAGGCCGAGAACTCAGAGGACAGTGGCCTTATGGTGCATTTTTCTCTTTCGCTGAAACGGGCAAATTTCCTCATGCACCTGTAGCCGTGCGCTTTCTTAAATTTCTCGACTTCAGCGTCGAGGATCGAATCGATGAGGTCATAAAAATCGGCGTTCCTCACCGGTTTCGTGAGCGATGGGCGCCCCTCTTTCCTCAGATAGGAAATGTCCCTGTCGCTTTCGGGATTGCCCGAGATCACCCCCAGCCTCTCTGCCATGGTGGGATTCTCATCTTTTAATTTTCTGTAGAATTCGGCTCCGTTCATGACAGGCATCTTGAGATCCGTCAGGATAACGGTGTAGTCGAGGCTCCGGGCTTTTTCAAGTGCCTCCCGGCCGTTTAGAGCGCTCGTGACGAGCACGTCTCCATATTTGGCGGTAATGAGGGCTTCGTTAAGTTTTAAGATGGCGGCATCGTCATCGACGATTAGAAAACTTTTCAATATTCTTCTCCGTTATTTTGGGATGTAATAAAGAAGGCTTCAATAAGACAGGTTACTTTAGAGTCGGCCTATTTGGCGCTGAGTTCCAGTATGTATTCCATAAGTTCTTCATCGGGCTCTTCAAAAGAGGAGGGATCGAAGGCCGCCCAATTATGCATGAGAGCGAATATCGTGCTTAACGGTCCGAGGGGAAAGCCCCACCAGCCGAAGAAGAATGACGTGATGTTCGCCTTTCTGGCGGAAGAAATGATGCAGTTTGCACAACCGACGACAATCTCTTTTCTGTTGGAGGTAAAAAGAAGAAAACTTTTTACCGTTATGATCAAAAAGGCGCTGAGAGGTGAACTGGTTGAATGGCAGCAGGGACACTTTTTCTCGCGGATAGAATCCCTGAGAACAGAAAAAGGCGGATCGCCAGCCTTGTAAAATGATACTCCCATAACCTTAACCTCCTGCAATTGACAGTTAAAAAACGAATGGCGCACTCAAACAAGATAAGCCAATCCTGTATACTGTGCACAATCTACCGTTTAGGGTGAGTAATGTCAATCACCGGAGGTGGGGATTTTGTGAGTATAATTTTAGATCAAAGATTTTCTTTTGGCGATGGCGATGGCGTCTTTTCTGGAATTTACCTGGAGTTTTTCGCAGATGTTTTTCAGGTGGGTGTGAACGGTATTGTGGCTGATGTTTAATTTGTGAGCGATTTCTTTATAGGAAAGCTCGTCTGCTGCAAAGCGGAGGACGTCCCTCTGCCTTTTGCTCAACAGCGCTTTATTGGCGGTCTGGGAAAGTTGAATTTCATTGACCAGTACCCGGACAATCTTCGGGCTCATGGGTGAGCCGCCGTCGGTGATGGTATTTAGCGAATCATAGATATCTCTCGGCGACATGTTTTTAAGGAGATATCCCGATGCGCCCGCCCGGATCGCTTCGAGGGCCGTTTCATGGTCTTCCCGCCCCGTAAAGGCAACCGTTTCGATGACGGGATCGATCTCCTTCACCTTCCGGATAAATTCTATCCCGCTCATGCCAGGCAGCATGATGTCTACCAGCATGACGTGGGCATCCAGTCCTTTATATTCCGAGAGAGCCTCCTCGGCCGAGGTGAATGAACCGACCACCTCATAGCCGCTTTGCTTGTCCAGAATAAGCTTCAGCATCTCGATGATGGAAATATCGTCTTCAATAATCACTATCCTCATAGGCCGGATATGGTATCCTATTTACGCAAACGATGCGAGAATTTATTTGCAGGGCGGAAATCGAACTTCGATTCTTCATGCCCTGTATTGAAGGAGTGTGATTAAAGGTGCAGAGCGATTTTCGAGAAAGATACAGGTTGCCGCGTTATGAAAAGTGGAATTGAGAGCAAATATGAAAACTGCCGAAGGCAGGGGGAAGTTGGTGGCGGTGCAGGGAATTGAACCCCGGACACTACGGATATGAGCCGTATGCTCTAACCATCTGAGCTACACCGCCGAGGGAGCACAATGTACAGGATTCAGCCTGCTTTTGTCAAGAGGTTTGGCGCTTGGGAAGAGGTTCGAAAACAGGTTCTTGCCGGTCATTCGGTTCCTCACTGCACCCTTTACACCTTTAGCGTTGCTGTGATATATTTCAAACCATGAAAAGGCTAAAGCTGGCCTTTACGCTCCTGATAATAGCGGTACTGTCTCTGATAGGTTACAGCATCTATAATCATGCAGATCTTATCGCCAGAGGCAAGGCTCCCCGAAAAACCGTCAAACCGAAATCTGAATTTTCACTGGTGTCGCCAAAGTTCATTGAGATGCGAGGGAATGTCAAGGTTCTGGAGATTGATGCCGAAGAGGCGCTCTACTCCCGCAGGGAGCAGCTTGCAGAACTGACGATGCCGAAGATTATTTACTATGATAAGGATGGAAGACCGACTTTTATCGAGGGAGAAAATGGCACAATTAATACAGATACCAATGATGTCGAGGTAATAGGCAAGGTGAGGATGCGTTCACCCGACGGTTTCAGGATCAGTACGCCGTCGGTGAGCTATAATAATGCGCTCAAGCTCGTAAGAACGAAGGCTCCTGTTTTTTTGCGGGGGGCTGGTTTCAAGGTCAAAGGGGTTGGGTTCCGGGCGGATGTGGAGAAAAAAAACTATCGCATTCTAAGCCGGGTCGAGGCTACGATCATTGTTAAGAAGGGGAGTTTTTTTGTTAGGCCTTAAATTTCTGCTATGAGACGATACGATAGGGCGGACAAATTATTGCTTTGCGGGACGGTCGCAATGCTGGCATTGACGGCAACGCTCTTATTCCCTTGCCTCGGTGTTGCAGAAGAAAAGGCGCCGGGCAAAGGCGGGGAAGAACCGATCAATATTACGTCGAAGCAGATGGAGGCCGATCAGAGAGCGGGAGTGATTATATTCAGGGGGGATGTTGTGGCGAAACAGCAGGAAGGGGTGATTATGTCCGACGTGCTGACGGTAACCTATGACGAAAACAAAAATATTAGTAAGATTGTTGCAGAAGAGAATGTGAAGATCAACCAAGGCGACCGTGTGGCGACCTGCGACAAGGCGACCTTTTATCCCGACGAAAAAAAGGTGGTCATGGAAGGTTCGCCCCGCGTCTGGAAGGACGGCGACCTGGTGACGGGAGAGGTGATCACCCTCTTTCTCGATAGCGACAGGATGGACGTGGTCGGAGTGGAGGCGGTAATTCATCCGAAGAAAAAGGATACGGAAACTGCGGGAGTCGCTGAAATAGAATGACTACGCTGGAAGTAAAGGGACTGACGAAGAGCTATAAAAAGAGGCGTGTCGTGGACGGCGTTAACCTCGATGTTTCGTCGGGCGAGGTTGTGGGACTTCTCGGCCCGAACGGGGCGGGGAAGACGACTACCTTTTATATGATGGTGGGGCTTGCCAGACCGGACGGCGGGAAGGTATACTTCAAAGGCGAGGATATTACCACTCTTCCCATGTACAAACGGGCAAGAAGGGGGATCGGCTATCTTCCGCAGGAACCGTCTATCTTCAGGAAGCTGACGGTGAGAAAAAACCTGCTCGCTATCCTTGAGACGCTCGATATCCCGGCCAATGAAATGGACGAACGACTAAACACACTGCTCAATGATTTCAGGATTTCGCATATTGCCGATAGTTACGGCTATGCCCTGTCGGGAGGCGAAAGGAGGCGGGTTGAAATCGCCCGTGCGCTGGTGACCTCTCCCTCCTTTATGCTCCTTGACGAACCTTTTTCCGGCATTGACCCTATTGCGGTCATCGATATACAAAACATTATTTTACAGTTGAAGTCGAGAGGGATCGGCGTCGTCATTTCCGATCACAATGTGAGGGAGACGCTCGGCGTCTGCGACCGGGCCTATATCATGAATAAAGGGCAGGTGCTGGAGAGTGGCTCGCCCGAGGCAATTGTAAAAAGCGAAAAGGCGAGAAAAATTTATCTTGGCGAGAAATTCACCTTGTAAAAGGAACTGCATAGAGGCATGGAACTAAAACAAACGTTAAAACTTTCGCAGCAGCTGGTGATGACCCCGCAGTTGCAGCAGGCGATAAAGCTGTTGCAGATGTCCAGGCTCGAACTGGTGGAGACCATCACGGAAGAGGTGGAAACCAACCCGGCTCTGGAAGAATCGACTGAACAGGAAGAGGCGGGCGAACAGGAGGAGACGGGCGAAACCCCGACCGCTACAGATGAAACCGTCGAGCGGGCCAAATCCGAGGTGACGGAAGATGTTTCCAGTATGGACGCATCGCAAAAAGACCTCGACTGGGAGCAATACGTAGGCAACTACAATACCTTCGATTACCCCTCTTCCGGGATAAATCGCGAAGAAGCGCCCTCCTACGAGAACTTCCTCAGGACAAGAGACACCCTTACAGATCATCTGATCTGGCAACTCCGGTTATCGCGCCTGGATGAAAGAAGGTCGAAAATTGCCGAATATATTATCGGCAACATCGGCGATGATGGCTATCTGAAGATTACCGTCGATGAAATCGTGAATGAAGCGGATGTTTCCCCGGAAGAAATCGAGTCGGCCCTTGCCGTTGTCCAGGAGTTCGATCCTGTCGGCATCGGTTCGAGGAACCTGAAGGAATGCCTCATGGCCCAGGCGAGACATCTCGGGCTTGCCGATTCTCTGGTCGGAAAAATTATTACTGATTACCTCGAAGAAATCGAGAAGCGCAAACTCCCCGTCATTACAAAGGGAACGGGCGCCACCCTCGATGAGGTGATTGCCGCCGTCAAGGTTATTTCCGCCATGGAGCCGAGACCGGGCAGACCCTACGCCGAAGACCAGACGCAATATGTCATCCCCGATCTCTACATCCATAAGATAGACGACGAATACGTGATTGTCCAGAATGAGGAGGGCCTTCCTCGGCTGAAGATAAGCCAGTATTACAGGAAGGTTATGGAGGCCGGCGGCAAAAAGGGAGAGGCGAGAGAGTATATCCAGGAGAAGGTGCGGGCTGCAATGTGGTTGATTAAAAGTATCCACCAGCGGCAAAGAACGATCTACCGTGTCATGGAGAGTATCCTCAGGTTTCAAAGGGTTTTCTTCGACCATGGCGTTCAATGTCTAAAACCGCTGGTACTGAAAGACGTGGCCGACGATATCGGTATGCATGAATCGACCATAAGCCGGGTAACAAACAACAAGTATGTCAATACGCCCCACGGAATCTTCGAACTCAAGTTTTTCTTCAACAGCGCCATCGGCAGAAGCGAGGGGGAGGATATCGCCTCGGAGAGTGTAAAGGAAAAGATCCGGCTGCTGGTGAATGGAGAAAACAGTGATAAACCGCTCAGTGACCAGGCGTTAGTCGGGTTGTTAAAGAGTGACGGCATCAATATCGCAAGACGAACCATAACCAAGTACCGGGAGATGCTTGGAATCCCCTCCTCATCAAAGAGAAAAAAGCTGTTTTAGCCTCTCACAAATTTCTTGACAAAACACCCCTTTTCAATTACACTTCATCTTTTATTTTTCGAAGAGAAAGGGTTTAGATGAAGACGTATATGCCGGTTGGCGGAAAAACGGAAAGAAAATGGCGGCTTGTCGATGCCGAGGGCAAGGTGCTCGGACGGTTGGCAACGGAAATTTCAAATGCCTTGAGGGGGAAGGACAAACCGACTTTCACGCCCCATGAGGATACGGGAGACTTTGTTGTTGTCGTAAATGCGGAAAAAGTGAAGCTCACAGGCAACAAAATGTCCGACAAGGTTTACTATCATCATACCGGGTATCCGGGCGGGATCAAGGGGATTACGGCGGAGAAGCTGCTCGAGAAGGAGCCCGAAAGGCTTCTTGTTGCAGCCGTTAAGGGAATGTTGCCGAAGAACAAACTCCAGAAGGTTTTTTTGAGCAAACTGAAGGTCTACTCGGGAAGCGAACACCCGCATGCGGCGCAGCAGCCTCAAGCGGCAAGCATATGAACGATTGGGGAGAATAAATGGCTGAGAAACTGTACATTACAACAGGAAAAAGAAAGACTTCCATCGCGCGGGTAAGGGTGAAAGAGGGCAGCGGCAACATCGTTGTCAATAAGCGCCCTCTCGATGAGTACTTCGGTACCGATATCCTGAGGATGATCGTAAGGCAACCGCTTGCGCTTACCGACAATGTCGATAAATTCGATATGTCCGTTAACGTTTGCGGCGGCGGGATTTCAGGACAGGCAGGCGCCATCAAGCACGGCATTACGAAGGCGCTTTTAGAGCATGACCCTGAACTGAGAAGTGTGCTTAAGAAGGCAGGATACATTACGCGCGATTCGAGGATAAAGGAAAGAAAGAAATACGGTCGTAAAAAGGCTAGGAAGAGCTTCCAGTTCTCCAAGAGATAGTGGAGTAGAAAGTCAACTCTCAGGGAGGTCGGAAGACCTCCCTTTTTTTATATTTTTTTTTGGAGATTTTGTCATGGTTAAGGTGGTAGTCGTCGGGACAACCGGTTATACGGGTCTTGAACTGATCCGGATTCTTTTGGCCCACCCGCAGGTTGAAATCATATCCCTTGTCTCAGGCAGCCAGCCCGGCAAGGCAGTTTCCGATATTTTCCCCTCCCTTGCAGGATTCACCGATCTTAAAACAGTAAAGTTGGATGCCGACAGTGTTGCCGATGCGGCTGATGTTGTTTTCACCGCTCTTCCTCACGGCGTCTCAATGGACACGGTAACGCAACTGGCTGGAAAAGGGCTTAAGGTGATCGACTTGAGCGCCGACTTCCGTTTCCGGAATCTCTCTCTTTACGAAGCCTGGTATGGAAAACACCGGGCGTCCAAATTATCGGCAGGAGCGGTTTACGGGCTTACGGAACTGAACAGAGGGGAAATTAAAGCCGCCTCCCTTGTGGGGAATCCCGGCTGTTATCCTACGAGTATTATCCTTCCCCTCGCTCCGCTGCTGTCGAAGCAGATCATCGATTCAGAAGGGATTGCCGTTCATTCCATCTCCGGCGTGAGCGGGGCAGGGCGGGGCGCATCGGTAGCCAACCTCTTTTGCGAGGTGAGCGAGGGGATGAAGGCCTACAAGGTGGGCGAACATCGCCATACGCCGGAGATCGAGGAACAACTCAGTGGCATAGCCGGAGACGATATTCGAATCTCCTTTGTCCCCCATCTTGCCCCTTTGAGTCGGGGGATGTTGAGTACACTCACTTTGACGATGAAAAAGAAGCTTTCCACGGGAGAGGTCTTGTCCCTTCTGGAAGAGTATTATGAAGACGATTTTTTCGTACGGATTTGCGAAGAAGGGGCTTATCCCGATACCTCAAATGTGCGAGGGAGTAATTTTTGCGACATCGGGGCCAAGGTGGATGAACGGACGGGGCGGCTGGTGCTCGTTTCCGCCATCGACAATCTCGTCAAGGGGGCGGCTGGGCAGGCGGTCCAAAACATGAATGTCATGTTTGGCTTGACGGAAAATGAGGGGCTTCGGCATATTCCCCTTTCTCTCTGAAGTAGTTACATTTATAATAGGCTGGTATTTTGCCCTGCCAGTTTAAAGAATAACAGACGGAGACAAACGATCTGAATGGATAAACCTAAAAAATATATCTTTGTAACGGGAGGCGTCGTCTCGTCTCTCGGCAAGGGGCTTGCGGCGGCGTCCATCGGGGCACTCATGGAGGCGAGAGGGCTCACTGTAACCATGCAGAAGCTCGACCCCTACATCAACGTGGACCCCGGAACGATGAGCCCCTTCCAGCACGGCGAGGTCTTCGTCACCGACGACGGCGCCGAGACAGACCTCGATCTCGGCCATTATGAGAGATATATTTCCACCCGCATGGGGAAGGAAAATAACTTCACCACGGGCCAGGTCTATGATGCGGTCATCACCCGTGAGAGGAAGGGGGACTACCTCGGCGGGACGGTACAGGTGATCCCTCATATTACGGACGAGATAAAAAACAGGGTGAAGGCCGTCGCTAAAGACTACGACATCACCATTGTCGAAGTGGGAGGGACGGTGGGAGATATCGAATCGCTCCCCTTCCTCGAAGCGATCAGGCAGTTCAGGTTCGATGTGGGCGAGGATAATGTTCTCTACATCCACCTCACGCTCGTCCCCTATATCCCGGCGGCGGGAGAGTTGAAGACGAAACCGACTCAGCACAGCGTAAAGGAACTTCGTGAAATCGGGATTCAGCCCGACATCCTTCTCTGCCGGACCGACCGGGTGCTTCCGACGGATATGAAGGAAAAGATTGCTCTCTTTTGCAACGTGGAAAGAGATGCCGTCATTACTGCCATTGACGTGGACAACATCTACACAGTGCCGCTCTGCCTACATGAAGAGGGGCTCGATGCGAAGATCGTCTCCAAGTTGAATATCTGGACGGGCCAGCCCCGCTTAGAGCCGTGGATAGATATCTGCGAAAAGACCTCATCGCCTGAGGGCGAGGTGAATGTGGCTATTGCTGGAAAGTACGTCGATCTGAAGGAGTCCTATAAAAGTCTCAACGAAGCGCTCACTCATGGCGGGATTGCGGGCGGATGCCGGGTCAACCTGCACTACATCGATACGGAGGAAGTGGAGAAGAAGGGCCTTGGAAAGATGCTCGATGGCATCGATGCCGTTCTCGTCCCCGGTGGTTTCGGCGCACGGGGGGTGGAGGGGAAGATCGAGGTGATCCGCCATGCCCGGGAAGAGAAAATGCCATTTTTCGGCATATGCCTTGGAATGCAGCTTTCCGTTGTTGAGTATGCGAGAAATGTTTGCGGTCTTGAAGGCGCCAACAGCTTTGAATTCGACGAGAAATCCTCAAACCCTGTTATCCACCTCATGGCGTCACAGCAGGAGGTGAGCGATATGGGGGGGACCATGAGGCTCGGCGCCTATGAGTGCCACCTGAAAGAGGGTACCCGTTCTTTTGATGCCTACGGGACAGCCGATATCTCGGAAAGACACCGCCACCGCTATGAATTCAACAATGATTACCGTGAGACCTTAGAGGAGAAAGGACTCACCGTTTGCGGCGTCTTTGAGGCGGAAAACCTCGTGGAAATTGTAGAAATCGATGACCACCCCTGGTTTGTGGGTTGCCAGTTTCACCCGGAATTCAAATCGCGTCCCGTGGCTCCCCACCCGCTTTTCAGCAGTTTCATCGCAGCCGCCTTCAATGCGAAGAAGGGTGCTTCCAAATCGGCACGTAAAAAGTGAGTCGTGAGGCCCGGTCATACGATGAAAAAGGAGCAATTGCTTAGAGTATGAGTGAAAAAGTAATTAATGTTTCAGGCATTCCCTGCGGTTCGGATGATCTCTTTGTCATTTCCGGGCCATGCGTCATCGAGGATGAAAGTCTCATGATGAGGACGGCGGAAAGGCTGAAGAAGATTGCCGAAAGGCTCGGCGTTGATCTCATTTTCAAGGCCTCTTTCGCGAAGGACAACCGGAGTTCCGTCGAGTATTACGTCGGCCCTGGCCTGGAAGAGGGGCTTGCTATTCTGTCGAAGATTAAGCGGGAGTTCGATCTTCCGCTTTTGACCGATCTCCATTACCCGGAACAGATTGCGCCTGTGGCGGAGGTGGTCGATATTATTCAGATCCCGGCTTATCTCTGTATGCAGACCCATCTCGTTGTGGAAACGGCGAAAACGGGGAAGGTGGTCAACCTGAAGCACGGCCAGTTTCTCGCGCCTGAAAATATGATCAAGCCGGTGCAAAAGATAGAATCGACAGGGAATAAGAATATCATCCTCACCGAACGGGGATATACCTTCGGTTATAACGATCTCGTCGTCGATCCGAGGAGTTTTTACTGCATGAGAGAAATGGGCTATCCCGTCGTTTTCGACGTGACGCACGCCATCAGGAAGTACGGCATCCCCTCGTCCGATCCGAGCGGCGGCGCGCGGGAATTCCTCCCCACTCTTGCGCGGGCCGGAGTAGCGGCAGGGGTGGACGGCATATTCATCGAGACCCATCCCGAGCCGGAAAAGGCGCTCTGTGACGCCGCCAGTCAACTGAAGCTCGACGACTATGAAGAATTTTTAAAACCCCTGATTGAAATACACAATCTGGAAGTAAACTATAGATAGAAGGTGAGAGAGATATGGAACTTTATTTGGATTCGGCAGATATCAAAGAGATCGAAGAGGCGTTCACCCTCGGTTTTATAAACGGGCTGACGACGACGCCCACATTCATGCACCGGGAAGGAGTGACCGATCTCGACAGCATGATCGTTAAACTCTCGAAGATCGTCCCCGTGCTTCAGATCGAGGCGCTCGGCAGTACGGCCGATGAGATCGTTGGTGAGGCGAAACGCCAGCTCGATCTCGGGCTCGACAAGGAGAAGACGGTCTTCAAAATCCCCGTATCGCTGGAAGGGGTGAGGGCCTGCAAGAGGCTTAGGAATGAGGACTTTCTCGTCAACCTCCACCTCGTCTACACTCTCCAACAGGCCTACATGGCAATGCATGCGGGTGCAAGTTACGTCTGCCCCCTCGTGGGTCGCCTGCAGGACCAGGGGCAGGATGCACTCGGTCTGGTGAAGAAATGTGTCGAGGCGGTGGAAAGGCATGGCTACAATACAAAGATCATGTTCTCCTCCGTCAGGCATACGGAGCATGTGAGGAACGCCCTCGACATGGGCGTTCATACCTGCACCATCCCCTGGAAGGTGATGAAGCAGTTGACGGAGAACCACTTCACCACAATAGGTACGGACCAGTTCTTCGAGCACACACGGCTTATTACGGAGACGGTAGGCGAAAATATCCGGGATTTCAACCCTGTTATACCGAAAGACAGCAGCGTTCTCGATGCACTTGTGAAGATGACGGAAGGGAAGTTTGGGGCCGTTGCCGTTATAGATGATGCCGGCAATACCCTCGGAATGTTCACTGACGGTGATTTGAGAAGACATCTTGGGACAGAAGGGAAGGACTTCCTCCAAACGTTATTGTCGGACATGAAGTTCGGCGAGCCGATCACCATCGATGCGGATGACCTGCTCATCGATGCGTCACACATCTTCAAGGAGAAGAAGGTGGACACCATAAGTGTTGTCAAAAACGGCAAGCAGATCGGCATGATCGACATCCAGGACCTGGTCTGATCTCCCGTGGCCTTTGAAGATCATTTTATAAAGGCCGGAGCTGAATTCCTCCTCTCCCCGGAGGAAATTGGCGATAAACTGAAAGGGATTAAGGCCTACCTCTTCGATTGGGACGGCGTCTTCAACACAGGCATAAAAGAGGGGGAGCAGGGGAGCCCCTTTGCCGAGGCCGACGCCATGGGGACAAACCTCGTCCGCTTCGGCCACTACCAGATGACGGGCAATCTCCCCCATGCCGGGATCATTACGGGGATGAATAATCCCGCCGCCGCTTATTTCGTCAACCGCGAAAATTTCCACACACTCCATTTTAAATTCAAGCATAAAATCGAGGCGTTAAAACACCTCGAAGAGGTCTTCGGCATCAAGGGTGAAGAGGTGGCCTTCGTCTTCGATGACGTGCTCGATCTTTCGCTCGCCAAGGTTTGCGGGCTCCGGTTCTGCGTGAGGCGCACGGCAAGCCCGCTCTTTTCAGAGTATGTGAAAGACAAGGGTCTTTGCGATTATATCAGCGGGAACGGCTCGGCCAGCCACGGACTGAGGGAAATCTGCGAACTCATCCTTGCTGCCGGTGCGGGATATGAGAGGGTGGTCGATGCGCGTGTTGAATACGGCAGTGAGTATCAGGCTTATCTTAAGGAAAAATCGGCCATTGCATCACGGGTGTTTGAACAGAGCAAAGAGGGTGTGCGGGAGTGTAGTGAATAGAGCTTACACCTATATTATCAGGTCAGCGTGATATGATTTGATTCTAATTTTCGGCGTGTGAAAGATGTCGCGTCGTTGTCTAGTACACCTACAAAGCATCGATATTAGAAGGAAGAATAATTAGCGATTACAGAATGAAACATGAGCTTCATTCAAAAGGAAATCAGGTAATTACTGAATTGTTTGAATTTCCCATTCACCGTTATTGCATGAGAAAAAATAACGGCTTTTATCATGAACAATAGAAAACCCCGCATCCTGCAAAATAAGATTTTGTGGTTTAAAACTAAAAGCATAAGGGCGCTTAGCCTCTATTACTGATGGACATTGTTGCCACCGATGATTATTCTTTTGAGCAACTACAACCAATTTATATTTATATGATCCTTCCTTCCCACGGCACCAAAATGCGGTGGCTACCCCTTCATGGTCATTTGATATAACAAACCAGTATCTTGCACGATTCCAGGTGCGGCTATAACTTTTATCCTTTTCCGGTGTATCGCAATTATGTATCCCGGCACCGTTTTGAATTTGAAGTTGAGATATTCCTTTTATCCGCTTTTTTTCCTCTGGTGGAACATATATCCCTTTGATTTTATTCATTGCGTCCAGTGCAGACTCTCTTAATTCAACATCATTGGTCACTTTTTCTAATATAGGCATGTAATCTTCATTCCCAAACTCCGCCAAAACATTAATAGCCTTCTTTTTCATGTAACTGGAACCTTCTTTATTTAAAATGTCGGTCATTTCCCGCAATATTTTCTCTTTATGCTTATTTGTAACGAGGCTTCTTTTTCCTAGTAAACTGGACCTTAAAAGAACTTCTCCAGAATAAATCTTGTTAGATTCTTCGAACTTTTTTTCAAAATAATTCAAGAGTGATCCGTTAAAATATCTGTCTATGAACTCTGCGTATTTTGGATTATCTTCTTTAGAATATTCATTCCTTGAAAGTCTAGTCATGAGGATATGCAATGCATCCCGTTTATTAACCTCAATCACCTGCTTACAGATATCACTAAGAAAAAAGTCAGGGTACTTTGCAAGAAAATTTTCCCATGCATTTAATCTTTGAAAAACAGCCATAATGTCCAAATGTTCTTTCGCAGAACATCCGAAAGGTCCAAGGTCACGTAAAGTTAAATATTCCAAAAAGACTTTAGACGTTAATCCCCTCGCTGCTGATAACATATACCCTTCAGACTCAAAACTTTCCATATAATCTCCACAACCCTCAAATTTAATACCATAAAGAGCCTGTCTATTAACGTCGGAATAATAGTATCGATCAAAATGTTGATTGCTTCTTACTCTTCCATGGAACTTCATGAACTCACGAAATAATATATCTCTTTCCATGGGAGGCAAGATAATATAATTCTTTTTCAAATAATGAAGGGCTAGTTCTAAGCTTTTGAAATCGTCTGCATCAAGTCCCTTCAAGTATAGGATATACTCTTGCAGCGCAATATCCAGACTATCTTTATCCTTAATTACATCCTTTACACATCTGAAACCTACACTTCGTAATGCTCTCGATGGTTCGTTCTTTATCATAAATCTGTTTCTGATTCTTAAGTGTGAAAGTTTTTTGCTGTACCAGGACCCGCCTCTAATTACGCAACATTCTCCATCTTCAGGACCTGTCGGGTTATTCTTCGGGGAACGTGTGTAATAATTCTCTTTATACTTATCTCCTACCCATTCCCACACATTGCCGGCCATGTCGTAAAGGTCATATCTATTTGATTCAAAACTACCTACCAATATCAAACCATTTCCTTCATCCCATTCAAAAGCGTATCTTGCATGAACATCATCCTTGCTTTTCTCATCATTTCCCCAAGGATATTTAATATCCTTTAAACCGCCTAAAGCAGCATATTCCCACTCTGCCTCAGTGGACAACCGTTTCCCTGCAAATCGGCAAAAATTATTTGCGTCTTGCCAACTGACGTTAATAACTGGTCTCCTCTCCCACCCAAGTGGATAGCTCCTGTCTTGCCAGTAATTATATTTGCTATCAATGTTATGAGGAACTGGATATTCAGGATTTTCATCCAGAAATTTTTTATAACGTTCATTTGTTACTTCATATTGATCCATATAAAAGCTATCCAAACAAACCTCATGAGGTGGTTTTTCATCAGTTTCACTATTGATATCCTTATCCTCAGAACCCATAATAAAGCAACCATGTGGAATCCTTATCATCGCGGAATAGTCGCGGTTCCAAGCCTGGGCTGAAGAGAATAAAAGTAGAATAGATATTAAGGGAAAGGAAAGTTTCAGGAAAATCTTCGCGATTGTGTACTTCATTAAGTAACCGTACTATAGATTGATGAACGTTTTGTCATAAATGCTTATTTCCACTTTACCAATTTACAAACAAAGTAAATCATAATTCGTGAGAGGTTGCAACTTTCTAGTTGAAAGCTGCTACTATTCGATAAAGATATATTTTGAGGATTACAGGAAGAAGTTATTCATGCGCACTCATTGACTCTTCACATATCCCGAATATTATCAATCAGTGATTTAACCCTGTATTCAATCTCATCTCTCGATATCCTGTAAGCATCCATAAAACCGCCATAGGGGTCATGAATCTTCCAGTCAATCTTTCTCCCCGTAAATGAGTCCGGGCAAAGTTCATCGGCACTGTCATCAGCCATAGAAACAACCACATCGGCCCATTCAAGCTGATCGGGCGTCAGCTGTTCTGACGTCTGTTGCGAGATGTCGATGCCCTTCTCTTTCATTGCCTCGATGGTTGGAGTCACAACCTCACCATAGGCCGCCGTACCCGCGCTTTTCACTTTAATCTTTTCGTCGCTATAGGCGCGGGCAAATCCTTCTGCCATCTGGCTGCGGCAGGTGTTGCCGATGCAAATAAAAAGGATGTTTAAAGATGATTTGTCCATAAGAGCAGAAAAGGTGGGCAGAAGAGACCTGCCCACCCGGCTTGACTGCACAGCGCTACATGCATTTCTCTATAGACGTCATGAAATTTCCTGCACATTTTAAAATGCATTCAGGCCCTTCAAGGTTAGGATTTTTTGATTCCGTATCCACTTTAGGGCAGTTATTCATGCAACGTTTAACATTCTTAGTTGCTCGCGTGAAACAAATTTTGTCTTTTATTGTTTCAGTACGCTAGTTAAAAACTATGGACTTTCAGTCCAAGACTTTAGTAAAAATGTTTTCCTGACAATAAATACAGGAGAATATGATGAAAGAAAACAGAAATGCAGGCCACACCGTAACACGTCTAACCGTTCATATAGTATGGGTAACCAAGTATAGATACAAAGTTATGAGAGGTGATCTTCAAAAGCGATGTAGAGAGTTGTTGATCCAAATTTGTGATACAGAAGATGTTAGGATATTAAGTGGAGTGGTCAGTAGTGACCATGTTCATATGCATATAGAATATCCCCCATCTCTATCATTGAGTAATCTTTTGAAAAGTCTAAAAGGGCGAAGTTCACGGCTGCTTCAAAAAGATTACCCTGATTTAAAAAGACGATATTGGGGGAAGCATCTTTGGGGTATTGGTTATGGGGCTTGGAGTACTGGGAATATAACAGATGAAATGGTTGAAGAATATTTGAGTCATCATAAAACATCTGCCAACGATGCAAATAACTTTAAGCTAGAGTGAAGAGAGGGACTTTCAGTCCCCATTAAACCTATGCACTTTCAGTGCATAGTAGTTTAGTTGATCGACTGCAATCATTCCCGGTCCTCCCGGCCCTGCCCCAGGTCTTGGTCCCGGCCCTCCCGGTCCCGGTCCAAATGCGAGCGCACTGCCACAAAAAATGAGTGTAAACATTAAAAGCGATGCAACAAGTATAATGTTGTGGAATCTCTTCATAATTGCCTCCTTTTTAAAGTAGTTTTTAAATTGCTTCTTCATCTGTCAGTTAATCATTGAAGGGGACAAAGTCCCTCCCTGTCATACTTTTTCTGATCTCACGACAATCATCGCACAGCTTAATGGTTGCAACCATTTCAGATGTGACTTGCTCACTTTCAAATCTGTAGTCCTTCGCTGGCTCATCACCGCAGACAGAACAAACCTCACTCTTTCCATTTTGAGAAATTACCTTCCTGGTTTGCTCAGCCTGTCTTGGATTTTGCTTTTCTAATGCGTCAAACCATTCTTTGGTGTGAGGTTTAAGGTGATTAGCCATTTGCATCTCCTTTGTGAAAGATAATATTTTATTGCTAACGCCCCCTAACCCCCTCTTACTCTAAGAGGGGGGATATTGGCCCCTCCTCTTAAGATAAGGGCCTATGGCTCGGAGCCAACGGCTCATAGAGGCGGTTGGGAGGGGTTATGATTATCTGCAACAGCATCAGCCTCTCAGCCTAGCTTTTTCCAGGTCTTCCGGCGTGTCGATGCCGAGGGTGGCGTGGGGGGTGATGTTCACCTTGATGGTGATCCCCTTTTCGAGCCAACGGAGCTGTTCCAGCCGTTCGGCCAGTTCGAGGTTTGACTGTTCCATCCCCGCTATCTTCTCAAGCATGTCGGCGCGGTAGGCATAGAGCCCGATGTGCTGGTAGAAATCCTGGTTTTCAAGCCACTTTTCCTTCGGTACGTCCCGAAGGTAGGGGATGACGCTTCTCGAAAAGTAGAGCGCCTCTCTCTTTTCGTTGAAGACGACCCTCACGTTGTTCGGATCGAAGAGGACGGCTTCGTCGTCTATCTTTCTTACCAGCGTAACGATCTCCGTCTCTTCCGAGAAAAGTTCCGCCAGAAGGTTGATCTGGTCGGGCCGGATAAAGGGTTCGTCTCCCTGTATGTTGACTACAAAGTCGTAAGTCTCGCCGATCTCACGGTAGGCGGCAAAACAGCGGTCCGTACCTGTCTGGATATCTTCGCTTGTCATTACCGCTTCACCGCCGAATTCCAAAACATGGTCGTAGATGCGATGATCGTCTGTGGCGACGACGACCCGGTTTAGGCAGTTCGCCTCCTTCGCCTGTTCATAGACGCGACGGATCATGCTCTTCCCGTTTATGTCGAGCAGCGGTTTGCCCGGAAGGCGGGAAGAGGCGTATCTCGATGGAATGATGCCAAGATTTCTAAAGTTTTCAGTCATGAGTTGAAACCGTTTTAATTGGTGGCAAATTCTTAGCCGCAATGCCAAGAGAAAATTACGCTATATGGAAGAAAAAAACAAGTCTTTTTAAGGCACGGTGATTCGTTGACGATGATATGCCTTGGTTTCGTTTTTTTTATGTTAGTTGTCATAGGGATGAGATAAATTAATGTTTACATTTACGTATTATCTACTATAATTAGTAGTTCTCAATCGGGTTATAAATATTGACGCAAAAACATGCTCCCATGCTCAACTTTGTTGTCGATAAAGATTACTTTTCAAATAAGGATATGATGTGACTGGAAAAACAGGAATAAAGTTCTTTGTGTATTTAATATTCTCCTCCCTACTCCTTTTGGCTGCTGATTCACATGCTTTTCTGGAGAGCAATAAAACAGGGGGGATGAGCGAACTCTTTCTTGGCGACACGAAGGTGAAGGTGGATGGTGGATTCATCGACTCCTACGACGGCGAGGAGATTCACGTGAGGGCGAAAGGCCTCGAAGTGACGCTGAATATTGACAACTCTGCATCCAATGAGGACAAGACATTCAGATTCTTCGTCCACAACGTAAATCCTGAAAAAACAAAGATCATCGGTTTCGAAACAGGGGCTGTCGATAAAGGGACAAACAGCCTTTCCTTTTCCGCACCGCTGAAAGCAAAAAAAATTACCATCTACAAGCTGACCCCTGACATTGCAGAGGAGGAAGGTTTCCTCTTTATGGTTTTTGGAGAGAGCAGGGGAGGGGAGCATGTATTCAGGCGCATCATAGGTGACATCAATTACAGGAAACCGCTTTTTGCCTTAAGTTGCGGGGACATGGTCGAAGACGGGTCGTCCGGCAGTTATAAAGATTTCATGAAGGAGATCGGCAAAGTCAAGGTTCCTTTTCTGACCGTTGTCGGTGAAAGTGAAGTCCCTATGGGGAGCCGGAGACGGTATGAGGATAACCTGGGTGCAACCTATTATTCCTTCGATTTCAGGAATGTCCACTTCATCCTGCTCGACAACGGCGACAACAGGATGAGCGAAGAACAGTTCCTCTGGCTGGAGAATGATCTCATGAATAACAAGGCGATCCATACCTTTGTTTTTATGCATCGTCCCCCTTTCGACCCGAGGCCCGGACGGGACCAGCCGATGAATTTGGGGACACAGTACAGGCGCTTGTCGGGAATTCTGGAAAAATATAAGGTTTCGCGCGTCTTCTCGTCGGGTATTCACGGATATTTCAAGGAGGAGAGGGGTAGCGTTCCCTACGTGATCACAGGCGGTGGCGGCTCAGAACTCGCCTCGTCGGATGCATTTTACAACTATGTTCTCGTAGAGGTGACGCAGGATAAGGTGAAGGACAAGCTCATCAAGCTCGTTTCTCCTCCTCTTGGATGGTATGAATCGATTGAAATGAAGGCGTCACTTTACGTGAAAAATTCTCTTCAAACCCACCCTGTCCGGTTTTCGATTTATGTTGTTATCGCTTTATTTGTCATCGCATCGATCCTCCGGCTGATTTACAGGAGTCTTTTCAAACGTCAGAAACGGAGAATTGTCCTCTAACCCGCAACATCTTCATCTGCTCATGTTCGAAAGATTAAAAGAGGATGTCCGCGTAGTCTTCGAGCGCGATCCGGCTGCAAGAAACAGGGCGGAGGTCTTTACCTGTTACTCCGGTTTTCACGCACTCCTCATCTACCGCTTTACACATGCCTTGTGGCAGGGGAACCTGAAACTTCTAGCCCGGATTCTTTCACAGACCGGTCGTTTTCTTACAGGCATAGAAATCCACCCGGCGGCAAAAATCGGCCGGCGGTTTTTCATCGATCACGGAATGGGCGTCGTTATCGGTGAAACGGCGGAGGTGGGAGACGATGTAACGATCTACCACGGTGTGACGCTTGGCGGCACCAGCTGGAAAAAGGAGAAGCGCCACCCCACCATCGAAGACAACGTGGTTATCGGCGCCGGTGCAAAGGTGCTCGGCCCCTTTACGATCGGGAACAACAGCATGATAGGGGCCGGTTCCGTGGTGGTCAAGCCTGTTCCCTCACATTCGACGGTAGTGGGGGTGCCGGGACGGGTGGTCTACCGTGACCTCAAGGAAGGGACGATGGATCATGACAAACTGCCTGATCCCGAGGCGAAGGCCATTGCCTGTCTCTTCGAGCAGGTGAAAGAGTTGGAGGAGAAGGTTGCGGCGCTGGAGGGGAACAAGAGAGGCGTCAAGAAGGAGAGGCCACCTGCAAGCTGCGACGATCTCGAGAAATTTCTTCATGGCGCGGGGATATGATTAACTTTTCAGGGAAAGAGATGTACCGCCTTTCCTCTTTATCAAGAATTCATTAAATTTTCACATCTAATATATCGGTAATTCCTTTGAAACGAATTTATTTCGATTATAACGCCACAACCCCCGTAGACCCCCGGGTGGCAGAAGCCGTATCAACGGCGCTCAAAAACGTATACGGTAATCCATCAAGCGGTCATGGCGAAGGGCGGGCGGCCATGCAGCTCCTTGAGGAGTCGCGCGAGAAGGTGGCTGGATTGATAAACTGTAGGCCCGATGAGATAGTTTTTACGGGAAGCGGATCGGAAAGCAACAACCTGGCGATTAAGGGTGTTGCCGAGGCCTTTTGCGGAAAACCGGCACATTTCATTACTTCAAAAGTTGAACACCCCTCGGTGTTGAACGTCTTTGACTATCTCGAAAAGAAGGGGTTTGATATTACTTGTCTCGATGTGGACCGTTTAGGACTTCCTTCATCCGATGCGCTCCGTTCGGCTCTTCGGGACGATACGGTTCTCGTTTCCATAATGATGGCGAATAACGAGACGGGCGCTCTCCTGCCCGTGAAGGAACTGGCTGCTGTTGCCAAAGAAAGAGACGTTCTTTTTCACACCGACGCCGTGCAGGCTGTCGGCAAGGTGCCCGTGGATGTGAAAGCTCTGGACGTCGATTTTCTCTCCCTTGCGGGCCACAAGTTTTATGCGCCGAAGGGAGTGGGCGCCCTTTATGTGAGAAAAGGGTTGAAGCTGGAGCCCCTCGTCCACGGTGGTGGGCAGGAACTGGGGCGAAGGGGAGGGACGGAAAACCTTCCGGGTATTTCAGGTCTGGCCGAGGCATCCGAGATTGCGCAGGCGAATGTGACGACGGAGCAGAACAGGCTCCGGGAGCTTGTTTCATATCTGCGCGAAAGCCTGGCGGCGTCATTCAATGTTGTTTTCAACAATGATGAAAACTCTTCGCTCCCGAATACAATCAACGCGGCTTTTATGGGGATCAGCGGGGAATCGCTCCTCATGGCGCTCGATCTGGAAGGGATTGCCATCTCGGCGGGTTCGGCCTGTTCTTCGGGGGCGCTTAAAGCCTCGCACGTCCTTTCTGCCATGGGACTTGATGAAGAGACAATAAGAGGGACCGTCAGGATCAGCCTCGGTCGCTGGAGCAGTCGTGATGAGGCGGATCGTTTACTGGAACTCCTTGGCCGCATTGTGCCCCGGTTGAAAAAAACTGGAGTGCAGACGGGCGAGCAGGGCTAGGACGGGATATGGCGGGGACTAAAAATAGGCGTGTTGCCGTCGCCATGAGCGGGGGGGTGGACAGCACGGCGGCGGCCTGCCTGCTGAAGAAGGAAGGCTACGAAGTGATTGGGTTGTCTATGAAACTCTGGGAAGGGGAAGAGAGTGACCGGCGCGGCAAGTGCTGTTCTCTCGAAGACTTCAGGGATGCGCGGAAGGTGGCCGAGGTTTTGGATATCCCCTATTATGTCCTGAACATGAAAGAGGCCTTCATGGAGAGAGTAGTCCGGCGGTTTATCGGGGATTATTGCGAAGGCAAGACGCCCAACCCCTGCATCCTCTGCAACCAGGAGATGAAGTTCAACCTCCTTATGGAGAAGGCGGGCGAACTCGGATTCGATCTTCTTGCCACCGGCCATTATGCAATCATAGAATACGACGAGGCGAGAGGGCGCTGCCTGCTGAAAAAGGGCGTTCATAAGGAAAAAGACCAGAGCTACTTCCTCTTCTCCATGACTCAGGATCAGTTGGCGCACACCCTCTTTCCGCTCGGAACCTACGGCAGCAAGGATGAGGTGAGGGACATCGTAAGAGAGGCGGGGCTGACCCTCGCCGACAAGGACGAGAGCCAGGACATCTGCTTCGTCGATAACGAGGGGTACAAGTCCTTTATCGATTCTATGGTGGGGGAGGGAGATCTGAAGCGGGGGCATATCCTTTCCGAAGAGGGCGCGCTTCTGGGTGAGCACGACGGCATTCACGGCTTCACGGTAGGGCAGCGGCGGGGACTCGGTGTCTCGTCGAAAAACAGGCTTTACGTTCACAGTTTCGACGGGAGTGACGTCGTTGTAGGGAAAGAACAGGGATTAATGGCGCGGGGCCTCGTTGCAGGAGAGATCAACTGGGTATCCATCGATGGCATAGAAAGAAAAAGAGAGGCTTCAGTGAAGATCCGCGATAACGGGAAGGAAGAAAAGGCCGAGTTGAATAGGCAGAGCGACGGCAGCATTGTTGTCGAGTTCGAAACGCCTCAGAGGGCCATAACGCCGGGACAGGCAGCCGTCTTCTACGATGGTGAAGAACTCCTCGGCGGCGGCTGGATAAAGACGGTGATCCATTGAAACAGGCTTCTGTAATCACACTCGGCTGCAAGGTCAACACCTATGATACGGCGCTCATCTGGGAGGGGCTCGAAGAGAAGGGCTACCGGGTATCGGACAGGATGGACTATGCCGATCTCTATGTGATCAACACCTGCACTGTAACAAACAATGCAAGCTCCCAGTCGAGACAGGTCATCCGAAAGGTGAAAAAATTAAATCCTGACTCTGTCGTTGTCGTTACCGGGTGCTACGCTCAAGTAAGCCCCGAGGAGATACAGGCGATGAACGATGCCACCTACCTGGTGGGCAACGGAGAGAAAGGAGCGATTGCCGACCTCCTCGAAAAAGTGGATCGCAACGTTCAGGTTAATCCGGGAGTTGGCGATATCTCCCGCCTGGACAAAATAGAGTATAAACCGATAAGACGGTTTCACGGCAAGAGCCGGGCCTTTTTGAGGGTTCAGGACGGTTGTGAGGCCTATTGCAGTTATTGCATCATCCCCTATGCGAGAGGCAAGAGCCGAAGCCTTTCCCTTGAAGCGGTGGAAGATCAGGTTTTAACTCTCGCAGAGGCAGGGCATAGCGAGATCATCCTTACCGGTATTCACCTCGGCGGCTACGGGCTGGACCTCCCGGGCGGCAACAATCTGCTTTCCCTGCTTCGCAGGCTGGACAACCTGGATATCGGTGTGCGGTTTAGGGTGAGCTCTCTCGAGCCGACAGAAATAGATGACGCCCTTCTCGAATTCCTCTGTTCCTCGAAAAAAATTTGCAGGCATCTCCATATCCCCTTGCAGAGCGGGGATGCCGGAACGCTAAAGCGAATGGGGCGGAAGTATACGCCCGATTTCTACCGGAAAAGAATCAACAAAATTGCTTCCAGTTGGAATGGCGTTGCCATCGGGATAGACGTCATCGCCGGGTTTCCCGGTGAAAGCGAAGAGGCTTTTTTGAATAGTTATCGTTTGCTTGAAGAGTTGCCTGCGGCGTATCTCCATGTCTTTCCCTATTCAAAAAGAGAGGGGACTCCGGCGGCAGCGATGCTGGAGCAGGTTGCAAAACCAGAGATCAAGAAGAGGTGCGCAAGTTTAAGGCGTCTCGGCGAGGCGAAGAAAGACGCCTTTTGCCGCAGCTTTTTGGGGAAAAGGCTGAATTCAGTAGTAATTGAAACGAAAAAGGGGCAGGTGAAAACGCTCTCCGATAATTATATTGAAGCTTTTTTGGAAAAACAGGTTCGGTGTCCCGACGGGAATTTTAACGTCCGCCTTGAACATATCGCAAATAATCGTTGTTTTGGGACGCTTGACGGGGATAATGGTAAAAGCTTAGACGTCTGCAACGAAGCGCACTGAAAATAATGCGACCGAGAGCTCTTGACCGGCGCACTATTTGCATATATAATTCGCAGAAAAATCTATTCCTTTCGATAATTTGATGATTAATAAGCCGACCCTGTTTCTCTTTTCTTTGTTCCTGAGCCTTTGCCCGCTTTGTATCGATGCTGCGGAAAGTACGGCTTACGGGGATCAAAACTGGTCTTCCTTTCTCAAGGATTCCGCACACTCGTCTAAAAGCCGCGAACACCTGCTCTTCCCTCTTGAAAAGAAGTGGACTTTTGAAACGGGTGATGCCGTTTATTCATCGCCCGCCGTAGTCAACGGCAGGGTCTACATCGGCTCGAATGACGGGATACTTTATTGCCTCGACGCTTACAGCGGGCGGCTTGTCTGGAAGTATGTGGCCAACGGGAAAATCATATCTTCACCTCTTGTCAAGGACGACATCGTTTATTTCGGTTCTTCCGATCATAATTTTTATGCTGTTTATGCCGGGACCGGCAGCCTGAAATGGAAGTTCAAGACGGGCGGACCGGTCTTTTCTTCTCCTATAGCGTATATGAACCTTGTTTTTTTCGGTTCCAACGACAGGAACCTCTATGCTCTCGATAGGATCACGGGAGATGTGAAATGGAAACGGGAACTGCCTGATTACAAGTACGGCGGAATATATTCTTCCCCTCTCCTGGATGAAGGCACTCTCTTTATTGCGGGTAAAAACGGGGTTGTCTATTCAATAGACGCTGATTCGGGAAAGGTGAAATGGAAGTATGCAACGGAGAGTTCAATCTATTCGTCGCCCGTCGCTTCGCGCGACATTATATTCATAGCATCCTACGATGAACACCTTTACGCCATTGATAAGACAAAGGGGACGCTCATTTGGAAGCTGAATATGGGGGGATGGGTCTATGCGACACCTCTTGTGCTCGATCACTACATTATTGCCGGAACTGTTAAAGGGAGTCTCTACGCCTTAAGTAAACAAAATGGTCAGATCACCTGGAAATTCGATCTTGGTGAAAAACTGAGTGCATCCCCCATCTCGGTGGGGAAGTACATCATCGTTGCTTCGGAGAAGGGGAAGGTTTCTGTCATCGATATTTTTGTGGGTATCGAGAAGTGGGGGGTGAACCTGGGCGAGGGGGTTCATGGCACACCGGCTTTTTACAACGGCTGGCTCTTTGTTCCCGGAATGAAAGGTTCCATATACGGTTTCAAGGGGAAATACTGATAGCGTATGAAAAAATCATTCATAATATTAGCAAGTGCCCTGTTCTACCTGATGATCCCGGTTGCATCTTTTGCCGTTGAAGATATTACGGTGAAGGTGGAGGAAAAAGTTTTCTTATTCAATAACCCTCATGTTATGGGAGAAGAGGGGTGCCATTATTGCCATATTTCCGATGAGAAGAACAAAGGACGGCTGGTCCGGGAGAGTGTCGATCTGCTCTGTTCCGATTGCCACAGGGTTGAAGGCGAGCATTATGCAGATGCTTTTCCTTACGACAGCGAAGGGCTGAAGAGAGAGATGGCGAGAAGGGGAATAGTACTGGAAAAAAAGGGACGTGACTGCATGAAATGTCATGACAAACACTATTCTCCGGAGCGGACTTTCTATTTGAATATTACGACATATGCCTTCTTTATTGAGGTTAAAAGTCTCGATCCCCACTGGAAAGAAGACAATTGCTTCGCTTGCCATTCAGTGCCTCCATCACAAAATCCCGGGGAGTTCAAGAGAAAAGGTGACCTTGTGAAGGTATGCAACAATTGCCACAGTACGATTTCCAGTGAAAAGCTTATTCACGCCGTGGGAATGCTCCCTTCGAGGAAGATTATGGCGAGAATGCCCGACAACTTTGCCTTGTCTAAGGACGGCAGAGTAAGTTGTATCACCTGTCACGAACTGAAATATCAATGTTTGAAAAAGGAATTTTACAGGAAAGCGACGGACCCGCTATTTTTCAGAGAGGGACCTTATCCTAAAAGATCAGACATCTGTTATAAGTGCCACAACAAGGACGACTATGATCGTCTCAACCCCCACGACCAGATCAGCGATGAGGGCGAATTGCTGGAGGATAAATGCCTCTATTGCCATGAAGAGTTGCCAGATCCCGAGAGAAACAAAGGAATAGATTCGGTTAAATTTGTGACAGACGAATTGAAGGATCTTTGTCAGCGCTGCCACCGGGACAGGCCACACCCGGGGGGGCACTGGATCAACTTCGACCATCTTGTGAAACCGCCAAGAAAGATCAGGTTTTGGCTCAAGCGGAATGCAAAAGTGAATAATGTTTATATCCCCCTTGAACCGGGGACGGAGAAAATCTTCTGCTGCACCTGCCATAACCCCCACGAACGGGGTGTTCTCAGAGGGAAATATGATAATGGGGCCGATGAAGACAGGCGACTTCGGCTTGGTGCCGGTTTTAAAATATGTAGCGTTTGCCATGCCGACAAGGCGGGAACGGAACATCTAAGCCGCTGAACCAGCATTTTTCCCCATCCCTTTAATCTCTCATCAGTGTTAATTAATTAAGCGACTATCTTTCCTTCACAAAGCCCTTTAGTAGAAAGCTACACCCTGTAACATAATGAAGGGAATCTCTATTAATCCTAAAAACGGCAGTTACAAGTAGTCTCTAATTTGATAAGCTTATAAAAGTCATG
>CBDVDA010000031.1:0-29011 GCA_965372635.1 uncultured bacterium | reverse complement strand
TAAAAAAAGGAATGATTATATTGCAGCGGCTCCTTTTCAGTCAAGGAATAACCCCGCTTTTCAATAAGATTGAAGGGTTCCTCTCACTTTGTGATAATAGGCTCATGTCTCTGAAAATCGTTATCGACGGCTATAACCTGATCCGCCAGTCGGACCGGCTCATCGATATGGAAGCGATCTCCCTCGAAACGGGGCGGAAGGGGCTCGTCGATCTTCTGGCCGAGTACCGCATGGTGAAGCCTGCCTCCATCACCGTTGTTTTCGACGGCTGGGAATCGGATAACATCGGCAGTTCCCGTGAAAAGGTGAGAGGGGTGGAGGTTCTGTACAGCGGCAAGGGGGTGAAAGCCGACGACCTCATCATGAAGATGGCAGATAGGGAGCGGGAGAGGATTGTGGTGGTCACCTCCGACCGGGAGGTGGCAAATCATTGCATGAAAAAAGGGGCTGCCGTCATTCCGTCGCACGAGTTCGAGATGAAGATGAACATGGCGGGGGTGGGTGACGAGTACGGTTATGACGACGAGGAGGATGACGAGCCAAGAGTAGGGACGAAGAAGAAGGGGCCGGCCAGGAAGCTTTCCAGGGAAGAGCGGCAAAAGAAGAGGAAGCTGGGTAAACTTTGATCGCTTCTTTGAATGTTGAGCGCACACAGGGGTGTGCCCCACAAGGTAATTCGAACAGAATTTATGTAGGGGCAAGGCCTGCTTTGCCTGGAAAAAAACCGATACGCTCGAAAAGGGCATGGCAGGCCATGCCCCTACGAAAAATAAATGGGGTGACGTAAGGGCGGTTCGCGAACCGCCCCTACAAGTTCGGCGATAGTATAAAAAATAAGATGCCCCGCCTTGTAGACGGGGAACTTTCCTTCTCCGCCACCGTGATCGATTCGATATGATAGGTCTGGGGAAAGAGATCGATTGGTTGGCTGCTTTTTATTTTATATCCTTCCCGCGTGAGATAACGCAGGTCCCGCGCCAGCGTGGCGGGGTTGCATGAGACGTAGATGATGGTCGGTATTCCCGACGTGGCGAGCCGTTTCATGACAGGCGCTGCTCCAACCCTCGGCGGATCAATCAGGACGGTATCGAATGTTTGTAAGTCGAGTTTGTTAAGCTCCTTCAATGCATCCCCCGTGATAAACCGGCAGTTTTTTATGCCGCCTGCGAAGGCGTTTCTCTCTCCATCTGCTATTGCCCCGGCATACCCCTCGATGGCGATCACCTCTTCGGTGCATGCTGCAAGGGGGAGTGAAAAATTTCCGATACCGGCATAAAGGTCGAGCAGCCTCCCCGGCTTTCTTCGCCTGGCAAGGGCGAGAACTTCCTCTACGAGCCGCCTGTTCTGGACGTAGTTGACCTGTGTGAATCCGCCGGGTGAAAAACTGAGTTCCATATTCTTTTCTCCCGAATCGAGTTGATAGCTCAGCAGGCCATCTTCCCTTGCGAAGGCTTTTATCATTTTATGCTTCCTGTCTGACTGGAAAAAAAGCCCCGCCAGTGCCTCTATGGTGGAGAGTTGCTTTTCGGCAAACCTGAGTTCTTCCTTCGACGGGTGAACTGTGAGGTGGACCACGGCGACGGCCCGGTTATCGTGATCGTTAACGGCAATTTCGATCTGAGTCATGCTCTCTCGGAAAGGAGCATTGGCAAGGCCCCCTTTCATCGCCTTCATCACATCATTAATGAGGGGGGACATGAGGGGGCAGCTTTCGATATCGATAACGACGTGGCTCTTTCGCCTGTAAAACCCTACATGGAGCTTCCCCTCGGCAAAGTGGGTCTTGAACTGGGCCCGGTTCCGGTAGCGCCACTCCGATGGAGCGGGGATGATGGGGAGGAAAGCCTCTTCGGCAACGGTACCGAGCCGCCAGAGGGTTTCGCGGAAGATGGACTCCTTGGCAGCCGCCTGATCGTCATAGGGGAGGTGCTGCCAATTGCAGCCGCCGCAATCGCCGTAGACAGCGCAGGGGGGCTCCCGCCGTAAAGACGAGGGTTTTACCACCTCCACCAGTTCCCCTTCGATATACCCCTTTTTTTCTTTCACGGGATGGAATAGCACCTTGTCCCCCGGGGCGGTGAGGGGAACGAAGACCGCTTTACCCTCCAGCCGTCCCACGCCCCGCCCGCCGTGGGCGAGACTGTCGATTTTGATCTCTTTTATATCATCTTTCATCGCAGGCGAGGATAGCATAAAAGGCCTGCCTTCGGGAACGGTTAAACGAATTTGAGAGGTTGAAAGGGGTCCGCTCCGGTGCTATAGTGGTTTCTCAAGTTTCATCCAAAAGAGGAGAGAAAATAATGTCGAGACATATGACGGTCTTTATTACTGCCCCGAACGAAGAGGAGGGAGCGCGTCTTGCAAAGACGCTCGTGGACGAGAGGCTCGCCGCCTGCGTAAATATCATTCCTAACGTGCGGTCTATCTACCGATGGGAGGGGAAGGTTTGCGACGAGGTGGAGGTTATGTTGGTGGCCAAGACGGGAAAGCCGCTTGCGGCGGCGCTCGTTAATCGGGTGAAGGAACTTCACAGCTATGACGTGCCTGAAGTGATCTGCCTCCCCATCGAGACCGGGTCGGGGGACTATCTCGACTGGATCGATGGCTCCATCGATCTGCCGGGTGACGCCGAAGAGGAGGGAGAACTCTAAAGGTTCAGCGCTGCCACGTCCTCAATGACGGTTCCTTCGGGCGCAGCGAGGCGGAAGGCGTCCATACCCGTATAGTCGTTCAGGGCGACGGTGGAATAGCTGATTTTCATCTCATAGTTTTCGATGGGGAGTGAGAGTGCCATCTTCATGGGGAAGGAGAGCCCCTGCACCTCCTTGTGTTTGCTCATCTTCAGCAAAAGCACGATGTTCCCGTTCGCATCGTAAATCACCCCCCTGGTGGGCGCCAGATTTTCAGCCTCGAAAAAGATTTCCTCCCGGGCGGAGCCGTTTTTAATATCGAGACGGTAGACGTTACCGTCAGCGCTGACGGTCGTCTCCCCTTGTTTATGACTGATGAGCGGTATGCCGCCGCCGAGGATAGTGGCGAGGTCTTTCATATCGAGTGTCGAGGCGAAGAGGGTAGAGAGTTTGCTGCTTTTCAGATCCCCGGAAAAAAAGCGCTTTTTTGAATGATAGTGGAGGCTTACATCGCTGCCGTCGGTGGTCATGGAAAGGGCGGGCGACCCGAAGGGGGTGAGCACGTCGATCCGCAGGAGGGAAGGTTTCCTCAGTAAAATGAGCTGGGTGGACGACTTCTTCCCCCTAACCGTAACGATTTTACTGCTCAGCCTCCCTTCAAGGGTTTTCGTGAAACTGTTTCTCTCCTCAATCAGCGTGAGCAGTTCATCAGGGGTGCGAAGGGGAAGCTGAACCGTTTTTAGCGTCTTCTCTTTTTGCAGGGCGCAGCCGGAAAGAAGAATGAGTGTGGCTACAAGGAATGTTTTAAAGCTGTATGGCATGGTCCGCTATTTGAGAGCCTCAAGCTTCTTCATGAGCTTCGTTTTCTCTTGCTCGTCGGTCTGGAGTCCAATCGCTTTTTCGTAATAAATCTTCGCTTTCTTTGTCTCCTTTTCCTTTATATAGGCGTCACCGAGGTGCTCCAGAATCGTCGGGTCGTCGGGACTGAGGAGCGTCGCCTTTTTCAGGGTTTCCACCGCCTTGCCGAATTCTCCCTTTTTAAAATAGACCCACCCCAGCGTGTCGGTGATGTAGCCGTCCTCCGGTTTCAGAGAAAGCGCCTTTCCTGCGAGGGTTTCGGCCTCATCGAGGTTGGTCCCCTTCTCGGCAAAGGTGTAGCTGAGGTAGTTCATGGCGTCTGCATGGAGGGGGTTCATTGCAATGATTTTGCGCATCTGGCTTATGGCGTCGTCCGTTCTTCCCGCCTTGTCGTACAGGATGCCGAGACGGAAAATGATGACCTCGTCATCCGGGTTGTCTTCGGCGAGTCCGTTCAAAAGATCGATCCCTTTGTCGGGCTGGTCTGCGTCGGCATAAAGCGCCGCCAGAGTGAAGAAGAGTTCTCTCTCTTTTGTGCCTGAAGCGACTATTTGTTTCATCATAATTATCGCCTTATCAGTATGGCCGTCCTCTTTCAGGAGATGGACCACATTGATGACGGCATCCACGAAAAGTTCCGATGTGGGAGGGATGGCCCGGAAACTCTCGATGGCGGGGCCGGAGTTTCCGAGTTCCATATGGGCCACGCCGATATAATAGTGAGCCATGGCGTTTTTAGGATCGGCGGCGAGAATGAGTTCGAACTCACCGATGGCGTCTTGCAGCTTTCCTTTCTCCATGTAGATGAGCCCGATCTTCAGCCTTACCGACGCATCATCGGACATGGAGGCTTTCAGCGCCTCGTATTGGTCGAGAGCGTCATCAAGGCGGTTGCCTTTGACGAGCAGGTTCCCGAGCCGACTCCTGGCGCGGTTGTCGCCATGATGATAAACGAGGAGTTGCTCGTAGGTTTCTATCGCCTTTTCTTTTTCTCCGACAATCTCATAGAGGAGTGCTGTTTCATAGAGAGCGCCCTGGAAGCTCGGTTTCAGAGTAAGCGCTTTCCCGTAGGCCTCTATCGCCTTGGGGTAATCTTTTTTCTCTGTTTGTACCCGTCCGAGATAGTAATAGGCCATGAGAGAATCGGGGTCGATCTCAAGGAGCTTTTCGAGACTCGCAATTGCTTGATCGTATTCCTTGGAGGCGGAATAGAGGATGCCGAGAAAGAGATAGGCCTCGTCGTCGTCGGGCTTTATCTTAATGATCTCTTCGTACTCTCCGGCGGCCTGCTCGGTCATGTTGAGCGCCGAATAGACGGCGGCGAGAAGCTTGTGTGCATCGAAAAAGTGCTCGTCTATCTGGAGGGCCTTTTTTGCCGTTTCAAGGGCGAGTTTCGTGTCGCCCGTACGGAGGTAGAGAGTAGCCAGCTTCGTAATCAGGTAGGGAGAGGACCGGTCGTATTTCAACGCTACTTCCAGATCGGTGATGGCCCCCTTCAAATCTCCCTCCATGAGACGGGTTTCGCTGCTGAGGTAGTGGTAGGTGGCACGCGGATGCAACGGTTTTTGCTGCTCAGCCACTCCCTTTGCCGACGGTTTAGTGCCCTTTGGCGTTGCACAGCCGGAAAGGAGGACGAGGGTAAAAATAAGGATTGAAAGAGTTGGAATAAAGCGATTTTTCACGCTCTCAGGATACCATGCCTTCCCGAAACGAGTCAAATCCTATATTAGGGCTCTGCCTTGCAAAGCAAGAGGTGAGTATGCTATAAAGTCTCCCATAAAACATTACGTTAGGAGATAAAGGATGTCTTTTGAAACCATTGTCTGGAGGGACGACAAGGTGGTCATGATTGATCAGCGCCTGCTACCGGGAAAAGAGGTCTACAATGAATATACCACCTATGAAGAGGTGGCCGAGGCGATTCGGGAGATGGTCGTTCGGGGTGCGCCCGCCATCGGTGTGGCTGCTGCCATGGGGATTGCTCTCGGTGTTCGGGCGTTGGATGCGACCGATAGGGACGCCTTCGAGCGGAAGTTCGATTCAATCTGCGAACTGATCGGCGCAACACGGCCTACGGCTGTGAACCTCTTCTGGGCCATCGAGCGGATGAAGAAGACCTTTGCCGACTCAAAAGGAGAGAGTATTGAGGCGATCAAGGGGATTCTAAAACAGGAGGCGATTACTATCTGCCATGAAGACATCGAGATTAATAAACGGATGGGGAAAAACGGGGCGGCGTTGTTTCCCGATAGCGGCACTGTGCTCACCCACTGCAACGCCGGGGCGCTCGCCACGGCGGGCTACGGCACGGCGCTCGGCGTAATCCGCGCTGCAGTGGAGAGCGGCAAGAAGATCACCGTCCTTGCCGACGAGACGCGGCCTTTCCTGCAGGGAGCGAGGCTCACCGCCTGGGAACTGATGAAGGACGGCATCGACGTAACGGTCATTACCGACAACATGTCGGGCCATTTGATGAAGAAGGGGGAGATCGACGCCATCATCGTCGGCGCGGACCGGATAGCGGCCAACGGCGATGCGGCCAACAAGATCGGCACCTATATGGTGGCCGTACTGGCGAAGCGGCACAACATCCCCTTTTACGTGGCAGCCCCTCTCTCCACGATAGACATGAACATCAAACATGGCGACCAGATCCCCATTGAGGAACGGACGCCCCGCGAGGTAACCCACGTCTTCGACGCCCATATTACGCCCGAGGGGGTGAAGGTGAAAAACCCCGCCTTCGACGTAACGCCGAACGAACTGATTACCGCCATTATTACCGAGGCGGGGGTGGTGAAGGGGGATTATGAAGAGGGGATCAAGGCGCTTTTTGAAGGGTTATAGGGCTTTGGTTTGATGGAATTTTTTCACTGCACCCTTGCTAGTTAATTCATTAAGTGTAGTTGCGGGTAAGTTATGTCTTCAAAATGGCAAGATGATGAAATAACCCAATTAGTTATTGACCGATTGATTGCCGCATCAAAATTGGATAAAAATGGTGAAGTCGTTTTTCAAGGTCAAAATATTTTTGAGGATTTTTCACTGCTTACGTCGCTTACAAATTTCAACAAGGAAATTCCCTACGATCAACAGACGCAAATCATTAGAGATTCATTAAAAATTTCTATTAAGAAAAAACTGACAAATCAGGTTGATATTGGAAATGAAATAAAAAAGGGCGAACAAAAATATTTAAAAAAACCTAAAAAGCCATTCATTTTATTAACATCTATTTCGATAAAACCCAATCTAAAACTAAGTTGCGTTAGGTTTGACAAAACAACAATTACCTTTTCTAAGTACCAGCCAACTAAATATAAAACATCATTTATTGAAGACAGAGTACCTTCCCTTAAGGTTTCTATACCTCAAAACTATTATAAAGTGAAGGTTCGTGTGGTGAGTAGATGTCCCTCAGCAGCAACAGACTCTGCTTTCGATGCTCTCGATTTACTCAGAGGGCTATGGAATTTATTTTACAATTTGCGTGGGTGGCGCAGAGTTAGCGATGGGCGACCAAATGCTGTAAACAAAATTGTTTTGGGTCCTATTCATACTCTCCATGAGGTTTCAGGCAAACCGGCAACAAATATTTTTTGGTGGGAACCTTCCTATGTTGACAATAATTTGTTTGCAATGGACCATAATAAGTATTCAAAAATGAAAGTATTTGAGAAAGATATTAGGAGGATTATAAAGAAGACTAAACTTTCGGTATTCTTAAATGAAGCAATACGCCGTTATGTTAGAGCGCTTGATGAGCCCAATATGTCGTCCTCATTTCTGAAACTGTGGAGTGTACTAGAATATCTTACCGTAACATCGGGGAAAAACTTCAGCCATGAAAATACAATAAATAGAACAGCATATATTTTTGTTGATTATAAATACCATCGAGCGCTTTTAGACTCAATGCGAAAAATTAGAAATGTGTTGGTTCATACCGGTTCTGACTCAAAAGGAATGGAGGGGAACGTTTTTCAGTTGAAATATTATGTAGAAAAACTTTTATGGTTTTCTATCGGAAATATTCATAAGTTTAAGAATGAAAATGAATTTGGGACTTTCATAGGCGCTACCCCTAATTTAAACGATGTTATTTTTAAAGAGAAAAAATTAAAACGAGAATTGGAACTAGTTGGATTTGCTAAAGAACTATTGGAAAGTTAGCCGTGTGGGTGGGCTAAACCCACCATTTATTTTTTTTTAAATGCAAGTAACGAAGCGACAGCCTTTCTGCTTCCCCCTTCCCCGAATACCCCCTCCCGGTAGCAGGCAACATGCAATCCGCCGAAAAGGCGAAGGAGTTCATTCTCATCCAGTAAATAGGCTGGATTTCTCGGCGGGCCGAACTCACGCTGGTGTACGGTGAAAGTCTCGAAGAGAACGGCACCCCCAATTTTCAGACCTTTCACAATTTCCGGGATTAGTTTTCTGTCGAGGTAGTTAAAGTTGATAATGAGGTCGTAGCTCTCTGCTTCGATAGAATAGGCTTCCAAATCCGCCTCGATGAAGTTGACCGATGCCCCGCATTTTTTTGCCGCAGCCTCCCCCTGCCGGAGTGCGACAACGGAGGCGTCTGCGGCATCGACTTCCCATCCGTTTTTTGCGAGGAAAAGTCCGTTTCTTCCGCTACCACAGGCGATGTCGAGGGCGCGGCCTTTCGGCAGCAGGGGGAGGAAGTCCACCAGCGTTTTGCACGGTTCGGGAAATCCTTCCCCTTCGGCGTCGTGATAGCGCTTATCCCAAGTGCTCATGCACTTTAAACTAGCACCGAACGGTTGATCTGTCAAAAGATTGTTGTCCTAAAAAAAGAGAGGCGTGGCGGCTGTCTCTGCACCGTTAAAGCATTCCTGACAGGCAAATAATGTTTGACTAAAAAGGGGTTTAGTGGTATTTTTCATCGTTTCATAATGAAAGAGAAAAGGTTCATTCATGCTCGACCTTAAGTATCTCAGGGAACACTGGGATGCGGTTGCCGAAGCGCTGCAAAAAAGGGGCGGAAGTTACGACCTCGAAGGGCTGAAGGCCCTCGACCGGGAACGGCGCGACAGGCTGGCCGAGGTGGAGCGTCTGAAAGAGCAGCGAAACAAGACCTCCCGAGAGATCGGGCGGATGCAGAAGGAAAAAGAGGGCGCCTCCAGCCTGATGGCGGAAATGAAAGAGGTGTCTGCTAAGATAAAGGAACTCGATTCCAGGCTCTCTGACATAGACGAAGAACTTAAGGGGCTGCTTCTCACCCTCCCCAACATCCCCGACGCAACCGTTCCCACGGGGAGCGACGAAAAGGACAACGAAGAGGTGAGGGTCTGGGGCGAGAAACGGTCGTTCTCCTTCACCCCGAAACCGCACTGGGAGATCGGCGAGACTCTCGGCATCCTCGATTTTGAGCGAGGGGCGAAGATTACAGGCGCGCGTTTTACCCTCTACCGGGGCGGGGCGGCAAAACTGGAGAGGGCGCTCATCAACTTCATGCTCGATCTCCACACGGGCGAGCACGGCTACGAGGAGGTGATTCCTCCCTTTATCGCCAACCGTGAGTCGATGACCGGGACGGGGCAACTCCCGAAGTTTGAGGATGACCTGTTCCGGCTGGACGGTCTCGATTATTTCCTCATCCCAACGGCGGAGGTGCCGGTTACCAATATCCACCGTGATGAGATACTCGACGGAAAATCGCTTCCTCTCTGCTACACCGCCTACACCCCCTGTTTTAGAAAAGAGGCGGGATCGTACGGCAAGGATACGCGGGGATTAATCCGGCAGCACCAGTTCAACAAGGTGGAAATGGTCAAGTTCGTAGAGCCTGAGCATTCCTATTCTGAACTTGAAGATCTCCTCCTAAATGCCGAAGAGATTTTGAAGCGGTTGAATCTTCCCTACCGGGTAGTGACGCTCTGTTCGGGCGATCTCGGCTTTTCCGCTGCCAAGACCTACGACATTGAGGTCTGGCTGCCGGGACAGGAGTGTTACCGTGAAATCTCGTCTTGCAGCAACTTTACCGATTTCCAGGCGAGGCGGGCAGGGATTCGATATCGCCCCGAAGGTGAAAAGAAGGCGGCCTTTGTCCATACCGTTAACGGTTCGGGGCTGGCAGTGGGACGAACGCTGGTGGCCATACTTGAAAACTTCCAGCAGGAAGACGGATCGGTAACGGTTCCTGAAGTACTAAGACCCTACATGGGTGGGCAGGAAGTTATAGCGGCAAGCAACTAGTTCTTTTGACAGATTGATAAATGCGGAGGAGTGGCCGAGTGGTCGAAGGCGGCGGTCTTGAAAACCGTTGAACGCAAGTTCCGTGGGTTCGAATCCTACCTCCTCCGCCATAAATAAATTTAGACGTTTTAAATGGGGAACTTATTCCCATTTTGATTGACTAAGCCTGGAGAGGTGTCCGAGTGGTCGAAGGAGCACGCCTGGAAAGCGTGTGTACTCTCACGGGTACCGAGGGTTCGAATCCCTCCCTCTCCGCCATTGTTTAGCAAGAGCCTATCGGTGGCTCAATTGAGAGATGGGTTAATAGGTAGATCGTTAACGACATAAATAGTTTTTGTTTACAGGCTAAGGAGAGGTGTCCGAGTTGGCCGAAGGAGCGCGCCTGCTAAGCGTGTGTTTGTCGTAAGATGAACCGAGGGTTCGAATCCCTCCCTCTCCGCCATAAATCCAGAATTCAACATAAACGTAAAACAAGGAAGACAGGAGGAAAGGAAGCTTATGAAAGGGATAAATCTTATTGTTTCACTGGCCGCCGTGGCGGCTTTGGTCTTTGCCGGTTGCGGCAAAAAAGAGGAAGACGTTGCTACCAGCCCTCATGATACGGGCGAGATACCGCTTGAGCAGAAATATGCCATGCCGGGGCCTGCCGATGTGAACCTTTCCGAAGAGGTTAGGGCGACCTGGACAGCTATCAAGGTTGAGATAAACGACCTGGAATCGGGCAAGAAGGAAACCCTTGTTATCGATGTGGGGGGAGAGCAGGCGATTGCAGGATCAAACCTCAAAGTGAAGGCGGTTAGCTTTCTGCCTGCCTTCCAGATGGATGGCGCGAACATCACCTCCCGGTCGAACGAATTGGAAAACCCTGCGGCACAGATCGAGGTTTACGAAGGGGATAAGCAGCTCTTCAAAGGATGGCTCTTTACGCTCTACCCGACGACTCATGCCTTTACCCATCCGAAGTACAGCCTGACCCTGCTTGAAGGAATGAAAGGTGAGGCCAAGAAGAAAGCGGCTAAAAAGAAAAAGAAGGGCTGATAGATACGCGCCCTTAGCTCAGTTGGATTAGAGTATCTGGCTACGAACCAGAAGGTCGGGGGTTCGAATCCCTCAGGGCGCGCCACTAAAATCGAAGGGGCTGTGAAATTTCGCAGCCCCTTTTTTTTTGTTTAATTGCAGGGGGGGCTTCGTGGATGCCCCAAAAATAAGATCAAGAGATTGTTTAACCACAGAGGCACAGAGGAAGAGAGGAAAAGCAGGGGGCGCTGCGCGGAAAAACCGAAAACATCGGGGCAGTATAACGGGATAGACCGGACAGAAATCAAAATCCCGGACATCGTGCAAATACTGTCAATAAAAGTTGTTGGTTGTAGGGGCATCCCTTGTGGGTGCCCTTATATACTTATGCCAAAACCCTGTCGTCCTGAGCCCATCGAAGGGCTGGAAACGCGGTTCGTCAGGCTCACCACGACGATATCCACCAGCCACTTGTCATTTCGAAGGGCTGTGAGAAATCTTAAAAAGAAGATAAAGATTTCTCCTCGTGCCTCGTCGAAATGACATTAGCCGGAGGTTTTCGCCACGTAGGAGAGGTAGGCCGCGCGCCTGAGTGATGAAACCGATCAATCATCCGTAGAGGCGCTTCGTTCTTAAACTGTTCAGGTAAGCAGGTGAGAGAGCGTTTCGTCATAGACGGTTCCCATTTTCTCCCACCTGTACTCATCTACAAAATGGGCCACATCGGTTGCCCTGATTATATCAATATTGTTTATTGCCTCTTCCAGCCGCCGGACAAGATCATCCGCGTCATCGTAGAAAAATTCTCCCTGCCTTTTTGCCGGGATATGCTCGGGATAAGCAAGGCGTTTCGGCAATAGAGGGAATGTATTGCAAAAAATCGCCTCCACTACGCTGCCGCCGAAAAAATCCTGGTTGGAAGTGACGGGCATCAGGTCGGCTCGCCAGAGCCATGTGGCATAGTCTGAGAAATCTTTTACAAATCCATAGTGGACCACTTTATTCCCCAGCCGCCTCTTTGCGTCGGCAAATTCTTTCGGTTGCTTTCTGAAATTCTCACCGAGAAGCGCCACCTCGAAAGGAAGGTTTTTTTTATCCAGCCTGTAAAGAGCTTCGAAGAAGCCTGCCGGATTCTTGTCGTATTCCCACCGATGATTCCAAAGAATAAGAGGGGGGGCTTCGCCCCTTTTTAGGGTTTGCGGTTTTGATAGCTCCAACTTTTGGAGGTCGAGACCGAGAGGGAGGACACCGCTTTTCTCTCTGATCGTTTCGATGGTATCGAGTTCGTTATGATCGGGGAAATGTTTTAGAAAGGGGATCAACTCGCCCAGAAAACTCTCCAGATGATAACAGGAGTTAAAAAAGACCCGGTCCGCCGCCAGGGCAGAGGCGTAATTGACAAACCCGTAATGCTTGTCCCGCTTATGGTGGATGTCACGATCATCGGGCGACCAGGGGTAGGTGATCTGGTTTTCGTGAAAGTAGATGGCCGTCGGGATGTTTGCCGTTTCTTTTCGCGTGAGCGAAAGGAAGGTGGTGAGATCGAGCATGTCTGTTGCGAGAATAAGATCGGGGCGGTAATTGCCTGCAAGAAATTTCTTTGCCAGCGTCACAGCTCCGCCGTGCATCCGCCATTTCCAGTAGCGGCCATCCATGCTCAAAATTTCGATTTTGTGGCGGCTTACTTTTTGATATCCTTTCGCCCAGGCGGCGTGGGAACCGGTAAAATAAGGCTCTATTATCATGATATTCATGGGTTAGGATTCTACCATCTAAAAGACGCAAAATCAAAGGAGGGATTGAAAGGAGCGGAACGCTCCAAATCTCTTGACTTGCTTCCTCCATCTTCTATAATAGTCTCTCCAAATAACTCTCTAAAGGTTTTATGCTATGAATTATGAAGTGGTAATTGGGCTGGAAGTACATGCCCAAATGCTGACGAATACGAAGATTTTCTGCGGATGCAGCGCTGAGTTCGGAGGCGAAGCGAATACGGACACCTGCCCCATTTGTCTCGGCATGCCTGGGACGCTCCCCGTTCTCAATAAAAACGTAGTCAACTACGCCATTCGTGCGGCACTTGCCACCGACTGTAAGATTAACGAAGAGAGCCGTTTCGCCAGGAAGAACTATTTTTACCCCGACCTCCCGAAGGGATACCAGATATCACAGTACGAACTCCCCATTGCCGAGCATGGGCATCTCGACATCGAACTCGCTTCAGGCGAAAAAAAGAAGCTCGGAATTACCCGCATCCATATGGAAGAAGATGCCGGAAAGTCGGTTCACGACGCATCGCCCGACGGGACGCTCGTCAATTTCAACCGCACCGGGGTGCCGCTCATCGAGATCGTGAGCGAGCCGGACATGCGGAGTGCCGAGGAGGCGGTGGAATATCTAAAAAAACTCCGCAATATAGTCATCTATCTCGGTATCTGCGACGGCAACATGGAGGAGGGCTCCTTCCGCTGCGACGCCAATATCTCCATCCGGCCCGTGGGTCAGAAAGAACTCGGCACCAAGGCGGAACTGAAAAATATGAACTCCTTCCGTTTTGTACAGAAGGCAATCGAGTATGAAATCCTCAGGCAGGAAAACGTTCTCAAGGGCGGCGGAGAGGTTGTGCAGGAGACGCGCCTCTGGGACGCCAACAAAGGAGTTACGCAGTCGATGCGGAGCAAGGAAGAGGCTCACGACTACCGCTATTTCCCCGACCCCGATCTGTTACCGCTCGTGGTGGACGAGGCGTGGATCGAAAGCGAACGGGCAAAGCTCCCCGAACTGCCCCACGCGAAAAAGGAACGCTTCATTAGCGAGTTTAACCTTCCCGACTACGATGCCGGTGTTCTCACGGCGGAGAAGGCGGTGGCGGACTATTTCGAGGCGGCAGTAAATCTGAAGGCAGACCCGAAGAAGGCGGCCAACTGGATCATGGGGGAGTTGATGCGCTACCTGAACGACGAGGGGATTGAAATCACCGCCTGCAAGGTTACGCCGGAACATTTGGCCGGGCTTCTCGGCCTCATCGACAAGAACGTAATCAGTGGCAAGATCGCCAAGACTGTCTTCGAAGAGGTCTGTAAAACGGGGAAAGCGCCAGAAGAGATTGTAAAGGAAAAGGGCCTCGAACAGGTGTCGGACACCAGAGCCATCAAGGCGATTGTGGACAAGGTGCTCGCCGCGAACCCTGCACAGGTGGAGGAGTTCAAAGGGGGGAAGGAAAAGGTGCTCGCTTTTTTCGTGGGACAGGTGATGCGGGAGAGCAAAGGGAAGGCAAACCCCGGCATGGTGAATGAACTGATCAGGAAAAGAATAAAATTGGATCGCGAAACTTTTTTGGTAAAAATTAAAGAATTCAATAAAGATGAAGGGAGGAAAGAATGAAAGAAAAAGGAATCTGGTTCAAAGGATGGGGGATGGCGTGTCTGGCACTCCTCCTTCTTGCAGGGTGCAAGACGCCGGAAAGCCTCGGCATCATTATCGGCGACAGGCCGAACCCAAAGGTATCGAAAAAACCGGGGCCGCCGTCCCATGCGCCTGCCTATGGCCGGAGGGCGAAACATAAATACAACTACTATCCAGATGCGGAGGTCTACTACGATTCGGGGAGTTCCAACTATTTTTATCTTTCCGGGGACAAATGGAAGGTCTCCGTCTCACTCCCCGATAGCCTGAAGGTTAAGCTGGGGAGTTCTGTCACGCTGGAGTTAGGTACGGATAAGCCTTATGAGTATCACAAGGCCAACAAGAAGAATTACCCGCCGGGGCAAAGAAAGAAGAAGGGGAAGAAGAAGGGTAAAAAGTGGGACTAGCCTGAAGGGGCTGAGAACGTAAATTGAATAGACTCGAAAGAGGGGACGAATGTCCCCTCTTTTTTTGTGTTGTTGTTAAGTCGGGTTAGGCATAGGAGTATCCTATTTGTTTCTTCCTGTAATCATCAAAATTAACCTGCTCTGAATATTAGTAGCTTTCAACCAGAAAGTTGCAAGCCTTCTTCAGATGTGGTTTATTTGAATTCAACAGCTTTCGTGATTTAATGCTCAAACCCCGTTATTCACAAAAGCATCCTCTCCTTCAATAACCTGATTAAAAAATCAGGAGATAAGCCATTGGGAGACGTTACGAAACAAAGTGTTTAATAAAACTCTCTTCCTGCTCCATATTACCGATCATAATGAGAGTATCATCCGCTTCCATGAGGGTTGAGTGGTGCGGCGCGTTTATCATCTCGTCATCTTTTTGCAATGCGATTATGTTGCATCCTGTCAATGCGCCTACATTGGCATCCAAGATCGTCTTGCCGTCGAGTTTGGGCGGTGTTTTGTGCCTGAAGATGTGGAGACCTTCGGCCAAAAGGGTCAAATGCCTTTTCTGTAATATGTTGTTTACAATACTGGTGCCGGTCATCGAATAAGAAACGACAAAATCTGCACCGGCTTTATGAATAGTATCGACATTTCTGTCAAAGTTGGCGCGGCTGACAATTCTGAGATCTTTATTCAGGCTGCGGCAATAGAGCGTAAGATAGCCGTTTGTGCCGTCATCACTGGTAGTGATAACGGCTGTCGACGTCTCCGTGATGCCGGCTTCTTCCAGCACCTCTCTTTCTTTTGCATCCCCACGGATAAATTGCCCTTTCTTTAGTTTCTGCTCACAATCGACAGTATCAATTAGAAAGTAGGCCATGCCTTTTTTATCCAGTTCTCTCGCTACGAAAAGACCGACGGCTCCGGCTCCGATAACAACAATAGGTTTGTCCGTCTGGAAATAAATAGACATATATGCATCAAACTTGATGATCTTTTCTTTCTCTGCCATCAGTAAAAGGACCGATGTCGATGTGAGCTGATAGTCCGGCGTGGGTGTGAAAAATTTCCCTCTTTCCCAGATACCAACAACATTAATTCCCGTCGTCTCCCTTATTTTAAGTTCGAATATTTTTTTGTCCATAAAGGGAGTGCCGTAAACTGGAAACTCAACGATTTTCAGCTTCTCCAAGGTTCCCATTACCTTTGTATGCGTAGCCCCGGCTACGCAGCGGTTGGCCAGATATTTTCCGAGAATTTCTTTAACGGGAATGACATAATTGCACCCTGCAAAGTGCAGGATATCTTTCGATGCTCCCGTTTCGGCCAAGGCGACAATCGGAGTTTCGGAGATGCCTCGCATGGTGAGAGCAATGTGGGAATTGACGACATCCGATTGATTGGCAAAAATGATTTTTGCGGCCTCAACGTTTAATTTTTTATAGGTTTCTTCCTCCGAAAGATCACTATGGATCACCGGATAATCTTCATTATGAAGGCTTTCCGCTTTGGCAGCATCGGCTTCGACAAAGATAAATTGCTGATTAGTTAGGCGAAGCTTTTCTATAAGGTTCATGGCGATCGAGTCCTCACCACAGATAATGATATGATCGTGCAACGGCCCTGTAGGCGTCGTGGGTATCCGGTGCTTGTCCTTTTCTTCCATCCAGGGAAAGACAAAATGGCTGATGATTGTAAAGGGAAGGATTATTAACAAGAAAAAGACGCCTGAGATCAGCACTAGTATTGTAAAAAGTCTGCCAACATCGGACGTAAAATAAATATCACCGGTGCCGAGAGTGGTCATATTAACAAGGACCCAATAGAAACCGGCAGTCCAGGAGTGAGAAGCGCCTTCCACCCTGACCATTATAATCTGGAAGATGACTGTATAAAGCAAGACGAGGAAGGCAAGAAAGGCGAGAAATTTGACCAGGAAAAGGAAGTCGCTTTTTTCACGCTTGCTCTTTGAGAGATAAAAGAAGTTATTTAATTTATGAACCATTATTCACCGGATAGTTGATTAAGTTGTCGTCTCATAGCGATGCACAACCGATAGACTTACGATAACATACAATAACCATGAAACAAAATATACAATCCAGAGAAGAACCGAGAGGAATATTTCCTTTATTTCTGTTATCTGGCCTGTGTCGAAATGAACACCAGAAATAGGATAGGTGAGCATACAGGAAAATAACCCTGCTCCTGTAACGATCTTAGTAAAGCCATCCGGCGAGTGCTGGATGAAAAAGGTGAAGTGCATGAATGATTTCAACCAGTAATCATCAAATAAATGGCAGCCTGATTTTGAGGACTTGTAGGTGTACTAAATAACCAAAGACCTAACCTCAAAGCTCAACATTAATCGTAAAATACCCCTTCGACTCCCCACCGGGATCAAACCCGTGGGCGAAGCCGAGAGTCGGTGTGACCTTGGCGTAGTAGCCGAGTGTCATATCTAACCTCAGTTCCACCCCCGCCCCTGACTTCAGCATATTCGACTTAAAGCTCTGCCCCTCATTCCATACCGCCCCCGTATCGACAAAAAGCGCCCCGTGAAGTTTTTCGAAGAAGAAAGGTTTTGAATTCCACCCTTTCATAAGAGTGAGAAGGGGAGCCCGGAATTCGAGGGTCGCCGTGGCGGCGTATTTGCCGAGGGCGAAGCGGGCGGGATAGCCCCGCAAGGGGAAGGCGGAGATATCCGAGATGCCGCCGAGTTGAAAGGCTTGCTGGCCGATCCGGTCGCCGTCGGAGATGCCCCCTTTCAGGTTAAGGTAGAGCGTCCGGTGGCTTTTTGACTTTGAAAAGGGGGCGCGGAAATATTCCGACCAGGTGAGGTACCACTCACGGGATGCGATATCGCTCCCCACGTTTTTTGAGTAGTGCCGGTGTAGGAGTTCGATGGTCCGCCCCTCTTCAAAACTGATGGAATGACGGTATTTCAGGCTGTTTGAAAATTCGATGCCCGCGAAGAGGTTGTTCCGCCGACCCTCGAAGACAGGCATCGTTTTGTAAAAACCGCCCGACAGGGGACTGAGCGCCTTTTTCCGCTGCCACTCGTGGCCAACGGTGAGGGCGAAGCCCGATTCGAGGCCGTTCAGAGGAACTCTCGCTGAAAGAGAGAGGCTTTCCTCTTTTTCGTAAAAGTCATAGTCTTTCGGGAAATCGGTGTAGAGCAGTGGCTGCGAATAGGCCTTGATGGCGAAGGTGGGATAGGCGTAGTTGTTCAGGTAGGCGGCCTTGTAGTAACTTTCGTGGCTCGTCGTGCCGTAGTCGGCCTCGATGAAATAGGTGTTGTAACCGAGCACGTCCTGCCCCGCCGTAAAGGCGCCCACAACGCTTCCTTTGTGGTCGGCAAGGAGTGTGGGAAGCCAGAACCGGGGCGCAAGAGTATTCATCGCCGAATAAGGAGCTGCTGACTCTTCGGGCTCTTCGAGCCTCTTTTTTGGGGCGGGTGCAGGGGGCTCTTCCTTTTGTTCGGCAGGCGGCTTCTCACTTCGGAAGTTAGTAATATCCGGCAGGGGGATCTCTCCCGCTCTTCCGGGAGAGAGTGGAATCACGCCGATCTTCATCCCCTTCGAATCGTACTTCGAGAAGACTACCTCGTTGCCGTCGGGCGAGACATCCGGAAAAAAAGCGCCCCCGGCAAGATGTGTGAGGGGATAACTGCGTCTCTCCTCGATGGACCAGACGTAGAGATTGTAGACGCCCGACCGGTCGGAGACGAAGAGGATTTCATCGCCCCCCCTCCATGCGGGCCAGCCGATATTCTCCTCCCCTTCGAGAAGGACTTCGTCCTCCCCTGTACGGGAGTCGTAAAGCCGGAGGCTGCTCGCGCCATCGTTGTCTTTTAGCAGGTAGGCTATTTGCTCACCGTTGGGCGACCAGCGGGGCGATGCGACGCGCTTCAGGGAATGAGCGGTGACGATCTCGGGCGTGCCTGCATCTCCCTCTTTCAATTCCAAAATAGCGAGGTTCTGGTTCCCCCGGCTTGTGACGACGGCAGCGACCTTTTCGCCGTCGGGAGAGATGTCCGGTTCGCCGATTCGCGCCCCTTTCGTAAGCCTCTCCAATTCATTTTCCTCAAGATCGAAGGAATAGAGATCTTTATAGATATTGTAGCCGCGGTAGACGCCCGCCTGGCTGAAGTAGAGCTTTTTACCGTTGGGCGACCATGCGATGCCGCCGTCAGAGGGGAGCCGTCGAACGATCTCCCTTTTATTACTACCGTCACGATTCATGACCATGATAGCGGTGTGGGCGTGCGGACCTCTTTGGGTGTAGGCGATTTTGGTCCCGTCGGGAGAGTAGCGGGGACGGGTGAGAAATTCCCCCTCATTTGCCAGAAGAGTGACCGGTGTGAAAGGCGCTTTTTTGAGACGACCCATCCGCTTCTCCTGCTCCTCCGTTAGGTTTATGATCATCTTTACGTAGAGCAGAGGGTAGCTCTCGCCGTCAAAAAGCCTCTTTGCCGGGTCGTTCAGGAAGTAAGGGAACCAACCCGAATGTTTCAGGCTCGCCTCGCCGAGCATCTCTTTTCCGAAGCGCTCGGCCAGGTAGCGCTGGAATCTCTGCCCGAAGAGGTAGGGGGTGCTCCCGGCGGGCCAGTCGGGAACGTCGCCGTTGATCTGGTCGATGGAGGGAAGGTTATTCTCCGCCACGGCCATCCGGTAGACCATGTCGTAAAAACTGCTTTTCCCCCGCCCCCCGCCGGTAAACTCAGATTCTGCCCATGTGGCCATCCCCTCGTGCCACCACCTCGGGAGAAAGGAGTTTGGCGGCGCCGTCATGAGAAAGGCGAGGAGCGTTAGCAGGTTATCCGATGGCAGCGTTTTTCCGAAGATCTTCCGCGTCAGCTTCGAGTAGCCCCGTGCAGGATCGAGGGTCAGGATATGGGCGTATTCGTGGATGAAGAGGGTGCGCAGCCAGTCGTCGTACTCGCCGAGGGTGGTGTCGATGGCGGGGGGGACGGGGAAGAGGTAGATCAGGTTATAGGGGAGCGACGTGGAAAACCCGTTCGGAAAGTCGGAACGGTCGATGAGAACCACCTCTGTTTTTTCCTCCGGCGTCCACTTGAAAAGGTCCGAAAGCGTCCCCTGCACCTCTTCGGCGATTTTGGCTGTTTTCTCCGCCGCTTTTTTGAGACCCTGGTGGTAGTGGATATTAAAGTGTTCTGTCGCGATAGTGGAAAAGGTAAAGGAGGTGTCCATTGTAGCGGCAGATGTCGAACTGGCCCACAGGAGCAATAGGAATAACGAATAAAAGTGGAAGCGTCCCCTCAACCTTTGAACCTTTCTCGCTGTCATCCCCTTTAAAAAATGCATGATTAATGCCCGGATTATAACAGCATTTCAGCTTGAAACGGAGATTTTTTATGGTATAGTATTTGTCAAACAACAGAAAATCGATTGCTCTTAAAAAGGAGAGATAGATGACGGTTGAGAAAAAGATGTTGATCGGCGGAAAATGGGTGGACGGCACAGACGTCTTCGACGTGGTCAACCCCTATGACGAAACACTTGTGGCGAGGATGCCTAAAGGGACGGCAGAGGATGTAACAAAGGCCGTTGCTTCGGCACTGCGGGGTTTTTCAGATATGGCTGATATTCCGCCTCACAGGCGGGCCGATATCCTGCTCCATGTCTCTACGTCTCTCACAAAAAAACGGGAAGAGATCGCCAAAACGATCGTTCTGGAATCGGGCAAGCCTTTCAAATACGCTGCCGGGGAAGTGGACAGAGCCGCTGAGACTTTCCGTTTTGCTTCAGAAGAGACAAAGCGGATTCATGGCGAGACAATCCCCATGGGCGCCTCGAAGGGGTCAGAAAAGAGGATCGCTTTTTACGAACGCTTTCCACTCGGCGTGATCGGGGCGATAACCCCCTTTAACTTCCCCTTGAACCTGGTGGCTCACAAAGTAGCGCCCGCCATTGCGGCGGGGAATGCAATCGTTCTGAAACCGGCTGAGCAGACGCCGCTTACAGCGCTTCTTCTTGGCGAAATCCTCATTAACAGCGGCCTGCCGGTCGAGGCAATCAACATCGTCACCGGCGACGGCGAGACCGGCGCGGCGCTGGTGAGCGACGAGCGGCTCAAGATGATTACTTTTACAGGGAGCCCGCCTGTTGGGCGAATGATCAAATCCAAGGCAGGCATGAAACGGGTCACTCTTGAACTCGGTTCGAATTCGGGCGTCATCATCGAACCGGACGCCGACCTCGATGACGCCGTAGCCCGTGCAATCATGGGCGCTTTCGCCTACCAGGGACAGGTTTGTATTTCTCTCCAGCGGATATATCTCAATCGAACGGTCTACAAGGACTTCGAGAAACGATTCATAAAAAAGGTGAAAGCGCTCAAATCGGGAGACCCCATGGATATGGAAACAGACATGGGTCCCCTCATCAACGAGGAGGCGGCAGTCAGGACGGAGGACTGGGTTAATGAGGCCATAGCTGGAGGCGCCCGTCTCCTTACAGGGGGTGAACGTGAGGGGGCCTTTTTCAAACCGACGGTGCTCGAAGGAGTGACGCCTGAGATGAAGGTGGTCTGTAACGAGGTCTTTGCGCCTGTCGTCTCCCTCATCCCCTATGACGATTTTGACGAGGCACTTAGAATGATTAACGATTCCGTCTACGGCCTTCAGGCGGGTGTCTATACGAAGGACATTAATAAAGCCTTCCGCGCCTTCAAGCTGCTCGAAGTGGGCGGCGTCATCATTAACGACGTTCCCACTTACCGGGCGGACCACATGCCCTACGGCGGCGTGAAAAAGAGCGGGCTTGGCCGGGAGGGGCTCAAATTTGCCATTGAAGAGATGACGGAACTGAAGACGCTGGTAATCAATCTTTAAACGGTGTTGCTCGACTCTTCAGCAAGAGGGATATTCGACACTGTCGATTTTCTTGATTATTCATATTCCTTTCAGGTAAAATAGCGTTTTTATCCGATTAAGGTTTCGTTAATGTTTCGGGGAGGTATTAAAAATGGAAAAGACGAAGGAATTCATGTGCAACTGGAAATGCATGGCGGCCATCTGCACCGTTCTCGTGGCGGTCACCCTTGTGGACGTCAAGTTCAGTATGGATAAGAAGCGGGACCTCGTTTTCAGCGAAGTAAAGAACTGGACCTTTATCTACGGTGAGTCAGTGCGGATCGCCCTCAACAATCTCATGCGAGAAGGGAAGATGTCCTCCCGTTTCGATCTCCTGAACAGTATGGAGGAGGAACTTGTAGGATTAAAGAGCATCAGGGTGATCCGTGGCCGCAAGGTGGACGAGATTTTCAGGCGGGTTGCCGAGGAGGAAGTGGTGCCGCGCGAAAAACAGGCGATCGAAACGATGGAAGCCGAGATCGCTGAATTTGAAGTGCAGCTTAAGGCGACCACCGATGAGGACGAACGGAGCGATCTCCGCGATGAAATAACGGTCCTTAATGAGGACATCGAAAGCGCAAACTTCCACATTGCCGCAGCTTTGGCGGACCGGCCCATCGATGAGAGGGAACTTCCGAGAGACCAGCTTGAAAGGGATGTGCTCGGGAAGGGGGAGCCGCTCTACCAGTTTAAGGACGACCACGCGCGGATCCTCATCCCCTACCTGGCGAAGAAAAAAGGGTGCGCCGAGGCGAGCGGCTGTCACCGCTATGCCAAAGAGGGGGATGTGCTCGGCGCCGTGAGCATGGAGTTTTCCATCGCCGAGATGAACGCGCGCATCAAAACGGACAGCATCGAGTCGGCCGCCTTCGAGGCGATTAAGCTGGGGATCGTCTTTGCCTTTATCCTCTTTTACGTGGTCTATACCTTCCGCTATAATCTGGCCCGGCCCAACTGCTCGACAGGGTGAAAAGCAGGTTTTATCTGCTCTCCCTTTTTGTCTTAATTTGACGCGCTGCTTTGACTAGCATACCTTCCTGGAGCCTCCCGGAATCATGCCCTATTCAGAAGACATAACTATAATCACCTCTCTCCGCGACAGGATGAAGACGTCGATCCTCCTCTTCGTCGGCGTCGGCGTTGTCGGCTATAAGCTGGTGGGGGGGAGCGATTATACCCTCCTCGACTGCTTTTACATGACAATTATCACACTCTCCACCGTGGGGTTCGGAGAGGTTATCGATCTCGGCCACCATCCGGGAGGGCGGCTTTTCACCATGTTTCTCATCGTCCTCGGTATGGGGGTGCTTCTTTATGTGGTATCGAACATTACGGCCTTTATCGTAGAAGGCGAACTGTTAGAAATTTTCTGGAGGCGAAAGATGAACAAAATGATAAGTAAAATGAAGGATCACTATATCGTTTGCGGCGCCGGTCGGATCGGGCACCACATTATCCAGGAGTTCAGCCAGACGGGACGTGAGGTGGTGGCCATCGACATCGACCGCGAGAAGGTGGAATCTTTAAGGCAGGCAATTCCCGACGTTCCCGTTATCCAGGGAGAGGCGATCGAGGATGCACTGCTGGACGCAGCGGGGATTAGCCGGGCGGCAGGGCTTGTCGTTGCCACGGGGCACGACAAGGACAACATGGTAATCACCATGACGGCGCGCCAGATGAATCCTAAGTTAAGAATCATCAGCCGTTGCAACGAACTCGGGCATTTCGACAAGATCAAAAAATCGGGCGCCGACGCCGTCGTTTCTTCCAACCTCATCGGAGGCTTAAGGATGGCTTCGGAGATGGTGCGCCCTACAGTGGTCTCCTTCCTCGACGCAATGCTGAGAGACAAGGAGAAGAGCCTCCGGGTGGAGGAAGTGAACATTCCTGCGGGCTCTCCCCTCGCCGGGAAGACGGTGGCCGATAGCGGAGTCTGGCAGATTGCAAGCGCCCTGCTCCTGGCCGTTAAAAAAGCGGACGGCGACTGGGAATACAACCCGAAAGATGATTTCCTTCTCAGCGAAGGGATGGACCTCATTATCATGGGCGGGGCTGACGACAAAAAGCGGGTGGAAGAGTTTGTTGCGGGATGAAAAGAGACTGTGCCTGATGGAAGCAGGTAGCGAAGGAGAGGTTGAATACCTAACCGAGTACCCCGGCTACGGTCTCTTTAATCAATTTTACGCTTGAAGGCTTAACCAGATATTTTACGCCTTCACTCTGAATAAAATCTATCTCCTTAGCGGTAAGCCGTCCCGAAAAGAAGACGAAGCGACTCTTTATGTCAGGGTCTTTTATTGCCGCTTTCTTGTAGAAGCCGATGCCGTCCATGACGGGCATTTCATAGTCCGTTATGATTGCGTCGTAGTAGTTGCCCGCCATCTTTCTTAAGCCTTCCTCACCGTTTGCGACGAATTCGATCTGCCCGAGGCATTTCAGCACGCTGCTTAGAAGCTTTGCCGTAATCCTGTCATTTTCAACAATGAGCATTTTCGCCTTCCATATAGGAGAGAGGGCCTTGATTTTTTCAATATAGCGCTCTCCCTCCGGCAGGAAACCGAGAAATTCCTCTATGGAAAGCCGGTGTTTATCGATCATTGCGGCGGCATGCTGTATTTCTTTGCTGTCCTTCTGTAAACTCTCCATTGCAAAGAGGAAAAAATCGTTATACTCGGAAAATTCCGTCTCTATCATGCACTCAATCACCGTCTCTTTAGACAGGTTCTTTGTGGAGAGCATCTTATCGATTTTTGCAAAGGGCGCTTCCATCTTCTCTCTCGTTTCGTCGTCGAGGGTGATGGGTGGTGGCTCCAGTTCCAGGTTCTCCATTTCGGCGGCGGCGTTTCTCATGCAGTCGCAGTGCGCTCTTTCGTCCTCTGCCAGTTGACGCAGGAAGGCCGACAGGATTTCGTCCTCCTTCAACGCCTCCGCCAGGTCGTTGAAGATGACTGCGGCCCTGCCTTCGAAGTGAATCAGCCAGTCGATGAGTTGTTGTAACTGATTTTCCATCCCTGCTCCTGCAAGTAATCAAGTTTCTTTTATTTCGCTCATTGTAGCATTATTAAACGGTCAAAAGGAGAAGAAACAGCTTTACGATTTACGGCGAGAGGCCATCTCTGCTATATTTGTTTTTTGGAAAACAGACTGATTCATATCTTTTATTATGTCCAGACAAATTACGAAAACGAGACTGAACAGCCTCGATCCGTCACATATCAACCTCGGTCTTGACCGGATGCTCCAAGTCATGGAGAGACTCGGCAATCCCCACCTTGGGTTTAAATCGGTCCATATTGCCGGGACGAACGGCAAGGGCTCTGTTGCAGCATTCCTCTCGACAATTTTGACATTTGCGGGATACCGGGCGGGGCTCTACACATCGCCCCACCTGGAACGCTTTTCGGAGCGGGTCAGGATCAGCGGGGAAGAAATCTTCCCTGATGCACTGACGACGCTTTCCCATGAGGTCGATGAGACGGGGGAAAAACTCCCGGCGGGCGAGTTGACCTATTTCGAGCATGCCACGGCGGTTGCCTTTCTCCATTTCGCACGGAAGAAGGTAGACATCGCCGTTATCGAGACGGGTCTCGGCGGACGACTCGATGCGACAAACATTATCACTCCCCTCGTCTCTGTCATCACCTCTGTGGCGCTGGACCATGCGGAATACCTCGGCACCGATATCAAAATCGTGGCGGCGGAAAAGGGGGGAATCATCAAAGAAGGCGTCCCTCTCGCCATCGGCTTGCAAGAAGGGGCTGTCGCTCCTCTTCTTGAGGAGATGGCGGAGAAGAAGGGGGCGAAAGTCCTCCGTTATGGGCGAGATTTTGAAGCGGAGGATGCCGGAGAGGGAACCTTTCATTACCGTGGTCCGTCGGGCGTATTGAAAGACATGCATGTCTCGCTTCACGGCAGGCACCAGAAGGAGAACGCCGCCGTAGCGCTCACCACCGCCGGACTCCTCGCCGATCAAGGGTTTGAAGTCTATGAAAACGCCCTAAGAAAAGGTGTGGAAGACACCCTGTGGCCGGGGCGGTTTGAAATTGTTTCGAAAGAGCCCGACGTAATCCTAGACGGTGCCCACAACCCGGCGGGTATGAAGCGGATTGCAGAAACGGTGATTGAGCGCTATGGCGAGAGGAAGGGTATCGTGGTGGCCGGTTTTCTTGCCGAAAAGGACGTGGAGGGGATGCTCCGTCTCCTTGCTCCGCTGGTCGATTCCCTCATCCTGACCAAACCGGAAGAGGGCCGCGCATTTGACCCGGAAGGAGAAATGAGGTATAAAAGGGTATTGCCCAAGGGCGTGCAGTGTCGGGTGATTGCAGACGCCGAAGCGGCTCTGGAAGAAGGCCGGGCGCTTCTGCATGACGGCGGCGCACCTTTTATGCTCGTTGCCGGCTCCCTCTATCTCATTGGGACGGCAAAAACTTTTTTCAAGGAACGGCTATGAAACCATCTAAAATTCTTTTCTTTGCAACTATCATCCTCCTCTTGTTTTTGGGGAACATGGCCTATGCCCTTCAACTGGAGGTGGAAGGGCTCGACGACGGCGTCAGACAGGGGGAAGTGGCTCTTATCCGAATCAGCCCGTCAGAGCGGTTGAAGCATTTGAGTGGTGAGTTTCTCGGGAAGGAAGTCCTCTTCGAGCAGGACGAGCCGGGCGTCTATACGGCCATGCTCGGGCTTGGACTTGGCATCGGCGAGGGAGAACAGGAACTTCTCATTATGGGACGCTCGGAGATGTCGGCAGTCACCTTCGTTGTTTTTTTCGACGTTCATAAGCGGGAGTACAAAGTGGAGCGTCTCAGCCTCCCGAAGCGGATGGTGACGCCGGAGAAGCTCGACCTCGAACGGATCAGGCGGGAAAAACAGGCATTAAAGCGCGTTCGCGAGCAAGTGACGGGCTTCCGCTTTTGGGCGGGGGATTTTATAAAACCTGTCGAGGGGAAGGCGTCGAACAACTTCGGGGCGCGGCGCGTACTGAACGGGAAGAAGAAGAGGCCCCACTCCGGGACGGACCTCAAGGCCTATGCCGGAACGGAAATCAAAAGCCCGAACAGCGGCACGGTGACCTATCTCGACGACACCTATTACGGGGGAAAGACGGTCGCTGTCGATCACGGCCACGGCCTTTCCACGTACTATATGCATCTTTCTAAAATTCTCGTAGAAGATGGCGAGCAGGTTGAAAAGAGAGAGGTGCTCGGGCTTGTAGGAAGCACGGGACGTTCCACGGGGCCTCACCTTCACTGGGGCGCTTATTTAAACGGAGATATTATCGATCCCCTCTCACTCCTCTCTCTCGAAATCGACCGCCCGGTAGAGCAGGCTGCCCTTAAGGGAACCTCAACCGAGCCGCTCGGCGGGAACTAGCGCTCTTCCGACAGGGGGTTTTTCTCCAAAGATTGGCGAAGACGACAACATGCAGTGACTTTCTTGATTTTAGAATGAACATCTACTCATGCCTCCCCCTTAGAAAAAGGGGGGGAGTAATTTCGCCGAACAGGTGTGGGTAAACTACATATTGAACATCCCGCAAACTTCGGGATCAGACCAAGAAGGAGAACCGACTGGAAGATTACCCTACAGAACTGAGCGGCAGGCAGGTCCGCATACGAAAGGTCGCCCTTCTCGGCGGCGGAGCGCTGGCGCTTTTGCTCCTCCTCTTCGGCGATCTCGACCCGGAGCGGCCTGAAGTAACGAAGATGGCTGCCGTGGCGCTCCTCATGGCGATCTGGTGGATTTCCGAGGCGATCCCTCTTGCCGCCACGGCACTCGTCCCGGTGGCGCTCTTTCCGCTTCTCGGCATCATGCCGGGGAAGACGACGGCGGGGCTCTACTTCAACCATATTATCTTCCTCTTCATCGGCGGCTTTATCGTGGCCCTCGCCATGGAGCGATGGAACCTCCACAAGCGAATTGCGCTCAAGCTGATCCTGCTCATCGGCCTCAGCCCCCGGCGTCTCGTCCTCGGCTTCATGGCGGCCACCGCCTTCCTCTCCATGTGGATATCCAACACGGCAACGACAATGATGATGGTCCCCATTATCCTCGCCATCGTCCTAAAGCTGGAGGAGAGCGCTGATGAAAAAGAGGTTCACCGCCTCACCCTGGCCCTCTTCCTCGGCACCGCCTATGCTGCCTCCATCGGCGGCATGGCGACTCTTATCGGTACGCCGCCCAACCTCTCCTTTGCGCGGATATATTCGATCTATTTTCCGAACGCCCCGGAGATATCCTTTGCCTCATGGTTCCTCTTCGCCCTCCCCCTTTCGCTCCTCTTTTTGACGATTGTCTGGACCACGCTGGTCACTCTTTTCTGTCCTAAAGGGAAGGCTCTAAATGTAGACGGGAAACATCTCGAAGAGGAATATGAAAAGCTCGGCCCCATGGGTTTCGAAGAGAAGGCAGTTTTCACTGTCTTCATCTCCATGGCGCTCCTCTGGCTCACCCGGTCGGGCCTCTCCCTCGGCACCATCAACCTCCCCGGCTGGAAGACGCTCCTCCCCGACCCCAAGTTCGCCGATGACGGCACGGTGGCCATCGTCATGGCGCTCATCCTTTTTCTCATCCCTTCAAGGGGCGAGGCGGGCGGCAGGCTCATGGACTGGGAGACGGCGAAGGGCCTCCCCTGGGGGATTATCCTCCTCTTCGGCGGCGGCTTCGCCCTCGCCGGGGGATTCAAAGTTTCGGGCCTTGCCGAGTGGGTCGGCGGAGCGCTGGCAGGCCTCGCCACGCTTCACCCGATCCTGCTCGTTCTCCTCATCTGCCTCACTGTCACATTCTTAACAGAACTCACCTCCAACACGGCGACGACGGAGATGATCCTCCCCATCCTCGCGGGACTTGCCGTTTCCATCGAGATGCCCCCCCTCCTCCTGATGATACCCGCCACATTGAGCGCCTCGTGCGCCTTCATGCTCCCCGTAGCGACGCCTCCCAACGCCATCATCTTCGGCACGGGCCGAATCAAGATCTACGAGATGGCGCGTGTCGGCATCCTGCTGAACATCATCGGCGCCATCCTGATCACGGTGGCCGTTTTCACCACGGGAAAGGCTGTCTTCGGAATCGATCCGGCTGTTTTTCCTGAGTGTTGTTTGAAGTAATGAGGATGTCTTTGAGAAAATCAGGGCGCACACATGGGTGCGCCCCTACAAATGATTTGGATGTACCCCGTAGGGGCAGACCCATGTGTCTGCCCAGCTTTTGCACTGCCCAGGTATTAGCCCGCTCTTAGTCCGCTTGCCCCGTTAGAAATAACGCTTTCTCTAACGGGGTGAATCCGTGGCTAAAGTTTTTTTAGGATATTCAGGATATTCAGGATATTCAGGATTTTGATCTTAACCCACGAAAAGACCCTAATGTAGAGAATTGAGATAACGTAGTGGGAGGAAATGAGAGAAGTCGGAATTAAGTGGGGTGAGATTACATTTAGATCATCAAATCATTGCCTATTTTTCAAATATGATTTAATTAAATAAATTTTGGCCACACAATTTCATTCGCCTTTATCTAGTACACCTGCTACTAAACAATTTAACGGTTGAGCATCGTAGGGCGGATAAGCCTGCGCCATCCGCCGTATGAAACAATCACCTTCA
>CBDVDA010000030.1:0-29201 GCA_965372635.1 uncultured bacterium | reverse complement strand
AACTGGCTGTAAAAATTAAGCTTATCCGTCCCGATGTTCCGATTATTCTTTCTACGGGTTGCCGCCATCTTTCACATGAAACTGTTCGAATGTGCGGAATAGATGAGATGATCTTTAAACCTTGTGATCCGGGAGAGATGCTTAATCTTATAGAGAAAGTATTAAAGTAGAGGCTCTCTTGGGGTCGGACCTCGCGAACTGAGTAACTAGGTAGAGTAGAGAGTTGGTCGCCAAGAAAGAGGGGGGCGTTGTTGAATTGGTGAACTTACCGAAGGGAACGGAGTCAGGCCTTTAATCTTACTGTCCCCCAAGCCACGCGGGTAAGCAATGCCTGCACTGTTTGCAGTTAAAACCATCCATAGTAATGTATACCCTAAAGGAACTTATCTCAAAATACTATTCCTTGAAAGCATCATTCTATTCCCACGGTCCAGATGGGGGCCAATTCAAACCGAGAGGTTCTTTTTTTGCCGCAGCAATTGTGGGCGGCATAAGGAATTCGGCTAAAAAGGAGATTACCTCGGCAAAGGGTGCGTCTTGTTTCGTCAGCCTGTTTTTTCCGATGAAGGCTTTCCATTGGGTCTGCTTGCCGGCGTCATTATAAAACTCCGATCTAAAGACCAGCGGGGCATCTTTTGGAATGGCCGTTCTGCGTCTTTCAAAGGTCGCCCCGATTGCACGGGAGAGGGTTTCCCCGTCAAAGAGGAAAGTTTCTGCCATGACCTTGATGTCATAAAAGTCCTTCATCCTGCTGTTGGCAATGCCGAGCATAACCATGGCCTGGTATTTTTCAGCCACAACTGTCTCTCGCGGGTATATCAGCAGATGAGGGGCCGGAAAATCGAGGATTGTGGGAAAATCGGACTCGTCCGGTTCAGGTAATACGGCGTCACCAAAGCCGATATCCACCTGAAGAGAAATGCGGGCTCCTGACAGGTGGGCCTCCATATTTATTCTCACCCCCTCATATTCCAGATCTTCCCGTATCTCCATTCCATTAACGGTTTCAGGCTTGAATTCAAGTCCGTCATCCTCGACCCGGAGGGAAGAGATATCCCGGAATATACTTACAAGACCATCGACGGAGCTTTCGCCCGAGCCGTGCAGGTCGATATCACGCGTTGGCCGGTGTGGCTCTCCGCCCCAGATGGAAAAGAGCATTGCCCCTTTAAGTATAAATTGATCCCTGTATTCGGAAAGACTAAGGCGATAAAGGAGGCGTTCCAGCGCATACCGGGTGAGTGTGAGATTGAAGTCTTCTCCCCGCTTTCTCGATAGGTCGAGAAGGCGATGACGAACAGATGCCCCCACATCGACGGGATTGCCCCGCTTCATGTAAGCGCCTCCAGATAGGGCCGCATTACATTCGCAACCCTGCATACACCGGCGTAATGCCAAATATCGTCCATGGTGCACTTTTGCTCTCTTATGCACTCGCGCAGGGCTTCAAGGGCAACGTCCAGACCTATCTTGTTCCTGTACTTGAAACAGTCAGCGACGGTTTTGGCCGGGCTGTAGACCTTGACAGGAACACCTTCCACTTTATGTTCCTCAATGCCGGATTCAAGGGCTTTCCCCGAAAAGCGTACTATGCGTAGAGGCAGCCTGTCCACCTTCGGCAGCCGTGCCTTCACATCGATGGCCATCCAGACCTCGAAGGGAGCCTGTGTTGTGAGATCGTGAAAACGGAGCGCAGAGAGGAGGCATATGGCGCCATGGGGCACCCTTTTGCATGCCTCGGCCAGGCTGTGGTGTTCCGTCACCTCGGCATCGGGAAGGGCGTAAAGCCCCCTGGCCGTTCTCTCCAGCAGGCCGTGGCGGCAGAGCCTGCGCAGGTATTCTCTCGGTATGCCGTAGGCATCCAGATCACGGGGGCGTAGCGTGCCAGCCTCTTTGACAATCTCTATTATTTCTGCGGTCCTTGTCTTCTTCACTCTTCTGCTCCGATTATGTTACCAAACGTCGGTACTTATAGATTTATACCGACAATATGTAACATATCTTCTGTAAAAGGTCAAGGTATTCAAAAGAAAGAGATGAATAGAAAGGATTAATAAAATTAAAGGAACTCTTTATTCTTTCAATCCCCGTTTAACAATAAAAAAGCCTGTCACCGATTTGCCGGTGCGGGCTTTGAAGCGTTGTTCATTGATATTAATCCCCCCCATTAGAGAATTTCTCTAACGAGGCAGGCCCCGACAGTTGCAACTTATTCTATATCTCTAACCCATTCTATGAAAACAGTTTCTTGCTCCTGAATCATTCCATTTAAATAATGAAATTAATCCCTTGCCCTGACTATTGGTTCATACTTTATGCTGGTAATCGTGGTTGGCCAATTCAGAGAGATTACTGATCTGTTTTTATCTAACGCCCCCTAACCCCCTCTTACTCTAAGTGGGGGAATTTTATCGCTCCTCCTCTTAAGGCAGTCTGCCCTTTGGGTATAAGGGGAGGCTTCGTCGTGAGCTCAGCCGAACGGTTGGGGGGGGGGTTATGTTACTATTGTAAATCCTATAAACATCTAACAACGCTCTCTTTTTCACATACACATTCCCACAAAGACAACCTCCTCCACTTTATTCCCTTGACAGAAATCGTCCCTTCCCCTATACTCTGAAATTGAAATCCATTTTCAATTTCAATTAAGGAGACTATGAGCAGGGAGCAGTTTAGCGCTTTCAAGCGTTTTGCAAAGAGTCATGGGTTGAAATCGACGGCCCAGCGGGACCAGATTGTTCAAACCTTTCTCAAGTGTAAAGGGCACTTAAGCGTGGAAGACCTCCACCATCGCGTCCAAAAAGCGCACCCGAAGATCGGTTATGTGACTGTCTACAGGACGATGAAGCTCCTCGCCGAGAGCGGGCTCGCCGCAGCGCGTCGTTTCGAGGACGGCCAGACCCGCTACGAGCAGCAAAAACCGGAGGAACACCACGACCACCTCATCTGCCTCGGCTGCGGGGCGATCTTTGAGTTCGAGGACGAGCGGATCGAGAAACTCCAGGAAGAGATTGCCCAAGCGTCCAAATTCCGCGTCGTCGATCACAAACTCGAACTCTACGGCTATTGCAGCGAGTGTGACAATAAGGAGAAACCATAAGACATGCACCACGGTACTGAACAAGAAAACATCCCCGACAATTTCGACAAGATTCTCCTCGTTGGTAACGCCAACGTGGGGAAGAGCGTCATCTTCGGCTACCTGACGGGACGGTACGTGACCGTCTCCAATTACCCCGGCACCACCGTGGAGGTATCGCGCGGGAAGGCGACCGTAAACGGCAGGAGCTGTTCCGTCATCGACACGCCGGGCGTCAATTCCCTCCTTCCCATGTCGGAAGACGAGGAGGTGACCCGGAACATCCTTCTCAATGAACGCCATGAGCGGGTGGTCCACGTATCCGACGCGAAGAACCTGAACCGTTCTCTCCTCATCTCGCTTCAGCTTGCCGAGATGGGACTCCCCTTTATTAAGGTATTAAACCTCTATGACGAGGTGGAGTCGCGGGGGATCACCATTGACTCTGAAAAACTTTCGGAGATCATGGGTGTGGCCGTTATTCCCGCCGTGGCGACGAGGCGGCAGGGGATGGATGTTCTTGCGAGAGAGATCGATTCGCCCCGGCTCTCCAAACTGAAGGTCCGTTATGATAAGGCTATTGAAAAAGGGATTGAGGAGATCGAACCGCTCCTCCCGGAATCCAATATATCAGGACGCGCCATTTCGCTCATGCTCCTCTCCGGCGATTCCACACTCACCGAATGGCTTCACGATCATCTCTCCCAAGTTGCGCTTTTAAAGGTGGAGGATATCGTCCACCGGGTGCAGGCGTCGAGCAGTGAATCGATCAGTTTTATTATCAACCGCCGCCGTCTTCGCACCATTGAGAAGATTATGAAGCAGGTCTATATTACCTCGGAGCAAGAACGGGGCGGTTTTTCCCTCCGCCTCGGTAATGCCATGATGCATCCCCTCTGGGGCATTCCCATTCTGTTTGTTATTCTCTACCTCGTCTACCTTTTCGTTGGGGACTTCGGGGCAGGCACCTCCGTTGATTTCCTGGAGACGGAGATCTTCGGGCGATACATCGCCCCCTGGTCGACTAAGCTGGCCGACCGTTTCATTCCCATCCAATTCCTGAGGGACTTCCTCGTCGGGGAATACGGGCTCATTACGATGGCCCTTTCCTATGCCGTCGCAATCGTTCTCCCAATCGTGGGGACCTTCTTTATCGCTTTTGGCATCCTCGAGGATTCGGGTTATCTGCCGAGGCTTGCCGTGATGGTGAATAAGATTTTCCGCCTCATGGGGCTAAACGGCAAGGCGGTCCTCCCCATGGTTCTCGGCCTCGGGTGCGATACCATGGCAACGCTCACGACGCGTATCCTCGATACCCGGAAGGACCGGATCATCGTCACCCTTCTTCTCGCCCTCGGCGTTCCCTGCTCCGCTCAGCTCGGCGTCATCCTCGGCATGCTCGGCGGTGTTTCATTTTCGGCCCTTCTCGTTTGGCTCGGCGTTATTATGGTTGTCCTTTTGCTCGTGGGCTACCTCACTTCCCGTCTCATCGAAGGGGATAATTCAGACTTCATCTATGAACTGCCGCCCATCAGGCTTCCGCAAATGAAAAATATCCTCATGAAGACAGTGGCGAGGGTCGATTGGTATATGAAAGAGGCGGTGCCTCTTTTTGTCCTCGGTACGCTCGTCCTCTTTATTCTCGACAAGCTGAACCTGCTGAAATTGGTTGAACGAATTTTTTCACCTATCATCGTAGGGCTCCTCGATCTGCCTCCCAAGGCGGCTGAGGCCTTTCTCATCGGGTTCTTGAGACGTGACTACGGCGCCGCCGGGCTTTTTGCGCTGCAAAAGGATGGTCAGCTCGATTCTATCCAAGTGGTGGTGAGCCTCGTTACCATGACGCTCTTCATACCTTGTATAGCAAACCTGTTCATGATTATTAAAGAGCGGGGCATGAAGGTGGCGGCCTGGATGCTCGCTTTCATCCTTCCCTTTGCTTTACTGGTTGGGGGAGGGGTGAATGCGATTTTGAGGATGTTGGGTGTGAGTTTTTGATTTTAATTTTTTTTTGACACAGATTTCCACAGATGATTTATGATTTTTTAAAGAATGAATTAACCACGTCAGTGACGTAATCTCTTTCATCTATTTAGGTGTTTATCATAGTAAATCTGTGTTGATCAGTGTCTAATGAATGTTTTTCAGGTTAATACGTTAGGAGAATGGGAAATATGGATAAAAACGTAGAAGAAATCCTCGAACTGATCTGGACGCTGAAGGAAAGGGAGATCGCTGCGACGGAAGAGCGCATCGTTTCCGAATGCAAGGTGGAGAATACGACCGCCTATCTCGGTGAAATGGCAACCGATAAATTGATCGAGCGAAAGGGCGATCTCATTTCTCTCATGCCCGCCGGGGAAAAGGCGGGCGAGGGAGTGGTGAGGCGCTGTCGCCTGGCCGAGTGGCTTCTTTCCAACGTTCTCGAACTGGAAAGGGAGGAATGGGAGGATACGGCCTGCGAGTTTGAGCATATCCTGAGCGTTGAGGTGACGGACAGCATCTGCACCTTCCTCGGCCATCCGCCCGCCTGCCCGCACGGCGAGCCGATCCCGCGGGGGGCCTGCTGCCGGAAGTTCAGCAAGGAGATAAAACCGCTGGTCCTCAGCGTGACCGAACTGAGGCCCGGTGAACGGGGGAGGGTTGTTTTTATGGCGCCCAAGCATAAAGACCGGCTGAACCGACTGAGTTCCCTCGGCCTCGTGCCGGGCGCCATCGTCAAGCTCCACCAGAAGCAGCCTACCTACGTGCTCGATGTAGGTGAGACGAGCATCGCCGTCGATGCCGAGATAGCGGGTGAGATATTCGTGAAGAAGGTGGACAATCTTTGACTTGTTATTGGAGGTGTGATAGATTTATTCCGGTTTTATGGCCTTAAATTCAATCGGGTATATTCGTGAAACTGTCGACCAAAATAACCTATGGGGTGAGGGCGCTTTTTGACATCGCCTACCACTCGAGCGGGCTGCCTGCAAAGGTGTCCGACATTGCCAGACGGCAGGGGATTTCTGCGCGTTACATCGAGCAGATTTTCATTAATTTCAAAAAAAAGGGGATCATTAAAACGGTGCGAGGGCCGAAGGGAGGCTATCTCCTGGCAAAACCGGCCGACGAGATTACCCTCGGCGAGATCATCCGTTCCATCGAGGGAGAGATAGAATTGGTGAGTTGCAAACCCTCTCCAGACAAAGGGTCGGCAGAGTGCAGCATCAAGCAGCAGTGCGTCACGGCGCCTATCTGGAATGAGCTGAATCTAAAAGTAGCCTCCTTTTTCGATTCCATCACTATTGAGGACCTCTGCAAAAAGGGGGAAGCTCTCGGCGTAAAGCGAGACAAGGAAGGGATGTTCATGTATTACATCTGACGGGACTGATTACCTGTCCCGATCAATATATTATCCACAAAACAAGGCGTTTCAAGGAATTCTTAACAGGAGATTTTATGTCGAAGATTCATTCCAATATGATACTCGTACTCGATTTCGGCTCGCAATATACCCAACTCATTGCGCGTCGCATCCGTGAAAACCACGTCTACTGCGAGATACACCCCTTCAACCTACCCCTCGAAAAGATCAAGAAGTTGAAGCCGAAGGGGATTATCCTTTCAGGCGGGCCTTCGTCGGTGCATGACAAAGACGCCCCTGTGGTTGACGGCAGAGTCTTCGATCTCGGCCTTCCCGTTCTCGGCATCTGCTACGGAATGCAGCTTATGACCAAACTTCTCGGAGGAGAGGTGACCGGCTCGGCAAAGCGGGAATACGGACGTGCCAACCTGACGGTGGATAATGGCGAAGACCTCTTCGCGGGTATCGAGGGGAAGAACATCGTCTGGATGAGTCACGGCGACCTGATTGAAAAGGTACCGCCCGGCTTCGAGCCGATCGGCCATACGGAAAACTCGCCTGTGGCCGCCATGAGGAACAGGGAGATGCGTTTCTTTGCCCTCCAGTTTCATCCCGAGGTAGTCCACACCCCCATCGGAAGCGACATTCTAAGGAATTTCATCTTTCACATCTCCGGTTGTGACGGGACCTGGACCATGGGTTCTTTCATCGAAAGCCAGTGCAAGGAGATCAAGAAACGGGTCGGGAAGAACGGAGTTATTTGCGGCCTTTCCGGCGGGGTCGATTCTGCCGTGACGGCGGTACTCATCCACCGAGCCATCAAGAATCAACTCACCTGCATCTTCGTCGATAACGGCTTACTCAGAAAGAGAGAACGGGAGAAGGTGGAGGAGGTCTTTAGAAGGCATTTCCACATCAACCTCATCGTTTGTGACGCATCGGAACGCTTTCTCGAAAAGCTGAAAGGGGTGACGGACCCCGAAAAGAAGCGGAAGATCATCGGCAACGAGTTCATTCACGTTTTCGATGAAGAGTCGTCCAAATTAAAGGATATCAAGTTCCTTGCCCAGGGGACGCTCTACCCCGACGTAATCGAAAGTATCTCTTTCAAAGGCCCGTCGGCAACGATAAAAAGCCATCATAATGTGGGAGGGCTCCTCGACAAGATGAAGCTGAAGCTAGTCGAGCCGATGCGGGAGCTTTTCAAAGATGAGGTGCGTGAACTGGGGCGTGAACTCGGCATGCCGGAAGAAGTGATCAACAGGCAGCCCTTCCCCGGCCCCGGTCTCGCCATCCGGATTTTAGGCGATGTAACGCCTGAGAGGCTTGACATACTGAAGGAGGCCGACGTGATCGTTATGGAGGAGATCAAGGCGGCTGGACTCTACGACAAGATATGGCAATCCTTTGCCGTCCTTCTCCCTATCCGGTCTGTGGGCGTCATGGGCGACGAGAGGACTTACGAGCAGACGATCGCCCTTCGTGCGGTCAACTCCCTCGACGGGATGACGGCCGACTGGGTCCACCTTCCCTATGATCTTCTCGGCAGACTCTCCAACCGGATCATCAACGAAGTGCAAGGGATCAACCGGGTGGTGTACGACATCTCATCCAAACCGCCCGGAACGATTGAGTGGGAGTAGAAAACCGTAGTGGACCATAAAGAGCATACCTTCCCCGACGAACCTCTCGTTGTTGTGGCCGATGGCAATCCTGATGAGATGTGCCTTATTTCCGACACTCTTCGCAGGCATGATCTCCGGGTGATGGGTTTTATCGATTGCCGGAAGGCTTTTACATGTATCGAACAGGAAAGGCCGAAACTTGTTATTGTTGATCTCAGCCTGCCTCACGGTGAGGGGGACGAGCTTGTGCGTAAAATCCGGGAGGATGAGAGGCAGCGGGAGGTTCCCGTTGTTGTTGTCGTCTCGGGTCTGTCGGAAAAGGAACGTTTAGAGGGGATGTTCGACGCTGCGTTACAGCGACCCTTCGATGAAAAAACGCTTCTTCTGACTTTGGAAAGATTTCTACCGGGTGGGGGAGCGTGAAACAGGACTTGCCTACATCCTCTGTTGAAAGAAAAAAGGGTTTAGCTGATAATAGCTAAACCCTTGATTTTACTGGTGGAGCTAGGCGGGATCGAACCGCCGACCTCTTGAATGCCATTCAAGCGCTCTCCCAACTGAGCTACAGCCCCAAACCTTTTAATATCTCTTTTTTCTCCTTGGACCCTCCAAGCGATTTTAAAAATTTCTCTCTATACATTGCCTCTCGTCTTGTATCATAGCGTTCACTATAAATAAGCTCGAAAGGGGTTCTGAATTTAGTTGATTTTACCTGATCTTTATTGTGCTTGATTAATCTTCTTTCCAGATGATTTGTTTGACCTATGTAAAAAGAGCCATCTTTCTTGCTTCGGATAATATACACGAAATAGTCATTCAAGCGCTCTCTTCTATGAGCTGTTGGCTCCCGAGCCATAGGCCAACTGAGTTGCAGCCCAAAATAGAAATTAATCCTCTTCTTTTTCAGTGTCTCCCGTTGTGGTGCTCGTCGTTTCTTTTTCTTTAGCTTTTTCTACAACCGATCCTTTAGACGAGGTCTCAGGCGCAGTCAGATCGGAATGCTTGAGTTCCTTTTCCTTTTCTTCTATTTTGGCGCTCACATCCCTGATGTTGCCGATCAGGTCGTCGAAGAGTTTCGTCCTCAGCTTCCCGGCATCGATAGCAGTGAAGACATCTTCACCGAGTTCTGAAATGAGTTTCTTCTTTTCCCTCTGAAGGGAGTTTATATCGATTCTCCCCTTGACGAGATTTGAGGAATGAACCAGGGATTCTCTCGCCTTTCCAATCCCCTTTTTGGAAAGTTCGCTGAACTTGGCCAGTGCTGCCTGAAGATTTTTTTCAGTGTTGCTCATGTTCCACCTCGAATTTCCTTTATGAGTGTTTACGCCTAAATCGCTTCATAGGTTGGCAAAGCGCAGGCATGGCTACTACTTTTTAGCGGGTTTCTTAACTCTTTTGATGACCACTTTCTTTAAGATCACGTCTTGAAGCGGCTTATTCCCCCTTCGGGTTTTGACCCGTGCTATCTTTCGGACAAGGTCCATCCCGTCGATAACCTCCCCGAAAACGGCATGCTTGTTGTCCAAGTGGGGCGTCGGTTTCTCTGTAATGAAAAACTGGCTCCCGTTGGTGTTCGGCCCCCTGTTGGCCATGGAGAGCTTCCCCGGTGCGTCGTGACGCAGTTTGGGGTGAAATTCATCTGCGAAATTAAAGCCCGGGCCACCTGTGCCGTTGCCTGCGGGATCGCCCCCCTGGATCATGAAATCGGGGATGACGCGATGAAAAATGGTGCCGTCGTAAAGAGGCCTTTTGACCATTTCCCCCGTCTTCGGGTCCCGCCATTCTTTTGTCCCTTCAGCGAGACCGACGAAGTTGGCCACCGTTTTTGGGGCCTCTTTTTCAAAAAGGCTTATTGTGATGTCGCCCATGCTGGTCTTGAATATAGCGTAGAGTTGAGGTTTCCCGGCACACCCCACCCACAGAGGCAATAAAAGTGCGAAAACCAGAATTCTTTTTGTCATTTTACCCTCCAAAAAATAATGTGAAATAATACCGTCAGAAGCTGTCCCGTGTCAAGATGAATTACAGCTATTGTGACACAATTGTTGGGAACATTTTGCGGTCTGCCGGATGTGAATGGTTAATTTGAAGAACTACAGAGGGGCAGGGATCAACTGATGATAACGTCGTCCGGGATACCTTCGGGAGGCGCTTCAGCGATTGTCTGATTTTCCGAAGTTCCTTCCGGCTTTTCTTCCTCAACGGGGGCTTTTTTTACATCAGTCAGGCTTTCCACCTTCATGATGAGCCGCTTGTTGAGGTAGAGGTAACGGCCTTCTTTAATCATATTGATGAACTTCTGTGGAAGGTTGAGACAGTCTGACAGGCGGGATCGCTCGGGGGGAACCTCCGAGAGCATGGCTCCTTCCATAGTGTCATCGTTGATGAAATATATCTTTACTTTTTCGATGTGGAAAAGGCCGATGGAGAGTTTTTCTTCGTCCTCCTGACTTGCAAGCTCTCCCTCCACGATGACGAGTTGGTTTTTGTTGACAAACTCTATCCTGTCTTCTTCTTTTATCAGAATGGGGAGAAAGTTTTTATTGCTTTCGAGAAGATCGGCTACCTTCTGGTGTCCGTAGTGGCTCGCAGAGTAGGCCGCAAGAAATATATCGCCACGGACTTTGTGGCTGTCTCTGAATATGGCAGTAATGGTGGCGCGGTCTTTTTGGATGCTAAGATCACTCATGGTCAGACACCTTAATCCGGTTTAAACCGGATTCCCGCCTTGCCCATCATATCCACAACGGCCTTCTTGTCGATGGCCTTCAGGTAGGCTTCTTCGGGCGAGACTATTTTTTTCTTTACGAAGTCAACAAGAACGTCGTTCATGGTCTGCATACCGATGTTCTTTGCTGTTTGCATGATTGAGGGGATCTGGAAGGTTTTTCCTTCGCGGATCAGGTTGGAGACGGCACTGTTTACAACGAGGATCTCCAGAACGGCGACCCGTCCCCCCCCGACTTTCTTACACAGGGTCTGGGAGATGACGCCGATGAGCGATTCGGCCAGCATGGACCTGATCTGCTCCTGCCTGTCTGTAGGGAACTGGTCGATGATCCGGTCTACCGTGGAGGCCGCCGTATTGGTATGGAGGGTGCCGAAGACGAGGTGCCCCGTCTCCGCCGTTTCTATGGCGATGGCCGTTGTTTCCAGGTCTCGAAGCTCGCCGAGAAGAACGATGTCCGGATCTTCACGGAGGGCTGCACGGAGGGCGTTTTTAAAGGACATGGTCGTTGTGCCCACTTCTCTCTGGTTGATGAGGCACTGCTTGGCCGGGTGAACGAATTCAATCGGGTCTTCGATGGTAATAATGTGGTCTGTTCTTCTATCATTGATATAATCGATAAGCGCGGCGAGGGTGGTCGATTTCCCGGAGCCTGTTGGCCCGGTAACCAGGACAAGCCCTTTCGAATGATCACAGAAAGTGATCGCCGCTTTCGGCACGTTTAGCTGCTCAACGGTGAGAATTTCCGAAGGGATCTGCCTGAAAACGGCGCCCACCCCGGCAAGGTCCATAAACATGTTGGAACGCATCCTCGCCCGCGTGCCCACCTGGTAGGAGAAGTCGGTATCTTTTTTTTCTTCGAATTCCTCCACATTCCGTTCCGGCATAAGCGGTTTCAGGAGCGCCCAGAGGTCGTCGTGCGACAAGGCGGGCAAGCCTTCCATATACTCCATGCATCCGTGGAGCCTCACCATAGGTCTGTTTCCTGATTTAAGGTGAAGGTCGGAGGCGTTGAGGTCGAGCATCTTGTGGAACAGCTTGTCCATTTCGTTAGTGCTGCCTGCTGCCTGCGGGACGCTTTTCTGCGTCGGTTGAGCAGCGGCGGTTTTGCCTCCACCACCACTCGCACTCGCCTCGCCTTCTTTGTCGGGCATGATGCGGGCGCTCACGTTTCCATCACGGGTGATGACGGTGATCTTGAATGTACCGAGGGCGTTGGAATATTGGAAGTCTTTTGGACTCCCTTCCACCTCAGCTTCGAAGCCGGGATCGAGAACCTCGCCGAGAAGTGCCATAATCTGGTTGGATGGGACGGGCTTGGGGTTGATGATTTTCGGGGTCCCGTTGATCATCAATTCGACGCCGTTTCCCGATTTGAGGGTCAGTGCCTGGGCGCCGGGTGTTTTCAGGGTGTCGATGTAGCGGTCAAGCTGTGCCAAGGGGACCTCCTTGATTCTCCTCAGAGGTGAGAGTTTCTTGTAAACCACGATAAAGATAGCCTTCTTTACCATGGATGTCAAGTACAATTGGAGTGTTTTTAACACCGTTAAATTGACATGTCGAAGGTTGGTAGAAAGGACTTACCGAAAGAGACTTGAGAGTGATTTGTTTTGACAATAGGGAGCTTTTTGGGTTAAATCATCTGTCGGCTATTGATTACTCTTTAAGGAATTGTTATCTTTCTAGGATCAAAAATGAAAATCAGGACGAATTAAAGGAAAAGAAAAATGACTGATTATAAGAACATACTTGAAGGGAACAACCATCCCGTTTCTGCCATTACGCCTTTCTCGAAGGTCTTTCTCATGGCGGTACTCTGGCTCATTTCCCTGCCGGGATGCAGTGGGCAATCGGTGGAAGGGCTGGTGGAGGATGCGAAAGGGAATCCCGTTCAGGAGGTCGTGGTCGGTATGGCGGGGTCTGAAAAGAGCGTGATTACCGGTAAGGAGGGGCGTTTTTCCCTTCCCTTTTCCGGGGAGCGTGTGGAACTCAATATTTCCGGCCCTGCCGGTTCGAACTGGCCTGCCGGGTGTCTTCCCGGTCCGGTGACGAAAGAGCCGGGAGCGAAGGGCGACTTTGATTTCGGGAGTATCCGTTTCCTTTGTGGCGTCGAAAAAAAGACGGATGGGAAGACGGTCTTTATTTCTCCAGATGGCCACTGGCGGGACAGCGGGGACGGGACGGTGACCGACGAGAGATCGAAGCTTATGTGGCAGCAATCGGACCCCGGCATCGAGGCGGCGTGGCGGCGTGTCATGCGTTACTGTGATGACCTCTCTTTTGCCGGGTATGGCGACTGGCGTCTTCCGGGACGGGATCAACTGGCAAGCGTCACGGCAGAACAGTCAAAGCACTTTTTCCATCCTTTTTCGAAGCCTCGGAAGGCGCGCCACTGGAGCGCCACCCGCGAGGAGGGGCGACCGGTGAATGCCTACGCCGTTTATGATGCGAACGGCGCAGCCGGGTATGCCCACAACTCCGTGCCTTACTTCGCCCGGTGTGTCCGGCAGGCAAAACGGGAAGGAAAGAATTGAGATTTTTTTAACACTTATCCTCTCGCTGTCTAGAGGATGAGGCGTCTCGGTGGAATGTCGAAATCGCACCAACTGGCCTGATATCCTCGGTCTTCTATCACTTAATCGCTCGAAAAACTCGCCCTTTGCTTGTTGCAGCCATTGACAATCGTCGTTTTGCACCGTAAAGTGTATCAGGGAGAGACTCAATGGAATCAAATGCCATACTAACAACCTTCGTCGCCGCTTCGGCGCTCGGTTATCTGCTCATACTTATTGCGCGGGAGTTCAGGCTGTCGGCCATCGCCATCCTGCTTCTCGGCGGGATTATTGCGGGTCCTGAGTTCGTCGGAGTCGTAAAGCCCCATTCTCTCGGGGACACGCTCAATACCTTCATCTCTCTCGCCGTCGGTCTCATCCTCTTCGAAGGAGGACTGACCCTGGACGTAAAAGGATACAAACAGGTCTCCTCGGAGATTCTCGGCGTCCTTACACGGGGAGTCCTCGTTACCTGGCTGGTGAGCAGCGTTGCCGTCAAATTCCTCTTCGGTTTCGGCTGGTCTTTCAGCATCCTTGCCGGGAGTCTCATCATTGTTACCGGGCCGACCGTGATCGGTCCCCTTCTTCAGCGTCTGAGAGTTAAGAAAAATATCTATAACATCCTCTACTGGGAAGGGGTGCTCATCGACCCCATCGGCGTCTTTATTGCGCTCCTCTGCTACGAGTGGATGGTCAGTTCCGTGGCGCAGGAGATGGCCTACCTCAATTTTTTCATTCGTTTCGCCGTTGGTAGCGCAACGGGCCTTATTGCAGGCAACATCATTTTTCATATTTTGCGGAAAGGGTGGGTTCCCGATGAAAGGCTCAATCTCTTCGTTATCGTGGGCGCCATGATGACCTTCGCCCTATCCGACCATCTTATGCCGGAAAGCGGGCTCCTCGGCGTCACCATTGCCGGACTCTGGCTCGGTTACAAGGAGACGCCGCAGCTCGACCGTATCATCGAATATAAGGATGAACTGAAAGACTTCCTCATCGGATTTCTCTTTATCCTGCTCGCCGCAAACCTCAAGTTTTCGAGCTTCGCCTCCTACGGCTGGCCACTGGCACTCATCGTCGTTTTCCTCATGGTTGTTGTAAGGCCTCTTAATATCTTCGTTTCCACCTTCAATAGCGCCCTCTCGCTGAAAGATAAACTTTTTCTTAGCTGGATCGCCCCTCGGGGGATCGTGGCGGCCTCCATGTCGTCTCTCTTTGCCTTTCATTTGACTGCTGAAGGGTATGCCGAGGCGACTTTTCTGGAGGCCTTCACCTACGCGGTGATTGGGGGAACGGTGGTTTTTCAGGGGCTTACGGCGAGGCCGGTGGGGAAACTCCTCGGCGTCCTCGAAGCTCGTCCAAAAGGATGGTTGATTATCGGGGCGCACAAGGTGGCTCGTGCTGTCGCCGCATTTATCAGGGAAAACGGCGACAGCGTGGTTCTTATCGACACCAACCCGCGCGAGGTGAAACTTTGCCGCAGGCAGAGGCTGACGGCGATTCCCGACAACGCCATGACAATCAACCCGTCGCAGCACCTCGAATTTTATGGCGTTGGGAATATCCTCGCCATTACGGTAAATGACGATCTCAATCAACTCCTCTGCCAGCGGTGGCAGAAAATGATTAAAGGGGCGAGGCTTTTCTACTGGGGGTTCGAAGATTTTTCAGGAGACGAACAGCAGCCCTACCGGCTCGTGGGGAAGAAGATCTGGCCGAAGCTGGATTTGAAGGCGATCCTCGCCCAGAACATTCAGTACGATGAACTGATTTCCTGTGTGTCCGAAGGGCCGGTTGCCGATTTTTCAGAAAGTGAGGACGTCCTCCTTTCCCGCTTCGAAGGCCGCCTCTTCCCCTATGTGCCGGTAGACAAGGAGGGCGACGCCCTGTTTTTGAAGTTGAGGCCTGTTGTGAGCCCCATATCTACCAACACCTGCGAGGAATGGATGATCTTTTCCAGGGAAACCAGGCTGGAAACCCTCTACAGGGAGATGCTTCGCGTCTTCCACGATAAACTGTCTCCTTCCGAAGAGGACCGCCTGCTTGTGGAGTTGATGGCGAGGGAGAAAGAGTACACAAGCATGATCGGCCACGGTGTTTCGGTCCCGCACGCCTATTCAACGGAGACGAAGGAGTCTTTCTTTGCCCTGGCGAAGGTGTCGCCGCCAGTCCGATGCTCCCATACGGGCGCCGATATCTCCCTCGTCTTCATGGTCATCAGCCCCGAAGGGCACCCGGAAGAGCATCTCACTTTAATCTCACGGATCGCCAAGTTTGTCGTTAAGGAGGAGACGAGGGCGGCTCTATTGGCGGGTGAGAGTAAGGGAGAGATATACAGTATCGTGGAGAAGGGGTAGCTGTAGATAAACCATAAACCTCAATTGGACACGGATGAACACTGATAAGTGATGATTATCACAGATAAATCCGTCGTTGAATCATTAACCATAAGGATTCAATTTGCTTTTGTTCTGAATCTTTTGAAAATTAGAACAAATCAGTGAAAATCAGTGTCTGAAACTTTTTTTTAGGATAAATATACTGGAGAGTTTTTTTTGAAATTGACAGCGTGCTATTTTCTGATAGGCTTAATCAGAGAGCGAGAAAAAAATGAAAATCGTAAAGCTGCCCAAAAAAAACCTGCCGCCCTTCCTTGAACACCTCCAGTCCTTCGGTGAACTCCACGCGCCGCAGCGAAAAGGGAAAAAATCGCTCGCCTTCCAGCCTGTCAGGGACGTTTCCAAAATCATCGTTAATGATAAAGAGTATGTACGCACCATCCTTCCCATAAAGAAATACTTCCACAAACCTGTCGATACGATGATGACCTTCTCGAAAGAGAAGGGATATGAAGACGCATTCGAAGATGAGGGGAGAAAAATCCTCTTCGGCGTTCACGCCTGTGATATTCATGCCATCCTCTCGCTGGATCGCGTCTTCTCGGGAAAATATACGGACACCTACTATTTCAGGAGACGCCGGAATACGGCCATCATCGGCATGAGTTGCGTTCCCGATGAGCTTTGCTACTGTTACAGCATGGGGACCAGTTTCGTCGAAGAGGGGTACGACCTCTTCCTCTCCGATATTGGGAGCGCCTATCTCGTCAAGGTCGGCACCAGTCTCGGCGACGATATGGTGAGCGCCGCATCGAAACTTCTCAAGGATTATCGCCCTGCCGACGTGAAGGAGTATAAACGGCGGATCAACGAATTCCCCTCCCTCTTTACGACCACAGTGGATGAGTCGAACCTTGCCGCCATCCTCGATATGGAATACAAGAGCGAGATATGGGAGGAGATGGGGAACCGCTGTTTCAACTGCGGCATCTGCTCCATGGTCTGCCCCACCTGCTTCTGCTTCGACGTCTATGACGAGGTCTGCCTCGACGGAGAGACGGGAGAGCGGAAACGTTGTTGGGATTCGTGCCTCTTTAAAAGTCACGCCATGGTGGCGGGGGGGCATAATTTCCGGGAGAGCCGGGCCGACCGCTTCAAACACCGTTTTCTCCACAAGCACCAGGCCTTCATGGGGGACTTCGGAAGGCCGAGTTGCGTCGGCTGCGGTCGGTGCACGCAGGACTGCCCCGCCGATATTCACTTCGTGGGGATGGTCAAACGGATCAAGGGGGACATAACCTGCGTACACCCTGAGGATGTTGAAAAATGATCGAGCTTGCTAAAAAGGCGCTGCACCACAATCCCTACATGCCTCTGCCGTGCCGCATCATTGCCTCGACGCCGCAGACGGACGATACCATGCTTTTTAAGGTGCGCTTCGAGGAAGACGGGGTGGCGGAAAACTTCGACCATAAGCCGGGACAGTTCGTGCAGGTGAGCGTTATGGGGACGGGCGAGTGTCCCATCTCCATCGCCTCGTCGCCCACACGTCACGGTACGATCGATCTCTGCATCAGGAAGGCTGGCAGGGTGACCGACGCCTTCCACAAGCTCGGACAAAACGCCCTCTTCGGTATGCGGGGGCCTTACGGAAACGGCTATCCTGTAGAGGTGATGAAGGGGAACAACCTCCTCATCGTGGCGGGTGGCATCGGCATGGCGCCGCTAAGGTCGCTCCTCTGGTATGCTCTCGATCATCGGAGCCACTTCAAAGAGGTAGTTTTGATGTACGGCACGAAAAATCAAAAGGATTTCCTCTTTACGGGAGAACTCCTCTCCCTCATGGGGCGGGACGATGTAAAGACCGTTCTCACTATCGAGCATGATCTGGAAGGGGGCTGGGAGGAGGAGACCGGATTTGTGACCGATCTCTTCGACAAGGTTAATCTCGACCCGGAATCGACCTACGCTGCCATCTGCGGACCGCCGGTGATGTACAAGTTCGTCATCGAAAAACTGATTCAGAAAGGTTTTTCGAAGGGGAGAATCCTCATGTCGCTGGAGCGGAAGATGAAGTGCGGTATCGGCAAGTGCGTTCATTGCAGCGTGGGGTTTAAATATACCTGCCTGGACGGCCCCATCTTTACCTACTGGGACGCCATAAACATGCGGGAGCTTATATAGTGACTTTCCCCGCCTGCAAGGCGGGGCATCCGATTTTCTAATAACTAGTTCCTCCCCCTTGAGGGGGGAGGATTAAAGGTGGGGGTGATATCAGTTTATGCCCCCCTCACCCTTGCCATCTCCCACCAGGGGAGAGGGAAGATTATTCTGAGCATGATTTTGTAACAGGGAAAAGAACCATGTCAAAACCGAAGATCGGCATATTCAGCCTCACCTGCTGCGAGGGGTGCCAGTTGGAGATTATCAACTGCGAGGACGAACTGCTCGATATCGCCCACGCCGTGGATATCGTCTCCTTCGGGCTCGCCCAGAGCAACAACCCCGAGACTGAACTGGACATCGCCTTCGTGGAAGGGACGGTAGTCATGGAGAGCGAGATCGAAACCCTCAAAGGGATTCGCGAGCGGTCGAAGCTTCTCGTTGCCATCGGGGCCTGCGCCACCTACGGAGGCGTGGCCGCCATCGGGTACGAGATTGATCGGAAGAAGATGAAGGAGATCGTCTACGGCGCCGACGGCGCTCTTATCCCGTCGATCACCCCTTCGCCACTGCACAAGCATGTGAATGTCGATCTATCCCTTTACGGCTGTCCCATCGAGAAGAGTCAGTTTCTAAATGCAGTGGGCTATCTTCTCCACGGGGACATGCCGATTCTTCCCGATTATCCCGTCTGCACCGAGTGCAAGCGCAAAGAGAACGAATGTGTTCTCATCCACCACAAGATCCCCTGCATGGGGCCGGTGACGAGGGCGGGGTGCGATGCGAGATGCCCCAGCCACTACAACGGCTGCGACGGCTGCTTCGGCCCTGTCGATGAGGCGAACATTGCCATGGAGTATAATATGCTGAAAGAAATGGGGGTTGATGACAACGAGATTAACAGGAAAATGCGGGTCTTTGCGCCTACTGTCGATGGATTCGGGAAAAGCAAGTAAGGAACCACAGAGTCACAAAGGACACAGAGAAGGACAATAAAAGACTTAAACTTTGTGACCTCTGTGCCTCTGTGGTAATAAAATAGGGTTTATTTTTAAGGTTTATTGAATGGCAAAGACAATAAAGATTGACCATCTCTACCGCGTGGAAGGCCACGGCGGCATACGTGTGGAAGTGGATGGGAAAAAACTCCTCGACGTGAAGATGGAGATATTCGAGGGGTCGCGCTTCTTCGAGGCGCTCATCCTCGGGCGGAGCTACAAAGACGTGCCCATGATCATGTGCCGCATCTGCGCCATCTGTTCCGCCTCTCACCGGCTGGTTTCCATCAAGGCTGTCGAACAAGCGCTCGCCATGGAGGTCTCTCCCCAGACGAAACTGCTTAGGGAGCTTCTCATTCTCGGCGAGATTGTCGAAAGCCACACCCTCCATCTCTTTTGCCTCGCCGCCCCGGACTTTTTAGGCTTTCCAGGCGTGGCGGCTATGGCGGACAGGCACGAGGGGGTTGTCAGGCTGGGGCTGGGGCTGAAGAAGCTCGGAAACCAAATACAGGAGTTAGTGGGGGGGCGGAAGATTCACCAGATCAACGCCGAGGTGGGTGGCTTTACCAAGGTTCCCGACAAAGAGCAGATGCTCGAACTTCGGCGCGCCCTCGAAGAGTCCCTCCCCGAGACGCTCAAATCTCTCGACTTTATTGAAGGGATAACCACCGAGAACCTGACGAAATCGCCGAGTACCTTTTCGGCCCTCGACAACGGAAAAGAGATGTACGGCTACAGCGGGGATACGATCCTCGTCTCCAACGGCGACAAAATGCCCGTTGAGGATTACAAAAAACTCTGCAACGAGTTTGTCGTCGGCCATTCCCACGCCAAGCACTCCCTTTACAAGGGGGAACCCTTCATGACCGGTTCGCTGGCCCGGCTCGCTTTGCACAGGAAGAAGCTGACCGGTCTCGCCGGGGAGCGGATGAGAAAACTGGAGTCCTCCTTCGATCCCGGCAACATCCTCTGGAACAACCTCGGGCAGGCTATCGAGGTGGTCCAGTCGGTAGAACGCGCCATCGAGATCATGGACGAACTGATGAAGGCCGGTTACGACGAGGCAGAGGAGCCGTCAACGCCGGGCAAACTGAAGGGGGGAAGTGGAGCCGCCGGGACGGAAGCGCCGAGGGGGACTCTTTATCATTCCTACACCATCGATGAAAAAGGACTGGTCATCAAGGCCGACGTAATTACGCCAACGGCGATGAACCTTGAAAATATGGAGAAGGACATCCGCGCCGCCGCCGGGATGGCGATTGACAATCCCGAAGAAGAATTGAAGCTGAAGCTTGAAAAAGTGGCCCGCGCCTACGATCCCTGTATTTCCTGCTCGGTGCATCTTGTGGATGTGAGTAAAAAATCTGCGGCGGTGTGAACTCCTTCCTGAAATCGTCAAAATTAATCTTTCCAGCACTGTAGGGCGGATAAGCCTTGCGCCATCCGCCGAACGGCTTTTTCTCTCACAGCTTAAAGATCGAAATGGGACGCAGATTCACCCCGTTAGAATTGTTTGTCTCTAACGGGGTAAACGCAGATTTTCAGGATTAATCTTTCAACCTGCGCCACCAGCGAATTCAAGCCTTCACAGCATTTCTTCATAGAGCGAACCTGCGAAGCTAAAATCTGCGCCCTATAAAAATAAATCTTTCGCCCTTTGTATTGGACCGGATTTGTTGATAAACATGCGGCGGATGGCGCGGGCTTATCCGCCCTACGGCTCTGAGCCTGTCGAAGGGTCAAAGCGTTTGGACGCAGATTTTCGCAGATGCACGCAGACAAATCCTTTCCCCCATCTAAAATCCTGATACCATGAAGGGCTTGGCTGCGGGGCAGTATTTTTTCAAAAATTGATTACTTCCTGAAGTTATCAAAATATCCCCTCCACAAATACTGGTGACTTACAAGTGATAATCAACAAAATTTCTTCTGATCGTTGACAAACTGAACATATGGGGTATAGTCTAAATGCATTGAAATAATGCTGAATTCTGTAATTGGCAGGATATTAGCTAGATAGGTAGATATTTTTCTGCCTAATAGTAATGTTATGTTGATGAAGAATAGTTTTAAAATCATTCTCGTATCTAACTGCATCGGGGTTTTATTCGCTGCTGCTTGGGCTTACTCTTCCCACATGCAGAACATGATTAATATTGGCGGCCTAAAGGGCGATTATGACTTTTGGTACAACCTTGAACCATTCATAATATATCCAGCATTGACCTTGTGGATCGTGCTGTTGATTGCATCACCTTTTTTAGTATTCCGTGATCCTTTTTTGAAGTTGCCTGTTCGCATGGGGCTTGTAGTTGCAAGTATTTTTGCAATGCCATTTGTGTTGTTTGGCCTATCTGCCTTACTCGTTTCTGGCATGCCTCCATCTCCAGTGTAGCGGGTAACATAACCCGGCGCTGCAATGGGACTTGCTGACACATCGTTTGATTTGAATGTGTCGGCTTTTAAAATCGTTAATTTCATCCAGAGGCTTTGCCATTAAACCGCAAGCCCCTGAGCTAAAACGGTTGGGCAGAAAAGAGCTTTTAAAATGTGGAGGGCATAATGAATATACTTGGTTGGTTCATTTGGGTAATTTTTCTATTCTGGTCCTTATCCTGCTTGAGCGTCATATTTAAGATAACCTTAGGAGGAGAAAAAGGCCTTGACCATGTCCTGCAAAGAAAAATACCAACAACGTTAACATTTATTGATGGTATATTGGGAATCATTATAGCTATAGCTTTCATAATAACTCCCTTAAATAAACTACATCTCGCTTGGATTGGCCCGACTATAATTGTTTCGGTAATAACCGTAGGAAGTTTAGGCGCAAAAATAGGATTGTTTCGCTAAACAAAAGGGGGTTTCATCTTGAACGTCTGGGAAATAGCAATTCTTAAATGTATTCATTCGATTGGCGATAAAGCATCTTTACAACAAATATATGAAAAGATAGGTAATTTTAGGGAGCTTACAAAGAACCACTTGAAAAGTACAGTCCATGGTGGAAGACCGGCATTTCAACATCAACTTAGAAAACATATCTCAAACTTATGCAAAGTAGATGAACTTAAATGGGTGTCAACAGGTTGTTATTCCTTAACTGAAAAAGGGTTAAAAAGAATAAAATGAAAGTCCCTAAAGAATTATTGTTTGATTTTTTTATTAGTTTTGCAAAATTTGAATTTGCTTTGAAAACGTCAGGCTTTTCTAATGGCAACGAAAAAAGTGTCTCACCTAACTGGGATGGTTTTGCATCTAGCATAAAAGATACATTTGATAAATCAATACATGAGGAGCTTTCTAAAGCAGTGGATTTCTTTATTATAAATCCACCATGGAAACAAATATTAATTGATAATTCCATGTACTGGGACGCTTCCGTTCCTAATAATGGTTTAAAGGAAATTCAAAGGGTATTATTATTAATCCGCCGCGTAAGAAACAACTTGTTTCATGGTGGGAAATTTAACTTTGATATCCACGAAGATACAGAAAGAACTATTAACCTATTGAAATATAGTTTAGTGATCTTAAAGGCGTGCTTACCCCTAGACCCTGGTGTTCAAGATAACTATGAAAAAGCAACAATTTAACCAAGCGCTGGAGTTCGACGCCCAAAAACGCTGTCGCGTTTGGTGCGCGTCTCAGCTCCATCGTTACTTTCAACCAGTAATCCTCAGAAATTCTAAACTGAAAATTAGTTGCTTTGTAGGTGTACTCAATATGTTTTGTCTGGAAGGACAGCGACGCCTATGACGTTGAAATTGTTGATTACCACTGACAAAAAGGAGGGAACCTGATGGAAAGGTCAAAAATGCCGCCCCTGCATCCGGGGAAGATACTGCTGGAAGAATTCCTACAGCCCATGGGTATCAGCCAGTACCGTCTGGCGACGGATACCAGCGTTCCGCCGCGCAGGATAAATGAAATTGTCCACGAAAAGAGAGCCATTACGGCCGATACCGCTTTACGGTTGGGCAGGTTTTTTAATATGACTCCCCAGTTCTGGATGAACCTTCAGAGCCGTTACGATCTGGAAAAGGCGGAAGACAAGCTGGCAGACAGGCTCGAAAACGAAGTGCATACCTACGCGGCATGAGTTTATTCGAGGGGGGGGGGCGGAACACAATACATAACTAAGCTTATCCCTTCAATAAATATTGGAAATATGGACAGCGTTTGTAGATAATTGAACTTTAACAGCCCTTAAGGGGCCAGGCAAATGAACGATCAGGTAGAAAAGATAAAAAAAGCGATCTCAACGGTACTGAGAGATTATGGTGTGAAAAAAGCCTCACTCTTCGGCTCTGTCGTGCGCGGTGATGCAACGGAGGAGAGCGATATCGATATCCTCGTCGAATTTGAGGGGAGGAAAAGCCTCCTCGACCTTGCCGGACTAAAGCTTGACCTCCAGGACGTCCTCAAAAAAAAGGTGGACGTTCTCACATATAAATCTCTCCACCCTCTCCTAAAAGACCGTATACTGAGTGAACAGGAGGTCATCCTCCATTGAAGGATGCCGGGGTATTCATCGGTCATATACTTGAATGTATCGAATTGATCGAGCAGTATACAAAAGGAATAGACGAAGAAGCATTTATCGCCTCCACACAACTTCAGGACTCTGTAATCCGAAGGATAGAAATAATAGGTGAAGCTGTTAAAAACATCCCGGAGTCACTGAAAGAGAACCATGACGACATACCCTGGAGAAAGATTGCGGGCATGAGAGATATTCTTATTCATGACTATTTTGGCGTAGACCTTGAGATGGCATGGGAAGTCGTTGTCAAAGACCTGCCCGCCCTTAAGGTTCAGATATCCGCCATACAGGAAAATGTGAGTTAGCGTGAAAGACCGTGGCTAAGATGCCGCAGTAAGTACCGTTCCTATAAGCTTATCCATGACAGCACTTACCTCCGGGCCGAGTTCAGTCGAGTAATCCATATTTCCCGGTTCCACCCCAAAAAGCAAAACCTCCGGCAGTTCGCCCAGCTTCTTCGCCAGCAGCAAAACCTCGGAAAGATCAATCTGGTGGCCCGACATTTTGAGGTCGGGTTTGGACAGGATATCATCGGTGGTCAGCCTGTAGATTGTTCCGGGTTTGCCGCCGCCTTGGACAGCATCGATGATGACGATCCTGTCGTAGTCCTTCATGATGTCGAGGAGGGCATACCCGGCGGTGCCGCCATCGAGGAGGGTGACGTTTGGCGGGAGGGTGCAGTCCTTTTCGAGCTTCTCAATGGCTCTCACGCCCACCCCTTCGTCGGACATGAGAATGTTGCCGATGCCGAGGATGAGGATTTTATGTTGGACTTTTTTCGTCATGGATGAGAGGCAAAAAATGGGACGCAGATTTTCGCAGATGACGCAGATTATTTCTCCAAAATAATTCCCCTCCCCTGGTGGGAGGGGATCAAAGGGGAGGGGGCATAGATGCTAAATGAGCCCTTTCACCCCCACCTTAATCCACCCCCCTCAAGGAGGAGGAGACACTTGGTATAATCATTTAATTGATTAATCCTGAAAATCTGCGTTTACCCCGTTAGAATTTCTTATCTCTAACGGGGTGAATCTGCGTCCAATTAAAAATATAAATCTCTTTCTCCTTTTTTTATTTCTGCCAGTCTTTCCCTTGTCTGTTTTTTGATTGAGTTGTCTTTCATCTTATCCAGTTCTTTCTCTATCATCTCCATACCAAGCTTCCTGCCTTCATCAGAGGCATGGTCCTCAATATACTCCATGAGCGTAAGGATGCTGTTTGGTTGGCAGAATTCGTGGATATGGCCCGGCTTTGCCAACTCCATGAAGGTTTCGCCCGTCCGGCTCTTCCGGTAGCAGGCGGTGCAGAAGCTGGGGGTGAACCCCTCCTTCATGGCTGCTAGGGCGACCTCGTCGAGGGAGCGTTTGTCGGAGAGTTCGAACTGGGAGGCCGATTTGACTGCCTCATCGCCGAAGCCTCCCGGTGACGTACTTGATGCCGCGCTCGCTTGGGTAACGCCGAGCCGGAATGCCCTGCTTCTAATGCTGGCGTCTTCCCTCGTGGTGATAATCATCCCCGCATAGGGGACGGCGATGCGGAGGATGGCGATCAATTTGAGGAACTCCTCGTCGCTCACCGGACAGGGCGCTTTCATGTCAACAGAGTCTGCCGGACGGAAACGGGGGACGGAGAGGGTGTGTGGCCCGACGCCGAACTTCTCCTGCAAATAGTTTGCATGGGTGATAAGCGAAAGCACTTCGAATCGCCAGTCGTAGAGGCCGAAGAGGACGCCGAGACCCACATCGTCAATTCCCGCCTCGAAGGCGTTGTCGAGCGCATAGAGCTGCCGCTCGTAATCTCCCTTTGGACCACTGTGCAACTTCTCGTAGGTTGGCCTGTGGTAGGTCTCCTGGAAAAGCTGGTAGGTGCCGATCTCCTTCTCTTTGAGCCGCCTGTAATTCTCCACCGTCGTGGCGGCGATGTTGACGTTGATCCTTCGAATCTCTCCGCCGGGCCGTTTGACGGAATAGATGGCGTCTATCGCTTCGAGGATGTAGCCGATGGGGTTGCTCCTTTCATCCTCCCCCGCCTCCAGCAGGACCCGCTTGTGCCCCATATCGACGATGCACGCCGTCTGCTCCCGCACCTCATTGAGGGTCAGCTTTTTTCGCGGGGACTTGTTTCGGGTATGGAATCCGCAATAGTCGCAGTCGTTTACACAGTAATTACTTAGGTATAAAGGGGCGAAGAAGACGAGCCTGTCGCCGTAGATTTTCTCTTTGATATAGGCTGCCGACTTGAAAATGGTCTCAAGTTGGTCATCTTCTTTTACGGCGATGAGGAGCGCCGCCTCGTCAGGCGTTAGCCCTTGGAGTGCCCTCCCTTTTTGGAGGATAGCCGATAGATCGTCTTTCGAAGGGGCCGACGTTCCATCGAGTATGCCGGTCAGTTCCGGTTCATTGATAAAGGTATTATTCATGATTTCTAACGCCCCCTAGCCCCCTCTTACTCTAAGAGGGGGGATTAAAGCTCCTCCTCTTAAGGTAAGGGGAGGTCGGGTGGGGTTATAAATTACAAAATAAATGTTGATTTTAAAATCCTGACAATCTGCGTTTACCCCGTTAGAATTGCTTATCTCTAACGGGGTGAATCTGCGTCCTAAGAACTTTCTTCAAATGTCTCCAACATTTTTTCTTCCAACATCTTGTAGCTCAACTCCTCTTTATAGAGGCCATACTTCTCCCACATCGCCTCGTTCCCGTGATACTTGTTCGGGTAAATGCTGTAATCTTCCCTGTACTTCTCAGGCGTGAGGTTGAACATGAGGGAATTTGCCCCCGAGGAGAGGCCGAGTTTTCTTCCTTCTTCGCTTTCTATCGTCTCAAGCGCTGTTGTGACAGGTATCTTCGCCTTCGGCATGAGCAGGCGTGAGATGGCTGTCACCTTGAGGACCATCGAGGCGTCACCGGGCGGATGCTCGGCGAGGGGCGTTTCATCGGCCGGGACGAAGGGTCCGACGGAGACCATCTGCACACCCAGTTCCTTCATCATTACTATGTCATCGGCAATGTCCTCCACCGTTTGCCCCGGCAGCCCCACAAGAAAACCGGAGGCGATATAGTAACCGAGGGCTTTCAGACCTTTCAAAAGTTCCATCCTCTCATTAAGAGACTGGCCCGGGTGGATGGCGTCATAGATTTCACGATTCGATGTCTCGAAGCGGAGGAGGACGCCGCTCGCCCCTGCTGCCTTCAGCCACTTGTAGCAATCGAGACTCCGCTCGCCGATGCTGACAAAGATAAAGACCTTACAGCGTGCCTTGATCTCCCCGACAATCTTTTCCAGCATCTCGTCCGTATAGGAAAAATCATCGCCCGACTGGAGGACGATCAGCTTGTAGCCCCGCCGTTCCACGGCATCGGCAACGGTCTCCACGATCTCGTCGGGTTTCATCCTGTAGCGTATGGCGGATCGGTTGCTTTTTCTGAGACCGCAGTAGTGGCAGTCGTTAGCGCAGTGGCTGGAGAATTCGATGATGCCGTGAATGCAGAAAAAATCCCTCAGGTTCGCTTGGCGAATGGTGTTCGCCTCGGCAAAGAGCGCCTCCATTTCCACCGGATCATCTGTTCTCAGGAGTCGGACAATGTCTTCCCTTGTATAGCCCCTGCCGGACAGGTTATCGACGGACCGGACGAACTCATCGTCCAGCAATTCCGTGTCGATATGGTTTTTCGGCTCAAGGAGTTCCAGTATCTCCCTTGCGTCTTCCTCGCTCACCTTCCGGACAGCATTTCCCGAGGTATAAAGTACCCAATCCCCCACCTTCAGGCCGTCGAGCATGATCGCATTCAGGGGTTTGACGCCCCTTGAGTCCTCGACGGTGATCCGTATTACGGGGGAGTCCGATTTCTCTATGGAGAGTACTTTTGCGGGAATGGTGAGGCACATAGACAGAGTTTACGCCAAGCTTAAAGGAAGTGCAAATCTGTAATGAAAAGCCTGCAAGAAACAGGAAGATAACTCACTGGTGAAATCTAGGCACCCCTTTTGGATTTCAGAACCTCCACCCATTCATCGAGCCCCTCTCCGCTGACGCAGGAGGTTTCGATGATCTTCAGACCGGGCTTGATGGAGAGGGCGTTTCCCTTCGCTTTTTCGAGGTTGAAGTCCGTATGCGCAGTGAGGTCTGTTTTGTTGATAAGAAGGCACGAGGCCGACATGAACATGGCGGGGTATTTGAGTGGTTTGTCGTCCCCCTCGGTGACGCTCATGACGGCCACCTTCATATCCTCGCCGAGATCGTATTCTGCCGGGCAGACCATGTTCCCCACGTTTTCGATAATCAGGATGTCGATCTCTCCCTGCTCGAAGAGCCAGGGGAGGGTGTGGCGGACCATCTGGGCGTCGAGGTGGCAGCTCCGGCCCGTGTTGATTTGCCGGACGGGAATGCCGAAGCGGAGCAGCCTCTGCCTGTCGAGGTCGCCCTGGATGTCTCCTTCGATGACGGCTGTCTTTATCTGGCCATCCAGTTTCTCCAGAGTTTTTTCTATGATGGCCGTTTTCCCCGAGCCGGGCGAACTGATGAGGTTGATGGAATAGATGCCCCTCTCTTTTAGCTGCCGACCGGTTTCCGCTGCAAGCTCGTCGTTTCGCTTCATCACCTTTTCATTGATGGCAATATCGTGCATCTATTCAACCTCCATACTGACGATGTCGAGTTCCCTGCCGGAAACGATGTCCGACGCATTTCCTCCGCAGCCGGGGCAGGGAGTGGAAAAGTAACGCTCCAGCCTGAACTCCTCGCCGCAGTTTTTGCATCGTCCCATAAGCGGCACCTCTTCGATATGAAGTGTCGCTCCTTCGAGGGGGGTCTTCTCTATTGTTGCTTCAAAGCAGAAGCGGAGAGACTCCGGTTCGACGGCGGTTATCTCGCCCACGCGTATTTTCAGGTTTTTGAGTTTGCCCACCCCGTTTTCTTTCATCTCTTTTTTTACAACAGCGAGGATATCCATGGCAATCGACATTTCATGCATATCTAAAAAGGTAGTTCTTTAGAGCGTGAAAGGCAACCGAAAAAGTATCTGTAAAAAAAACGGCACTATCTCTTCCTTCTTTATCTGTATCCTTTGTGGCCCGATAATCCTTGATTTTTTTGTAGAAAGGGATATAATAAATCGCTCATTTTCAGGAGTGGAAAGGAAATCTTATGAATATCCATGAGTATCAGGGAAAAGAAATTTTAAGGAAATACGGTGTTGCTGTTCCAAGCGGCAGTGTGGCCTATACGCCCGCCGAGGCGGAAGAGGTGGCCAAGGGACTGGAGACCGATGTTTGCGTCGTCAAGGCCCAGATCCATGCCGGAGGCCGCGGCAAGGGGGGCGGCGTAAAGGTTGCCAAGTCAAAATCGGAAGTGAAGGGCCTGGCCAATGAGATCATTGGCATGCAGTTGGTGACACACCAGACAGGCCCTGAGGGGAAAAAAGTTAAGCGCATTCTTGTTGAGGAAGGTTGCGATATAAAAACTGAACTCTACCTTGGTATGGTTATCGATCGTGAGACCTCACGTGTTGTTATGATGGCGAGCACCGAGGGTGGTATGGAGATCGAAGAGGTGGCTGCCAAGACACCGGAGAAAATCCTCAAAGAATATATCGATCCTGCCGTCGGTATGCAGGGCTACCAGGCGAGAAACCTGGCATTCGGTCTTGGCCTCGACAAGGCGCAGGTGGGGAAGGCGGCCAAGCTTATGCTGGCCCTCTATAAGGCCTTCACTGATTCCGACTGTTCGCTTGCCGAAATCAACCCCATGGTTATAACCGGTGATGGCAACGTTATGGCCTTGGACGCAAAGATGAATTTTGATCCCAACGCTCTTTATCGCCAGA
>CBDVDA010000029.1:0-29528 GCA_965372635.1 uncultured bacterium | reverse complement strand
AACCTATTTCGGTTCACATCCGAATCCGATGGAGATCATGGGCTGTTTCGACGTGGTGGTGCTCGCCAGCTACCAGGAGGCCTTCGGCCTCGTTCTGGCCGAGGCGATGCGGTGCGGGACGGCGGTTGTCGGCTCCGATGCGGGGGGGGTGCCGGAGATTATCAGTGACGGTGAGACGGGGCTTCTCTTCGAGACTCGGAACGCCGATTCTCTCACCTCGGCGCTGGAACGGCTCATTGACGACCCCGCTCTTCGAAAAAGAATGGCGGCGGCAGGGAAGGCCTTTGCCGACGAGAAATTTTCCGACGAGCAGCACTTTGACCGTCTTGAAGAGATATATAAAGGGTACCTCTAATAATTCATGGATGGCATCCAAGAGTTTAAAAAAGCCAACTTCTGCGTTAAAAATTTGGCAAATAGACCGGCTATTCACCATGATTTTTGCCTTGAATTTGACTTTTTTAATTCACTTAGCTGCTCACCCAGAATTAATAGAGATACCCTAAAGGTTTGGTGGAGAAAACCGATGTCTGATTTCTGTCTACGACAATTTTATGAATGGGCGCAATAATGCTTAGCCGCTGGAAAAAGAGTCTCATCTTTATAGGAATTACCTTGCTGGTTTTTTCCGTCTACCGGCTCGCCCTCTATCTGAGCTATCCCGAGGCCTTCGCTTCACTCAGTACCGCCACGTCATGCAGCGCCTTTCTGCAAGGGATACGTTTCGATCTCTCCATCATCTTTACCTTTTTTGCTCTTCCTCTTCTCATGATGAACCTGCCGCTCCGTCATGCCAAACACAAAGTCTGGTTCGGGTTCTGGGGAATGATACTCTACCTCTTCGTTGTGATTGCCACCCTCCTTTTGGTGGGGGATTTCATCTATTTTGACGCTGTGAAAAGGCACATGGGCCGGGAACTGATGGCTCTTTCCGAGGACAAAGGGTATCTCCTCGACATGGTGAAGGGAGGCTACATGCTGCATCTTGCTGCTTTCTTCATCTTCGCTCTTGTGCTCCTGTTTTTCTGGGTCAAGGTACTGATTGTTGACAAGGCTCCCCTTAGCAGGCCGCTTCTCAAATTCGTTGTCCTCGTGCTCCTTCTTTTCCTCGGTATACGGGGGACGATAGACCGTAAATCGATCACAGTCATCGATGCCTTCCAGACGGGCAATGCGGCCTACGGAAACCTCTGCCTGAACGGGATATTCACCACCTATCACGCCATGCGAAAAAGCAAGGTGATCGACCATCACCACATGAGCGATGAAGAGGCCTATGGACATCTCGGGCTTCCCAAAAAAGAATATCCCTTTTCGAAATCCTACGACGGGAAACCGACGGGGTATAACGTCGTCTATATTCTCATGGAGAGTTGGGGCTTCAAATACGTGGATAGCTTCGGCGGGAACAGTTACGGCGTGACGCCCAACTTCGATGCCCTTGCAAGGGAGGGGGTCAAATTCGTCAACTTCTATGCCGCCGGGCAGCGGAGCGTGGACGGCATTCAGGCGACCCTTACCGGCCTCCCCCTGATCCAGGGGCTGCCCCGCCTCGGCAGCGGGCTCGAAGTTTCCAACTTTACAGGCATGGGCGAGGTTGCCCGGAAAAACGGCTACCGGACCCTTTTTATGCAAAGTTCCAACCGTCGCTCCTTCCGGGTGGACGCCATTGCCAGCGCCACCGGTTTCGATGAATATTTCGGGAAAGAGGATATGCCGATTCTGCTCGACTATGCCGATCCGGAGGGGTCGAAATTCGGATGGGACTACGAGTCGTACATGCTTTTGAAGGAGAAACTCTCCGGTGAGACGAGGCCCTTTGTCGCTTATCTTTTTACGGGATCGACCCATACGCCCTACGCCGATTTCGGCAAAAAATTTGAAAAATATCCCCACGAGCGGATGAAAGAGAACGGTTTTTTGAATAGCCTCGCTTATTCCGACTGGAGCCTCGGCGAGTTCATGAAGGAGGCGAGGAAAGAGCCCTGGTTCGACAAAACGGTGTTTATCCTTTCCGCCGATCACGCTTCCGACTATGAGCAGAACCATCCCATTGAAAAATTCCATATTCCTCTGGTGATCTATGCGCCGAAAATATTCCGCTCGAAGACGGTGACAACGATTGCCTCTCAACTGGATATGATGCCGACGGTCATCGATATCCTCGGCTTCAATGACGAATTTTCAGCGATGGGCGACTCCATTTTCAGGAAGAAGGAGTCCTATGCCTTGGTGACGGCGGGGGAGGTAGCGGGGGTCGTGACGGACAGAGGGTTCCTTTCGCACAGTCTGAAAAACAGGCTACATGTGGAAGACTTTGACGCCCCTCTGCCGGAGGCCTATCTCGATTCTTTGGAGAAGAAACTGCTCGCCATCGACCAATTGAGCTTTCAATTGGTCGAGGCCAACAGGTGGGCGAGATGAAAAAAGGGCTTCTCCTCATAGCGCTCACTTCGCTTGTGGCGATAACTGCCGTCGGCATTTACAAGGTTCCGAAGGTGATGGAGCGGAAGGGGTGCGCCTCTTCCGGTATCCCCATCTCAAAGAAGTGGGATTCCTTCGGGGACGTGAAGGAGTTGAAAGTACTCATGATCGGTGATGCCGGGATGGGGGATGAAAACCAGTTGCAGGTGGCGACCGCCTCTGCCCGGACTTGCGAGGAGATCGGGTGCGACATGGCCCTTTATCTGGGTGACAATTTCTACCAGGAGGGCGTGGAAAATGTTGAAGACCCCAGATTCGTTGAATGGTTTGAAAAGGTTTATCCTCAGGATATCCCCTTTTACGCCATTCTCGGCAATCACGATATAAAGGGTAACTGGCGGGCTCAGATCGAATATACCGACCGGAGCAAGCGCTGGATCATGCCCGATACGAACTACCGCTTTGCCGCCGGGCCTGTTCAGTTTTATGCCGTCAATACCAACTGTTCTCACCTGGCCCTGTCTCAATTGGAGACGAGCGAAAGCTCGCCCTGGAAGGTGATCTTCGGCCACCGTCCCCCTCTCAGCAGCGGCAACCACGGCGGCCTTGATCCGTTGGCGTCTTATTTTCTCGAAAAGCTCGATTTCGATTTCTACATGGGGGGGCATGATCACCTGTTGGAGCATCTTCAAAAAGAAGGTCGTGATGTTATCGTATCGGGCGGAGGGGGAGGGGTGTTGCAGGGGAAGGAGGGGGAGGACTCTCCCCACAGCCGCTTTATTTCGCGGAGTCACGGGTACGCCTGGGCGAGATTTAGGGCAGATTCGGCGGAGGTAGTGTTCTTTGACCAAGAGGGAAAAAAGCTTTACGGGTTTACGCGGAAGAAATAGATGGGCAGAGGGTGGGTAATCTTTTTCTGCCCACGCGGAACAACTTGGCCGTAAATATTCTTCTTGCAAAGAACCAATGAGATTAATTCAGCGTGGGCAAAAAAAACGTGCCCACGCTACCTGACTATGAGGTTAGATATTTAAACAATGAATTTTATATTTCCGGTTTTCTTCATTCTATTTGCAATATTTTGTTTAATTCTTTCTAAAAGTGGAAAAAATTATGAAAAACTAATTGAAAATGGCGGTGAAAAGTTCGCTAATAATGCTAATAAAGGGCTTAAAGTGTGTGGCTATTTGCTATTGATTTGCTCGCTAGTTTGGTTGGCAGCCGGATAGATACTCAAAGATAACCGGAAATCGCCTCCACCGTCTTATCCGTCGCCCCCCGGTTTTGAAGGACCGCCGTTCGCGCATTCTCTCCCATTTTGTTCCGTTCCGCATCGTCGGTAAACAGGCGGTCGAGATTTTTAAAGAGATCGTTCCAACTTTCAACCATAATGCCTCCCCCGCCGTCGAGAACAATTTTCGAGGCCTCTCTGAATGTGTCCACATATGGGCCGAAGAGAACCGGTTTGCCATAGACAGCCGGTTCGAGCATATTGTGCCCGCCGATAGGCGCGAGGCTTCCTCCCATGAAGACGACGGAGGCGTAACGGTATACCCGCGAAAGTTCGCCCATCGTATCGAGGAGTAAAAGGTCTGCCTCGGGCCGTTTTCCCATCTTGGAGCGCCGGTCGAAGTCGATCTCTTCCGTGGCTAGCAGGTCGGCAACGGCGTCGAACCGTTCGGGATGCCTCGGGGCGAGCACCATCTTCAGGTCAGGATGACTCTCCTTTAACTTCCTGTAGATGCCTGCTAATGCCTCGTCCTCGCCGGGATGGGTGCTCCCGGCCACAAAGACCTTCTCTCCCCACCCCTCCATATAGTCGAGTGGCCTATCATCTGCTACTAGATCGAATTTGATGTTTCCCGAGGTGACGACCTTTTCCGGCTCTGCGCCGATGGCGATGAAACGTTCCCTGTCTTCCTCGGTCCGTGCCAGTATCAGGTTTATCTTTTCGAAACTGTCACGGAAAAGGAAACGGATCGCCTTGTACTTGCCGAAGGATTTGTCAGATATCCTGCCGTTTACCATTACGACAGGTGCGCCGATGCCGCTTGCGGCGCCGATCAGGTTGGGCCATAGCTCTGTCTCCATAATCACCAGCATAGCCGGGTTTATTCGTTGCACGACTTTGCCGATGATGAAGGGGTAGTCGAGGGGGAGAAAGATGACGGCATCGCTGATCTCTTTTGTTTTCGCCATCTCGTTTCCTGTTGCGGTAAAGGTGGAGAAGAGAACCTTCCTGTCCGGGAAGCGCCGCCTGAATTCTTCGATAACGGGAGTAAGTGCGATCACCTCTCCCACCGATGCGGCATGGAACCAGATTGGCCGGTCGCCGGAGAGCGCTTTCAGCGCCTCTTCCGGTATGCTCCCGAGTCTCTCGGGGAGTCCCGGCCGGAACCTCCCGTCGAAGAGAATTTTGAAGAGAATGAAGGGGCCGAGTGCCGGGAGGAGCAGGATAAGGAGTATGTTATATAAAAGTGACATTCAGCTTTCTCGTGCTACGTACGGTTATCAATTATTAATAACCCGGTTCTAAAATAGAAAGGTTCTACAGCATATCATAACCCCTCCCAGCCTCCCCTTACCTTAAGAGGAGGGATCTAAATAAGAAATATTCCTATCAGGCGCCAACTTGATTAGCTATGCCCCACATAGCTGTCGGCATACTCCGTAATCTCTCTTAGACTCGTCTCTACGAGGCGTCTCCCCTCGTCGGGAGGAGTATTTCGGGCGAGGTAGATCGGCTCCCCCCAGACAAACACGCCCCGACTGAAGGGGAGGGGGAGGTTAAAGGCATCCCAACTCCCGAAGACCTTCTTTTTCGAGGCGGCGAAGGTGACGGGGATGACCGGCACGCCCGAAAGCCTCGCCAGCGTTACCACGCCGTCCTGGACGCAGTAGCGGGGGCCTTTGGGGCCGTCGGGCGTGAGGGCGATATCACTATCATTTAGAAGCCTTAGCATTTCTCTCATCGCTTTGGAGCCGCCTCGTGTTGATGAACCTCTCACACTATTATGCCCAAAATGTTCCATCGTCCTGGCAAGCAGTTGTCCATCTTTATGTTGACTGATGAGCAGGTGGATTTTTTCTCCATGATAGCACAAAGGAATCATTAGGAGCCGACCGTGCCAGAAGGCGAGAATCATCCGTTTATCCTCTTTCCAGAACGGTTCGACCCGCTCTTCAAAAAGCGTTTCGATCCTCATGGTAAGGCCGAGAAAGCGGATGAGCAGGTTTGCCAGCGCAGGGATGATTAAGAGCAGGAATTTGTCGCTTCTTTTTAAAGGTTTTTCCATCTTAGAGGGAGGGCGGTTTTGTCTCTCCTTATTGGCTGCTTGCTGCCGGTTTGAACTGGGAGGAGCAGAATTTTGCGTATTGTCCTTTTTGACTGACGAGATCGCTGTGGGTTCCTTCCTCGATCAGTTTGCCTTTGGAGAGAACAACGATCCGGTCTGCATCCTGTATGGTGGAGAGGCGGTGGGCGATGACGAAGCTGGTCCTGTCTTTCATCAGGTTATTCAACGCCTCCTGTACGAGTTTTTCGGATTCCGTATCGAGGGCAGACGTCGCCTCGTCGAGGATGAGAATGGGGGCATTTTTTAAGATCGCCCTGGCAATGGAGAGCCTCTGCCGCTGGCCGCCGGAGAGCCGCGTTCCCTGCTCGCCGATGATTGTATCGTATCCTTCGGGCAGCTGCTCGATAAATTCGTGTGCAAAGGCGGCTTTCGCCGCTTTGATAATCTCCTCCTCCGAGGTCTCCTCCTTGCCGTAGGCGATGTTGCTTCTCACCGTGTCGTTAAAGAGGATTGTTTCTTGTGTCACGATGCCGATGAGAGAGCGGAGCGATTCAACGGTAAGGTCTTTAACGTCTATGCCGTCCACTTCGATGGCGCCTTCAGTCACGTCGTAAAATCTCGCGACCAGGTTAATAAGGGTGCTTTTGCCTGCACCGCTGCTTCCTACGATTGCGAGACGTTCTCCCTTTCGGACCGTCAAATCCAGGTTTCGAAGTACATCCTTTTCACCGTAACGGAATGTGACTTTTTTGAATTCTATCTCTTTTTCGAAGGCCTTAGCCTTGACGGCTTCATCGCGGTCCCTGATGTCGGGAACGGTATCGAGAATATCGAATATCCTGATGGCGGCGGCCACCCCTTCCTGGATCACGTTGTTCACGTTGCTTAGCTGCTTCGCCGGTTTATAGAGCATGAGAAGTGCCGTCATGAAAGAGAAGAACTCACCTGTCGTCAGGGTTCCTTTCATAACCTTCGAGCCGCCATAGAAAATGATGGCTGCAATGGTGCAGGAACTGAGAATCTCCATGAGGGGACGTGTAAGAGCCCTCACGCGCTCCGTTTTCATTACGAGCTTGAAGAAACCCCTGTTGGCCTCGTTGAAACGTCTTGTTTCATAGTTTTCCATTCCGAAAGCCTTAACGATCCTTGTCCCGGTTATAGTTTCCTGAAGAAAAGAGGTGATAGACCCCATCGCCTCCTGGCTCTTTGAAAAAATGCGTCTCAACCTCCGCCCGAGTCTTAAGATAGGGTAGATGGCAAGAGGGTAAAAGAATAAGGCAATGACGGCAAGCTGCCAGTCCGTGTAAAAGATGACGCCTATGAGGGATATCATGGAAAACGATTCCCGAAGAAGGCTGCTAAGCGCACCGGAGACAGATGCACTGACGAGGTTTACATCGTAGGTGATTCTTGACATGAGCGTGCCGGTGGGGTTCCGGCCGAAGAAGGCGAGGGATTGCCTTTGAATATGCGCGTAGAGTTCGTCTCTCAGGTCTCTCACCGTCCGTTGTCCTACGTAGGCCATGAGGTACCCCTGGAAATAGAAGAAGACCCCTTTGACAAAAAAGATGACGATTACGAGGACAGGGATCAGCTTCAGCATGAATTGGTCCTTCTCGATGAAAATATCGTCGAGGACGTTTTTTACCACCAGGGCCGAGGCCCCTGTCATTGCCCCTACGCCCGCCATGCAGATCATGGCGATGGCAAGCCTCAGCCAGTAGGGTCTCATGTAGGTGAGAAGTCGCTTGTATATTTCCACTTTTGCCTTTCGTTTAAAAAGAACAAGTATAGGGCTTCGCCTCTCTCGCTGTCAAGGATGATGGGGCTGGAGTTTTCAGGGCATTTCTTGACTTAAAAGGTGAAAAACTCTACCATTTCGCTCATGGTGATTGAAGAAGTGAAACTTGAGAAGAAGAAGGTCTTTGGCCCTTCCGGCAGGACGGTTGCCGAATGTCTTTATTTGCCTCTTTCCCGCCTCCCCTCTCCCTTCCTCCTGGAGTCGGACTGCGAGGGTGATGAGCAGACCTATTCCTTTGCAGGGGCTGATCCTTTTCTTTTCTTAGAGGCGAAAGGAGAGGAGGTTCGTATCAGAAGAGAGGGGACGGCGGAACAGTCTTTTTTAGGCGACCCCATTGAAGTCCTTGGCAGGCTTCTTGACGAATTCAGAACTGAACCGGTTCCGGGTGTTCCCTTTGTCGGCGGTGCCGTCGGATACTTCGGCTATGAATGCGCCGGGTATATGGAGAAAGTTCCCGTACCGAAAGAGGGGGGGGGGGCTATTCCCGATCTCAGGCTTTCTTTCTATGATACGGTTATCGTCTTCGATCATAAAGAGACGCGGGCCTTTGTCGTTTCCACCGGTTTTCCGGAAAAAGGGGAGGGCCGGGCCTGGCGGGCAAAAGAGCGGGTGCACTATTTCAAAGAGATCATGGACGGACTTCCCGAAGAAGAGGAGGAAACCTTCGAGTTGGGTGATCTGGCCTCCAATATGACGCACGAAGAGTTCATCGCCTCTGTTGGTAGGATAAAGGCCTACATCGAAGCGGGGGACGTTTACCAGGTGAACCTCTCCCATCGGCTTTCAGCCGACTTTAAGGGTTCACCCTTTGGGCTTTATAAACGGTTCAGGGAGGCCAATCCCGTTCCCTTCGGTGCTTGTCTTTCCTATCCTGATCTTGCAGTGGTCTCCAATTCTCCCGAGCGGTTTCTCTCGTTGAAAGAGGGCATTTTGGAGTCCCGCCCGATCAAAGGGACCATCCGGCGGGATTTGAAAACGGTTCATGACGAGGCGCTGCAAAAAGAGCTTTTGAAAAGTGAAAAGGACGGTGCCGAGCATGTGATGATTGTTGACCTCGTTAGGAACGATCTCGGACGCGTTTGCCGGTACGGGAGCGTGAGCGTGAAAGAATTGAAAGGGCTGGAGAGTTATTCCAACCTCCATCATCTGGTCTCCATTGTTTCGGGGGAGATTAATGAGGGTGTAACTGCGATTGATTGCATCCGTGCTGCTTTTCCCGGCGGGTCGATTACGGGCGCTCCGAAGGTGCGGGCCATGGAAATTATTCATGAGGTGGAACCAGTCCCCCGGTCTCTCTATACCGGTTCCATCGGCTATCTCGGGTTCGACGGTTCCATGGACCTGAATATCGCCATCAGGACGGCCTTTATATCGGGAGGAAAGGTCTACTTTTCCGTTGGTGGCGGGATTGTGGCCGATTCGGACCCGGAGGCCGAATATGATGAGACGCTTTTAAAGGGTGAAATATTTCGCCGGATTATTTCCGGCGGGGAGAGTTTATAATGGCGGTCATCTATCTGAACGGGAGATTTGAAAAAGAAGAGGCTGCCTGCCTATCTCCCTTCAACAGGGGGCTGCTCTACGGTGACGGCATCTTCGAAACGATGCGGGGATATAAGGGGCAGGTCTTCGCTCTGGAAGAGCACTTTAACCGGCTGAAAAATTCAGCGGATTTTTTGAAGATTCCTGTTCCCTTTTCTCTTGAGGCGTTGGAGACCATTTTGGTCTGTCTTATTGAAAAGAACGGACTCACCTCTAAAGAGAGCCGCATCCGGGTAAACCTTATTCGAGGGGAGGGACGAAGAGGTCTTCTGCCCGATGAAGAGGCCGAATCGGAGGTAATCATTACGGTGGAGGCGGTGTCTTTCGGGATTAAGAAGATTCAGCAGGAGGGCGTCCGGCTGGTCATAATAAGAGGCCATAGGCTCGACCACCGTTCTCCCCTGGCGCACCACAAGACCTTCAACTATATCCCGGGAATTATGGGGCTTTTGGAAGTGAAGAAAAAGGGGGGTGACGAGGGACTCTTCCTCAATTATGACGACAACATTGCCGAGGGGGTGACGAGCAATCTCTTCATGGTCAAGAATGGGAAGATTATAACGCCGCCGCTCTTGGCTGGTCTCCTCCCCGGTATTACGCGGAAGACTGTTATTGCAGCTGCTGCGCAGGGAGGTGTTTCCGTCGAGGAGCGGGACATCCCTGAAGGAGAACTTTCCCATGCCGATGAACTCTTCATCACCAGTTCCGTGAGGGAGGTCGTTCCCGTCCTTTCGCTCGACGGAAAACAGTTCGAAATAGGCCCTGTGACGCGGCAAATACAGGCGATCTATCGGCGTTATGTGGAAGAGTCTTTTGGCTGATTCCACCCTGTGGTTTTTAATGGTATCCCCCTTCTTTAAAACCACCTCCCCTTAATCCCCTCCTTGTAAAGGAGGGGGAGATTTTTCCCTCCCCTTTACAAGAGGAGGCGGAGGAGGGGTGGGGTTTGACAGACAATGCCCTCCATCTAAAAACTGCCCCCTTTCGATCAAAACAGCAACAGGGAAAAATCCGTGAAGGTCCCTGGTCGGCAAACCTGCTCCTCTGCGCGACTCCCTTTTTATCCACCCTCGAAGTTCCCTCCTTCGTTGACAAGATGGCTTTAAATGTAGTAATATCTCCGATTCAAAATTAGACAAGGAGATCATTGAATGTCAACGGAACTGAAACTTACTGGCTCGAACAACGATGAAAAGGTGAATGAAATTGCAGAAGCTGTAAAGAACCTTGCCAATAACGAGGCGATGATCGTTGCCTCTGATGAGAATTTTTTCGAAATCATCCCGTCACTCCAACAGGCAATGAAAGGTGAGATCATCTGGTCGCCCATGATCAATGGTCCCGATCTCTGGAAAGGCCGGGTGTTCAAGACCTCTAATGCGAGCATCCACGGGAGCATCATAGGGTACATGACATTCGATCATAAACGGTGCGACGAGCTTTATGCCGATGCTGAGGCGGCCTGGCAGGAGGGAAATAACGACGACGCCATCGAAATGCTTAAAGGGTTTGATCTCGGCATGCGGCGCCATTTAAGCTCTGAAGAGAATATCCTGTTTCCCGCCTTTACCGCAGCGACGGGGATGGAAGGTGGTCCTGTCCAGGTGATGATAATGGAGCACGACCAGATGCGCGGTGTGTTGACGCAGATATCTGAAGCCGTCGAGGCCAACGATCTCGATACGGCATGCGCGGCAGGCGATACGATGGTGATTCTCATGCAGCAGCATAATGTGAAGGAAGAGGGGATCCTTTACCCCATGATAGAGCAGCATGCAGAAGGGGATATGGAAGACCTTATCCAGAGGCTGCAACTTCATATCGCCTCCTGACGGGAGCATGGCAGAGGCGTCCGAATTTTCGGGAAAGACCATCGTAATTGATTGCAGGGAACTGGAACCTCCCGAGCCGATGGTTCGTGTGCTGGAAGCCGTACAAAAGATGGCCGACGATGAGGCTGTCCTTATGGTTCACCGTAAATATCCCCGCCTTCTCATCTCCCGGCTGGATGAAATGAAACTGAGCCACAGGCTTATCGAGGAGAGCGACGATCTCGTCAAACTCCTCATCTGGAAAGAGGCTTAGATGTATACCGGAATCAGCCTCGACCAAGCGCCACCCGAGGATATCCCCTTACGCTTTTTTCTCTCTGCGCCCCTCTTCGGCATCCTCGCGGGTGTCCTGCTCATCTTCGGCGGCGGAGATCTTTTCGTCAGCAACTGGTCTATGGAGACCATTGCCCTCACCCATCTCTTCACCCTTGGCTGGCTTGCCATGATCATGATGGGGGCTTTCTACCAGATGGTGCCCGTGCTCGTGGGAGGGGCGGTCCCCTTTATTTATGCCGCACGGGGCGTCCATGCCATTTTTTCCGCCGGCATTCTTCTCATGGTTCTCGGGTACTACAGACTCTCGCCCCTTCTTATGATGGCCGCCTCAGCATTGCTCTTACTGCCGCTGCTGTTTTTCATCCTCCAGATTATGATCGCTCTTTTCAGGGTAAAGGGCGACCGTTCTACGGTGGTCGCCATGCGATTGTCTGTCCTGTCGCTTGCGGCAACCGTAATTTTTGGCGTCTATTTCCTCGGGGCGCATGCCGAAATATGGCCTTTCCCCGAAAACCGCGTTTTGATGACCGTTACACATCTGTCGCTCGGCCTTTTCGGCTGGGTGGGCGGGCTCATCATGGGGGTCGGCTTTCACGTAATTCCCATGTTTTATATGACCCCCGTTTTTCCGCCGAAAAAGGCGTCTCTCATTCTCTGGTGTTACTTTGTCTCGCTGCTTCTTCTTCCGGCGGCACTTCTCCTTGATGCGGGCAGTGTTGCTATCCTCCTCGCCGGACTGCCGGGTCTCGCCGCTTTCCTCATCTTCGGTAAAACAATAATGGAGATTATGAATAAACGGCGGCGAAAGATTGTCGATACGACGCTCCGCTCTTGGCAGGTCGGATTGATTTTGCTTTTCATCTCATTAATCGCCTTTATTGGCGTTCTCTTCGTGGATCATGAAGCAACCGCCTTCCTTTTCGGCATCGTCTACATCCTCGGCTTTGCGCTCACCATTACCACGGGGATGCTCTACAAGATCGTCCCCTTTCTCATCTGGTTTCACCGATTCAGCCTGCATGTGGGGAAGGTGCCCGTGCCGCATCTGAAGCAGATCTCGCCGGACAAGGCGGCCTCGAGGCAACTCTATCTTTTCTGGGCATCCCTCGTTTTACTTCTCGTGGGAGTGCTCACAGGACTGGATGCCGTGGTTCGCCTTTCAGGCGTTGTTTTTTCGAGCGCTTCGGTTATGCTCTTTTATAACATGTTAAAGATGACGCGAATGAAAGCGCCAGAGGCGCCGGAAGAGGTTAACCCTCTCACTTGATTTCCCTTCTATAAAAATTAGTGAGTGAACTTTTCAGAAACATTGATTTGTTTCTGCATCTAGGGTATAAATGAGAACTCATTGGACTGACAAATGATACGTGCGGGGAATGCAGGGGACGGGAGGTAGCTGATGGCTGAAGGAACAAAGATTTTACTTGTTGATGATGTGAAACTCTCCATAGAGATGGAGAAGAGTGCTCTTTCGAGGGCTGCTTGTGATATTTATACGGCGAGTTCGGGGAGTGAGGCGCTTGAGGTAGCGAGAAAGGTCCGGCCCGACCTGATCGTGCTCGATCTCTTTATGCCGGGGATGAACGGTGATGAGTGCTGCAAGGTCATTAAGGCCGATCCCGACCTGAAAGAGACTCCCGTCATTATGGTCAGCATGTACGATAATGATAGAGACCAATGTGTTGCCGCCGGCTGCGATGATATCATTAGAAAACCCTTCAAGCCGACTGAGTTTTTAAAAAAGCTCGAAAGTTACCTGAAGATCGTCGTCAGGGAGTATGCGCGGGCGCCGGTCTGTCTCGAAGCGAACTATAGTGCCGATGGCAAGGAGTATTCCGGCCTCGTTCATGACCTTTCAGAGGGGGGGATGTTCATCCAGACGAAATCACTTCTGGAGGCAGGCGCAATAATTAAAATCAAGTTTACTCTGCCGGACAGCGACGTCAATGTCGAGGCGGAGGGGCAGGTCATGCGGGTTGTTGATCGGTCAGAGCGGTTCAAGGCTGATATCGTGGAAGGGATGGGGATTAAGTTTAACGACATTTTCCACTGGGCCAAGCAGGCGATTACCGAATACGTGGAGCGGCTAGAATGCTCTTAACAGTCGTCCCTGCCTTGACAGACTATGAGCGGATTTAAAAGGAGAGTCAATGAATTATGATGTAATTGGGATCGGCAATGCCCTCGTCGATATCCAGACGACGGTGAGCGATGACGACCTGAAAAGGTTCGATTATACGAAGGGAGGGATGACCCTTTCCAGTGAAGAAGAACAGGGAAAGCTGCTAGAAGCACTGAAGGAACACGCCTTTACTACCTGCTCGGGTGGATCGGCGGCCAACACAATTCACGGTATCGGTGCGCTCGGCGGAAAAGCCTATTATACAGGCCGCGTTGCCGACGATAATTTCGGAAAGCATTATACTCAGGATATGGCGGATTGCGGCGTCGGGTTCCCCGGTCCCGGTTCCGAAGACAGCGGGACGGGCACCTCGGTGGTTCTCATTACGCCCGATGCGCAGCGCACCATGGTGACCCACCTCGGCATTTCGGCGACGCTCCACCCGGAGAATGTAGACGAAACGATACTGAAGGGCGCGAAATATGTCTATATCGAGGGGTATCTTTTCTCGGGGGAAGAGACGAAGGCGGCGGCGATCAGGCTTGCGCGTCTGGCGAAAAAGGCCGGTATCCCCGTGGCGTTCACCTTGAGCGACGCCTTTATTGTAAACTGCTTCAGGGATGACGTGGAGGAATTCATTAAGTGGGATGTAGACATTCTCTTCTGTAACGATGTGGAAGGAACCTCGCTGGCGGGGACAGATGACCACTCTGCCGCCTTCGATCATCTCCTCGGCATGGTTGAAACGCTCTTTTTTACGCGCGGGAAGGAAGGGGCCTGGGCGGCCCGCCGGGGGGAGGGAAAGGTTGCCGTGAAAGGCTATTCGGTGAATGCCGTCGATACGACGGGGGCGGGTGATCTCTTTGCCGCCGGGGCGTTGACGGGACTGCTTTACGAGAAGGCTTTGGAAGAATGCGCCATCGTCGGCTGCTACTGCGCCGCCCAGGTGATTACGCATCTAGGTGCGAGGATGCCAGCCCATTCGCATACGAGCATTAACAAGATTATCGATGAATATGAGTCGAACGGCTTGGGCTGAAAGGTAAATGATTTTCCGAAGAGGGAATCTGTTGACGGAAGTTTACAGAAACAAAGAAAAACAAAGAAAAACAAAGAAACAACAAAGAAACAACAAAGAAAAAATAAAGAAAAAATAGTTGACATTTGTTTCGGGTGTGATAGTATTTAGCCGTAGCTATTAAAAACTGTATAGTTTTTTACGTTTATTTTAAGGAGGAAGTAAATGGGTTTGAAAGGGAAAACATTATTAAGTCTTTTAACTCTCGTCGGTTTTCTGGCCGTATCTTTGGTCGGTTGCCAGCCGAAGAAACCGGCCGAAGAGCCTGCCACCTCAGAGGCGGTCGTGCAGGAACAGGAAGAACCGACCCCGGTAGCGGAAGCGCCTGCACCTGTGAAGGAGGCCCCGGCCCCGGTAGTCGAAGCGGCACCAGAGTCTGCGTCGAGTAAGGAGATCCACACCGTTGAAAAGGGAGACTGCCTCTGGACCATATCGGAAGGGGCGGATGTTTATAACGACCCTTTCAAGTGGCCTCTCATCTACAAGGAGAACAGGGACCAGATTAAAGATCCCGACCTGATCTATCCCGATCAGAAGTTCAGCATCCCCAGGGATTCATCGGGCAGTGAGGTTGATGATGCCGTACATGAAGCAAAAACGAGGGGCCCTTGGTCTCTTTGGGATGGAAAATAAGAGCGAAGCTCGATTCGAATAAGTAACCGAGGCGGCAGGTGAAAACCTGCCGCCTTTTTTATTTTGAAAATGAGGGCAATTTAACGCACTTATTCAAACTTTATTTCCTTTAATTCCATCCGGTTAAGCTAGTAAGTATAGATGATTCCGATTGTCGTCTGTTCACAGGTGGAAAATCATGTCGCTCGAATTCAACAAGTCTAAAGGATATACCCTTGGCATTGAGGTGGAGGTGCAGCTTCTCGACGAGAGCAGCCTTTCTCTCTCCCCCGCTTCTCCGAAAATTCTGAAGGGTCTTCAATCTCAGAGCGCTTCTATCAAGCATGAACTGATGCTCTCCAACATCGAGGTCAATACGAAGGTATGCTCTGACCTTGCCGAAGCGGAGGAGGACCTCTTTGAAAAATTTCTCCTTCTCTCCAAAGAGGCCGGGAAAGAGGCCACGCTTTTAAGTCTAGCGGGGAGCCACCCCTTTTCAAGCTGGCGCGATCAGAAGATTACCGATGACGCCCGTTATCTCCGTATCGTCGAGTCGCTCGGCATTATCGCACGGCGCTTCAATATTTTCGGGCTCCATGTTCATGTCGGCATCGACGGAGGCGAAAAATGCATCTACGTTCTAAACCGGCTCCTCTATTTCCTGCCCCATATTTTAGCCCTTTCGGCCAATTCACCTTTCTGGGAAGGGGAGGATACAAACCTGCGCTCCCACCGGATCAAGATATTCGAGAGCCTTCCCCATGCGGGCCTCCCTTTTTATCTCGCCGACTGGTCCGATTATCTGGAGATCGTTGAGAATTATCTTCGCACCGATACCATCGAGACGATCCGGGAGGTTTGGTGGGATGTGAGGCCCCACAACGACTTCGGCACCCTGGAGGTGAGGATATGCGATACGCCTTCCAGCCTTTCGGAGGTGCTGGCCATCGCAGCGCTCGTTCAGGCGCTGGTGGCAAAGCTCGGGAGGGAGTTTGACGAGGGCGTTAAATTCAGCCGACCCCATTCCTCGGTGATCCGGGAAAACAAGTGGCGTGCCTGCCGCTACGGGCTGGACGGCAGGTTCATATTGGCCGACGGAAAGGATACCATCGATACGAAAGAGGCGATCCGGGGACTCATCGCTTCTGTTGAAGAAGAGGGCAGAGAGTTCGGTTCGTCAGGCTACCTCGCCTCCATCGAGGATATCCTTGAAAAGGGTGACGGCGCATCGAGACAGCTAAAGGTGTGGAAGGAGACGGGCGACCTCGAATCGGTTGTCCGTTTCCAGTCGGAGACTTTTTCTGACGAACTCCGCGCATACTTCCTCAGCGAGGGATGAACCGTTGAAAGGAATCATTGCGGCGGGGCACAGGCTGACGGCTGAAGCGGGTATCGAAATCTTTGATTCCGGGGGCAACGCCTTCGATGCCGCTGTGGCGGCTTCTTTTGCCGCCTTCGTTTGTGAATCGCCTCTTACGAGTATGGGCGGAGGCGGTTTTTTTATGGCTCACGAGGCGGCGGGTGAAACGCTGCTTTACGATTTTTTCCCAAACGTACCGGGGCTCGGAAAACGTGGGGAAGGGGATAAATTCGATTTCTATCCCGTCCAAGTCGATTTTACGGGGACGCTACAGGAGTTCCACATAGGAAAGGGAGCTGCCGCCGTGCCGGGCTGTATGGCCGGATTTTCCGCAGTTTTCCGGCGGCACTGCACTCTGCCGCTGAAAATCCTCCTTGCGCCTGCTATTCGGTATGCTCGCGAAGGGGTTTTGTTGAGTGAGGAACAGGCCTGTTTTCACTGCCTTCTCACCCCCATTTTTACCGCCTCCGAGGAAGGAAAAATGGTCTATGCGCCGAAAGAGAAGCTGCTCGAGGAAGGAGACCGTCTCGTCAGCAGTGCACTGGCCGATACACTGGTTCATCTTTCCGAGGCCGGACTGGAAGAGTTCTACCGGGGTGAGATAGCCAAATCGATAGTAAACGGGTTTTCCGATGGAGGGCTTATTACGGCGGAAGATCTTCGAGCGTATAAAGTCGAGGTGAGAAGGCCGCTCGTCATAAGTTACAGGGGAAGGAGGATATATACAAACCCGCCCCCCTCCTCGTCGGGGGGGTGCCTCGTCGCTTTTTCATTGAAGCTGCTCGAAAAGCATGATCTGAAGGCGCTAAGACTAAACGGCGCCGAGTATCTGAAACTCCTCTGTGATCTCATGCGGATCACCGATGAAGCGCGGGGAGAGGACTTCGACCACCGCATCTATGAACCGGATATTGCAGAAACCTTTCTTGACGAGGCGCGCATAGCGTTGTACCGTGAGAAATTGAAGAAAGGGATTTTAAAAAATGGGGGAGAGGGCGTCTCCTCTTCGGGGAATACGACCCATATCAGTGTCGTCGATGACGCGGGGAATGCGGTGTCGGTAACGACGTCCAACGGTGAAGGGTGCGGATGGATGATTCCGAATACGGGGATCATGGTAAACAATATGCTCGGCGAAGAGGACATCAACCCCCACGGCTTTCACAGGCAGCCGCCCGGCACGCGCATGTCTTCCATGATGGCGCCCACCATTGTTATGGAGAAGGGGCGACCGGTGGCGGTGCTCGGGAGCGGTGGGAGCAACCGGATCAGGAACGCCATATTGCAGGTGATTGTCAACCTAGTCGATTTTGGGCTGCCCGTTCATGAGGCGGTCAACGCCCCGAGGGCGCACTGGGACAGGAAATGCTTTCAGGTGGAGGAGGGAAATGGCGACGGGGTGATCGAAATGCTTTTCAATGAGGGTATCCCCTGCAATGGCTGGAACGTGAAGAACCTTTACTTCGGAGGCGTCCATACGGTGGTGGCCGGTGACGGCGACAACAGTTTCGATGGTGCAGGTGATGTGAGACGCGGAGGCGTCTGTTTGAAAACGACAGGTGAGGTAAAAAATGCTTAAGAAAATTATTACCGAAACGGAGAAGATCAAAGAACGGCTCGTAACCTTTCGACGGGAACTGCACCGGAAGCCGGAGCTGTCGGGGAAGGAAGAGCAGACGGCCTCCTTCGTGGCGGGCGTCTTAGAGGCGAACGATATCGAGGTAAAACGGGGCGTGGGTGGACACGGCGTAGTGGGATTGCTGAAAGGGGGGAAGAACGGCCCTCTCGTTGCGCTTCGCGCCGACATGGACGCCCTTCCCATACAAGATAAGAAGTCCACCGATTATGCTTCCACCGTGCCGGGTGTGATGCATGCCTGCGGGCATGACGTGCATGTGGTGAGTCTCCTCGGTGCGGCTATTGTCCTCGGGAAACTGCGGGAAAACATAAAGGGGCGCGTTCTCTTTGTCTTCCAGCCCGCCGAGGAAAACAGCACAGGCGCAAAGGCGATGTTGAAGGATGGTCTCTTCGAAGAAACGAAACCGGCGGCCATCGCCGCGCTCCACTGTCTTCCTGAACTGGAGGTGGGGCAGGTGGGACACAGGAGCGGGATGATGACGGCGGCGGCGGACAGGGTGAGTATACGGATCAAAGGGAAGAGCGGCCACGCCTCCCGTCCGCACCAGACGGTGGATGCCGTCCTCGTGGGTTCCCTGGTGATAAACGCCCTCCATCATATCGTGAGCAGGCGGACAGACCCCCTTCACCCCTCGGTCATCTCCATCGGGAAGATAGAGGGGGGGGCGGCGGAAAATATCATTGCCGACCGGCTCGAGATGGAGGGGACGGTGCGCACGCTAAATAAGGACCTTCGGACGCGCATGCCCGAACTGATCGAAGGGACTGTGAAAGGCGTCACCGATTCTATGGGCGCCGGGTATGAGATTAACTACAGCTATGAGTGTCCTTCCGTAGTGAACGACCCCGAACTCGATGAATTGCTCAGAGAGGCCGCAGTAGATGTTGTGGGCGAAGAAGGGGTGATACGGCTGGAAGACCCCATGATGGGCGCCGAGGACTTTGCACTCTTTGCGGAAGAGGTGCCCGGTGTGCTCTTCCGGCTCGGGACGGGCAATAAAGCGAAGGGCCTCGATGCCTCTCTCCACAATTCCCTCTTCGACGTGGACGAGGGGTCCCTCCTTATCGGAACGAAGATCATGAGTTGGTTTGCCGTCTCTTTTCTTTCGTCGAGAGCGAAGGGCTGAGATGAAAGACTCCGTTGGAAGAGCGGAGGTGATATTTGCTGCCGCTCTCGATGCCGTGGAGCCCGCCGCCGCCGTTAAGAGGCATCTCGAAACAGTCAAAGTCCGCTTGAATAATTCAGGTGCTGATTGTATCCTCGTTATCGCCTTCGGGAAGGCGGCCTGGCCCATGTGCCGGGCTGTGGAAGAGGAACTCGGTGATCTGGTGGCCGACGGCATTGCCGTTACAAAGTATGGCCACGGTGGCCCCTTCGAAAAGATAAAACTTTTCGAGGCCTCTCATCCATTGCCCGATGAAAAGGGGGTGGCGGCGACGCGTGAGGTGATTGAACTCCTCAAGGCCGCCGATGAGGCGACCCTCGTCTTGTGTCTTGTTTCCGGAGGCGGTTCTGCGCTTCTCGTTTCTCCTGCCGAAGGGATTAGTCTCAAAGAGAAACAGCAGACCACCGATCTCCTCTTGAAATGCGGAGCCGATATCGGTGAGTTGAATGCCGTGAGGAAGCATCTCTCCCGCGTGAAGGGGGGGCGGCTTGCCGGTTTGGCCGTACCCGCCCCGGTTCTCTCCCTCATCCTTTCCGACGTTATCGGCGATATCCTTGATGTGATCGCCTCTGGGCCGACGGCTCCCGATGGGAGCACGTACGCCGCCGCCCTTGCAATCCTCGAAAAATATGATCTTCTGTCGAAGGTTCCGGTTGCCGTCAGGTCGCTTCTCGACGAGGGGCAGGCAGGTGAAAGAGAGGAGACGCCCAAGCCGGGGGACCCCCTTTTCAGCCGTGTGGAGAATATTATTGTCGGGAACAACAGCGTAGCTGTCGAGGCGGCGAGGGTGAAGGCGGAGGCGCTCGGTTTTGAGGTGTCGGTTAGGCAGGAACCGGTTTCGGGCGATCTGGAGGATGTTGCTTCTGAGCTGGCCGATCTTGCCATCTGGGCGAAGAATGAAAAAGAGACTGCCTCGCCGCTCTGTTTTATATCCGGCGGGGAGACGACGGTGGCCATAAAGGGGGATGGGAAGGGGGGGCGGAATATGGAACTGGCGCTTCTTTTCGCGGAGAAAATCAAAGATATCTCCGGGATTACGCTTCTCTCAGCCGGGACGGACGGTACTGACGGCCCAACTGATGCGGCGGGAGCGATTGTGAACGGCTTTACCGTTCCCGAGGCGCTTGCTCAAGGGTATGACGCCGCTGCCTACTTGGCAAATAACGATTCCTATACATTTTTCGATAAAAAGGCAGGGCTTTTTAAGACGGGACCTACGGGGACGAACGTGATGGATTTGCAGATACTGATTGTTGACTAGGTTTCTTTTATGTCTGCAATCAGGCTGTTATTTATAACCCACCTCCCCTTAATCCCCTCCTTGTAAAGGAGGGGAGATATAAGATGTTTAACGATTCTGCTGGAAAATTCAGGCTAATTCGTGTAAAATTCGTCACTTCAAAAAATTGAAAAAATTTCGGAGGTATTTAAATCAGATGGAAAGAACACTGTCAATCATCAAGCCCGACGGGGTAAAGAAAAACCTGATCGGAGAGGTCATAAAACGGTTCGAAAAAAACGGCCTCAGGCCAACGGCGATGAAGCTTGTTCATCTTACGAAAGAGGAAGCAGGCGGGTTTTACGCCGTTCATAAAGAGCGCCCCTTTTTCAACGACCTGACAGATTTTATCGCATCGGGCCCCTGTCTCATCATGGCGCTCGAAGGGGGAGATGCCATCAAAAAGAACCGGGATCTGATGGGAGCCACAAACCCGAAGGACGCAGCACCCGGCACCATCCGGGCTGACTTCGCCGATAGCATTGATAACAACGTGGTTCACGGTTCCGATGCACCTGAGACGGCGGCCTTCGAGATCGGTTATTTCTTCAACTCCCTCGAGGTAGTCGATAGGGGTTGATACCGGCTTTCCGGGATATTATTTTAAAAAGCGCCCTTAATTTTAAAGGGCGCTTTTTTTGTTTAGTTAAGATGGATACTTCTAATGGGAAGTAGATTTTTTGTCATTTCGACCAAAGGGAGAAATCTTAATTATTTTTCAATTCATTAAAGAGAAGAAGATTTCTCGTTCCACTCGAAATGACAGGCCAATAGGACTTTTTACGACTACGTTATGATCGATATCAAAAAAATGAGCCTCGCCGAATTGGAGCAATTCCTCTCCGGAATGGGGAAGGAGCGCTACCGGGCTGCCCAGGTTTTTAAATGGCTCTACCAGCTTGGCGCCCAGTCTTTCGAAGAGATGACCAACCTCTCAAAGGTCTTCCGGCAGGAGCTTTCCGAGTCGGCCTTCATCAGTACGCTCACGCCTGAGAAGAGCGAGATTTCCAGCGATGGCACGGCCAAGTACCTCTTCCTCCTCGGCGACGGCGAAGGGGTGGAGAGCGTCCTCATTCCCGAGGGGAAGCGGCTCACGCTCTGTATCTCGTCGCAGGCGGGCTGCCCCCTCGACTGCGTATTCTGTCTTACGGGATCGATCGGTTTTCGGCGGAACCTCACCACGGCGGAGATCGTCAATCAAATCCTGGCTGTTCAACGTGAACAGGAGGATGAAGGAAAAATCACCAACATCGTCTTCATGGGAATGGGGGAGCCGCTTCTCAATTTCGAGAACGTGGTGCGCGCCATTGGCATACTAACGGGGGAGGAGGGGATGCGGATTCCTGCACGCAAGGTGACCCTCTCTACGGCAGGGGTGGTGCCGCCGATGCTTGAGTTTGGTAAGGAGACGAAGGTGAATCTTGCCGTATCTCTCAATGCCACCACCGACGAGGTGCGGGACAAACTCATGCCGGTGAACAAACGTTATCCCATTAAAGAACTGCTCGACGCCTGCCGGAAGTACCCTCTAAGGAATCGGGGGCGGATCACCTTCGAGTATGTCATGATCGAAGGGCTGAACGATTCTCTGGACGATGCAAAACGCCTTCTGAAACTTCTTTGGGGCATCCCCTCCAAGGTGAACCTCCTCCCCTTCAACGAATACGAAGGCTCTCCCTTCAAACGGCCGTCAGCGGAGGTGGTTGCGGCCTTCCAGCAATACCTTATCGACAGGCATCTCACGGTCTTTGTGAGGAGCAGTAAGGGGAGCGATATCTCCGCCGCCTGCGGCCAGCTTCAGGGGAAGCATTCAGCTTCAAAAACAGACTCTGAAAAATAAGGGTCTCCACTTTTCACTCCGCTTTTTTTAGATTTTTACCATTTCTTCGCTTGCCATCTGAAATACGATGCGATAAGGTTGAATTATAGCGAAACGTTAACCGCATAAGGTTATCCAATAAATATGGAACGGACTGAAAAAATACAACTCATTTCCCTGGCGGGCATCTTCCTCCTGCTCGCTCTCGGCATCTCTGCCGCCGGGATGATTTATTATAACAACGAAGCTACCTCTCAGAAAAACCGCGCTCTCGCAAACATGGCGGCGATTGTTGCCCTGAAGACGGGCGAGATCAAGCTCTGGCGGTATGAACGCATGTCTGATGCCAGGGTTCTGAGAGAAAACCCTTTTGTTGTTGAGTGGCTCCGTTCACTTGATTCGGGTCGATCGAATGCTCAAGATGAAAAAGAGCTGAAAAAATTTCTGGACGTTATCGCTTCAAATTATCGTTATGGCAACTGGATTCTTTACAGTCCCCAGGACGAACCGCTTATGCATTCTGCCGCTGCGGACCTTGATATTCATCACGAAAGGTATTGGAAGGATGTTCACCAGGAAAAAACCCCTTTCATGACAGACCTTCACCTGGAAGAACATGGGCTCATCAATATGGACCTTGTCATCCCGTACGCTATCGATAAATCGGTTTTTACTGTCGTGTTTGAGATAAACCCCAAAGACTTTTTATATCCATTTATCCAGTCATGGCCCGCTGCAAGCAAGTCGGGAGAAACATTGCTCGTGGAAAGGAGCGGCGATGAAATCCTTTTTCTCAACGACCTTCGGAACAAAAAGGACACAGCACTCAAACTCCGCACACCTCTGTTGGAAGATCTCCCTGCCGTGAAGGCGGTCAACAGGATCTCTACCACTATGGAGGGGAGGGATTATCGCGGCATCCCGGTCCTGGCGGCGACTGGTTATATCGAAGGGACCCCTTGGGGCCTGGTGTCCAAGGTGGACGTAGAGGAGGTTCTCCGACCGCTTAAAAACCGGCTCGCCTTCGTCATCCTTTCTTCCATCCTCCTTATCATTGCATCGGGTATTTCCATCCTCTTCCTCTGGCAGCGGCAGAAAAACGCCATTCGTCTCGCGGGAGCATTAAAGTACAAGGAAATCGCCGCAGAACTGGCCGCGACGCGGGACAGGCTGCTCGAAGCGCAGCAGATATCCCACCTCGGGAACTGGAGTTTGGATATTAAAAACGGCGACCTCGAATGGTCGGACGAGATCTACCGCATCTTCGGATTTGAACCGCAGCAGTTTGAGGCTACTTATAGGGCCTTCATGGAATGCATTCACCCCGATGACAGGCAGAAGGTAACCCATGCTCTTGACCGGTCTGTAGCGGGGGATGTCGCTTACGACATCGACCACCGGATCGTTTTGCCCGATGGTGAGGTGAGGATCGTTCACGAGCTTGGAAAGGTGTTCAGGGATGAATCGGGCGAAGCCCTTCGTATGCTCGGAATCGTGCTCGATATTACCGATCAGACCCATACTAAAAAGGCGATTGTCGAGGCGAAGGAGGCTGCGGAGCAGGCGAGCAGGGCGAAGAGCGAATTCCTCGCCAATATGAGCCACGAGATCAGAACCCCCATGACGAGCATTATCGGTATGGCCGAACTCCTCTCCGAAACGGGTCTCGACGAAGAGCAGAACGAATATATCGAGCGGCTCAGGAACTCGGGAGATGCGCTTATCGGCATCATCAACGATATCCTCGATATTTCCAAGATCGAGGCGGGACAGGTGGAACTGGAGGAGATCGAATTCAACCTCGTCGCTGAAATCGACAGGATACTTTCCGTTTTTCGCTCCAAGATGGAGAAAAAAGGAATTGCTCTTAACTGCACGCTTTCTCCCACCCTCCCGAAAACCTTCATCGGCGATCCCGCCCGCCTCCGTCAGGTGCTCATCAACATCATCGGCAATGCCGTCAAGTTTACCGACAGCGGCGAGATCGCTATCGAGGCTGATTGCGCCGGTTGCGACGACGGGGAGGAGGTTTGCAGGCTCCAACTCTCAATACGGGATACGGGGATCGGCATCGAACCGGAGAAGCTGGAAAGCATCTTCAGCGAGTTCGTGCAGGCCGACGCCTCCACGACGCGTCTCTACGGCGGCACCGGGCTCGGCCTCGCTATCTCGAAAAAACTCGTCCAGCTTATGGGGGGAGAGATTGCTGTGAAAAGTACTACAGGCCAGGGGAGCACCTTTTTCGTCACCTTCGACATGAAGCGGGGGGCGGGAGAAGGGACGGAAGAGGCTGTTTCAGACGTTGTCCCGGTCGAAAAGTATCCAGAAGGGGCGGAGGGGGGGCGAATTCTCCTCGCCGAAGACGCCGAAGACAACCGCCTCCTCGTAAAGGCCTTCCTGAAAGGCACCCCCCACACGCTCGATATGGCCGAGGATGGCGAGAAGGCCTTCGAGCGCTTCACCGCCGGGGAGTACGATCTCGTCCTCATGGACATGCAGATGCCCGTCATGGACGGCTACGAGGCGACGCGAATTATCCGGAAGTGGGAGGAGGAGAAGGGACTCGAAAAAACCCCCATTGTCGCCTTTACGGCCCACGCCCTGACGGAAGAGGTGGCGCGCTGCATGAAGATGGGTTGCACCGCCCACATCGCCAAGCCGGTGCGGAAGAAGAATCTTCTCGCTGCTATTTCAGAGCATCTAAGTAAATAAATTATTTAATCATTAGTTGACTAAGTTTTAAGGGGAGAAGGAGTCTCCTTGTTCCCTCAAAAAGAGTAACTGCTTTACCTCGTAATTTGTACAAAGTCCTTGACCGAAACGGCCAAACATGGTAGCTTTCCCGGCAGTAATTAATTGTTTCAGGAGGCGATATTGGCAACGGTTGGAGTCATCGGCGGAAGCGGTCTTTACGAGATTGAGGGGCTTGCTAATATAGAAGAAGTTGCCGTGGATACGCCCTTCGGCGACCCGTCGGACAAGTATATTACGGGCGAATTGGAAGGAGTGAAGATGGTCTTCCTCCCCCGGCACGGCAGGGGGCACCGGCTCCTCCCGTCGGAACTCAATTTCCGCGCCAATATCTACGGTATGAAAAAGCTCGGCGTGGAGCAGATCATCTCTGTCAGCGCTGTGGGCAGCATGAAGGAGAAGATCGAGCCGGGACACATCGTTATTCCCGACCAGTTTATCGATCACACGAAGGGGAGGGCCTCCACCTTCTTTGGAAACGGCGTGGTGGGCCACATCGGGTTCGCCGATCCGCTCTGCTCGAATCTCAGCAACGTCGTTCACGATGCGGCGATCTCTGTTGGGGCCAACACCCACTTCGGCGGCACCTACATCTGTATCGAGGGGCCGCAGTTCTCCACGCGGGCCGAATCAAAGCTCTACCGGAGTTGGGGCGTGGACGTGATCGGTATGACCAATATCCCCGAATCGAAGCTTGCGAGAGAGGCGGAAATATGTTACGCCACGATCGCGCTCTCTACCGACTACGACTGCTGGCACGAGGAGGAGGAGGACGTGACGGTGGAGGCAGTGCTCGCCATCATCAAACAGAACGTCTCTACGGCGAAGGCGATTATCAAGGCCGCCGTGCAGAAGATAAAGGATGAGCGTTCCTGCCGGTGCGCCACGGCGCTCCAGGGCGCCATCATGACCGACAGGTCCGTCATCCCGGAGAAGACGAAGAAAGACCTCGATATTATCATTGGAAAATACCTTTAAAATAAATGGCGGCGGCTTTGGCCCGCTGGCCTGGTGGGGAGGAAACATGTTTTCAATAACAAATTTGAAATGGACGGCACTCCTTTTTTGTGCGCTATTCATCACAGCCTGCGCATCTTCTGGAAAACTGAAAAAGGGGAGTGAGGCCCAGATACACTACCAACTCGGCATCTCCTACTTAGCGGAAGGAAACCTGAGGGGGAGCCTGAAGGAACTGCTCCAGGCCATCGAAAAGGCACCGCGAAACAAGGAAATACACAACGCGCTCGGCCTCGTTTACCTGAACCTCGAAGAAAACGACAAGGCGCTCACTCACTTCGAACGGGCCGTTAATCTCGATAAGGATTTCTCGGAAGCCTACAACAATATGGGGCTCGCCTATGCGCGGATGGGGGATTACGACAAGGCGATTACCAATTTCCAAAAGGCGGCGGACAACGTTCTTTACGGCACCCCCGAACGGGCCCACAACAACATCGGCATGGTCTACTACAATAAAAAGGACTATACCCGTGCTATGCAGAATTTCCGTCGGGCGCTCAAGCTTGCCCCCACTTTTCCTCTGCCGCGCTTCAACATGGGTTTGGTGCACTTTAGCAAGGGGGAATATAAAAAGGCGGCCAGCCTGTTTAGCCGCCTCGCTAAGAAGGCACCCGATTTTTATGATGCACGGTTGAAATTGGCCGAGACCTACCTGAAGCTGAGAAGACGTGACTTGGCGCTGGCCGAATACGAGTCCCTTGCCAGGTCTGCTAACGATGATAGGATAAAGGAAGAGGCCGAACGGCAAATCGATATCCTGAAACCTAAAAAATAGTCCTTTCTTCTTTGCAGATAAAGCCCCCTTTCCCCCCGATCTTCTCTTTAATGCAGAAAAAATCCCATCTGGCCGGAGGTTCGTGCATTGACCTCTGAGCGCCCCATCCCAGAGCGCGTCGAATCGCTCACTCCTTTTCTCGTAATGGATATTCTAGACCGGGCGAAGGAACTTGAAGCCGGAGGTGAGGATATTGTTCACTTCGAGGTGGGTGAACCCGATTTCGAGACGCCCTCTTGCGTAAAAAAAGCGGCGGTGCAGGCCATAGAATCGGGTGAAACCCGTTATGCGCCGTCACTTGGCCTGAGGTCATTGCGGGAGATGATTGCAGAGCGCTACCGGGTCAAGTATGGCGTTTCTGTGCCTGTGGAACGCATCATTGTTACCTCCGGAAGTTCGCCTGCCTTGCAGATGATTTTTGCCACCCTCGTCGAGTCGGGCGACGAGGTGATTATGACCGACCCCCACTACGCCTGCTACGCAAACTTCGTCAACTTCTTCGGAGGAACGCCTGTTTTTGTGGAGACGCGGGAAGAAGAAAACTTCAGGCTGATTCCCGATGAGATAGAGAAAAAAATTACGTCAAAGACGACGGCGATCCTCATCAACTCGCCTGCCAACCCGACTGGGGCGCTTATGCCGGAGGAGGATATGGAAGCTATCACCGGGATGGGCGTGCCTGTCGTTTCCGACGAGATTTACCACGGCCTTGTTTACGAGGGGAAAGAGCGGAGCATCCTTGAATTCAGCGACCAGTCCTTCGTGGTGGACGGTTTCTCCAAGCGTTACGCCATGACAGGTTGGCGGGTCGGCTATTGTGTACTGCCCGAAAGGTATGTCCGTCCCTTCCAGCGGCTTCTTCAGAGTTTCTATATCTCAGCACCCACCATCAGCCAGTACGGCGCCATGGCGGCATTGCAGGAGGGGGAGAAGGATCTCGAAGAGATGCGAAACGCTTTCAGGGAAAGACGGGATTTCCTTTTGTCGGCGCTTGAAGGTATAGGCCTCAAGGTCGCCTCCAAACCAGCGGGCGCTTTCTACCTCCTCGTTAACGTAAGCGACTACACAAAGGATTCCCTCGGCTTTGCCAAAGACCTTCTCGAAAAGGGAAAAGTAGCGACAACGCCGGGTGTTGATTTCGGAGCGGGTGGTGAAGGTTTCTTACGGCTCTCCTATGTCGCATCGATAGAACGCCTAGATGAGGGCGTTCGGAGGATTGAAGATTATTTGAAGGAGTACCGTTCGTAATGGATATTAAGAGGGCCGCCCTTTTAGATGCATTCCGGGATGTGGGCCGCCAGATGATGCGCTTGGGGCTGAATAGTTCCCACAGCGGGAATATGAGTACCAGGGAAGGGGACGTTATTCAGATTACCCGTTCCGGCGCCATGCTCGGCAGCATGAAAGCGGGAGATCTCTTCACCGTTCCCTTTTCGGAGGAAATGCCGGATGGCGTTTCCATGGAGTATCCCGTTCACCGGGCGATTTATGAAACGTCGGAAGCCTCTGCGGTTCTCCATTGCCACCCGCCTCATGCCATTGCCTTGTCGCTTCAAAGTGAGGTGATTGAACCTGTCGATCTTGAAGGGCGTCATATCCTCGGTACTGTTGAAGTAGTTCCGCAGGGGGAGAATATGGCCGAGGTTATGGCTGAAAAGATGGGGGAGGGAGCTAAAGTGATCATCGTTAAGGGACACGGCGCCTTCGCTGCCGGGCCTTCTCTTCCCGAGGCGCTTCACTATGCCTCTGCCCTGGAGATGTCGTCGAAGATTATCTGCCTCGCCTCAAGGCTCTGAGACAAAGACCCCTTCCATTTTAGATTTTCTGTGTGATTGAAGGCAAAGAGGTGGGTAACTTTTTGGAGTGGATTAAAACAGAGTGAGCGTCCCGCGAAAGCGGTTAAAAAGATGATAGAAGAAGATGGACAAACCCGCCGTCTGATGAAAGCGATTACAGAGACTTGTCAACGATAAACAGGCTGTCCGAGAATGCAAAAAGGCACTAATTTAGGGGGCGGCGATGCCCTTCGAAAAGAGGAGATCGTCGATTCTAGGGGTATTCTCGAAAGCTTTTTTATTTGTTCAAAAAATCTAAATCTATTCTCGGACAGCCTGTAAAGAAGCGACCCCCTCTGTTCTGCAAGCCTTTCGTCTTTGCCCTTTTTCCATTGAAAAAGAGCAATATATGTCGCCTTTTGAGCAATATGTGTCGCCTCTAAAAAAAGGGGCGTAACTTTTTGTTTTTAAATAAGAAAAAAGTTTGCTATGTTATGGGCTAAAGTGATTTGCCTCGCCTGTCCCGTTAGAGCAATAATACTCTAATGGGAGAAGAGGAGGGAACCCTCTAATGGAGGGGATTAGAATGGGAAGGATAAAGAAGAAAGAATTTGAAAGCCCGAAGCAGCGAAGAACTGCGACGGGCTTTATTGCTTTAAAGCAGAGGGGCGAATTTAAAAGGTCGCTGTTGTCTCTATGGAGCGCTTTTCTGATTCCAAGTCAGTTTGCATCTGCGTGAAACCTTCTACGATACCCTCGATTATTTTCCCTGAACTTTTTCCTTTTCCAAATCAAAGCCTATGGCGCCCAGTTTTTTCAACCTTTCGGCCTCGGGTTTAACTCTTCTTATTTTCGCAATCCAATAACCGAGCTTGCAGTTCTCCCCCTTCTGAGACACCCTGAAGTGACCATGAATTTCATAGAACGCTTTTAACTCGCCTAGTTTTTCGTCCCACCTTGCT
>CBDVDA010000028.1:0-30385 GCA_965372635.1 uncultured bacterium | reverse complement strand
CGTGGATGGATAATTAGTGGATAAAAAAGGAGTGGGACTATTATGATGCGAGAAAGATTGCAAATGAAAACTTCGTGCAGCTTCGTGCCCTTTGTGGACAAGGTCCTGGCCCTGCTCTTTTTCTTTACACTTTTTTCTCTCACCCCGGTAGTTTCCTTTGCCCAAGCCTTCACCGCCACTCATCTCGATGATTACGGCAACGTGACCGTTATGGAGGCAGAGGGTGCTTACGACCTGTACCTTCCTGACGGGTCTCACAATCAGGTCTCCAGAGAGGAGATTGCAAAGGAATTCTATAAGACCCACACCGACGATTACGACTTCCTCGTTATCTTTTCTAACTTCGATTACGGTATGGTCGATGAGAAAACGATCGCATTTTATACCGGCGTTCAGAACGATACGTCGGGCCTCGGCATGGACCTCTTCGACAGGTCGAGCTATTACGGGAGTAGCGGGAATCTCCAGGGCACCATCGACATGGGGAATATTAAAAACCCCGACCGCTATAAAAATGTGACAAACCCCCGCGATCCTGATTTCAACCTTACACTTCACACATTGAGCCATGAAATCCTTCACCGCTGGGCGGCCAAGCTCAAGTTCAAGGATGAGGATGGAATCGATAGCGACGCACTGCTCGGAAACTATGGCTCCCACTGGAGCTTCCTCCTCGATTCGAGCGGCTCCACGGAATACGGCAACGAGTGGCGGGATAATGGCGATGGCACCTTTACCTCCCTCCTGCCGAAGAGGGAGATGAAATACTACGGTCCCATCGATCTCTACCTCATGGGGATGATCGACAAATCGGAAGTCCCGCCGCTTACCCTCATCGAAAGCCCGGACGTGGACAAAACACGCCTCCCCGAAGCGGGGGTAACCATCAGCGGAACGGCGAGGACGATAACCATCGACGACATAATTGCCGCCGTAGGAGAGCGTAACCCCGCTCCGGCTGATTCGCAGAAGAGCTTCAAAACGGCCTTCATCTACGTGACCCGCCCCGGCACCTTTGCCGCAAATGACGTTGTGGGCATCGAAAACGTGCGAAACGCCTTTGTGACCCGTTTTTCAATCCTTACTGACGGCGCGGCCATGACGCAGGTTGCCTCCACCTTGAAAAAATCGCTCCCCGAAATCCCGGGCGTAACGCCCCCAGAGACGACGCCGAGAACGACGGTTGCCGACGTTAACGAGGGGGTCGCCTGGCTGCTTGACCGCCAGGAGGCGGACGGAAGCTGGAAAGACCTGGCGAGAACGGCGGCACGCGATACGGCTGAGGCCTTGCTCGCTCTTGCCGATTTTGAAACAGCCGGGGAAGCGATAACGTCGGGCCTGGGATGGCTCGGCCTTGCTGAACCTGCCAATACGGATTACCTCGCCAGGAAGGTGGCGGCCCTTGCCGCGAGCGGGGAAGACACCTCTGCGGTGGTGCAGGAACTGCTCACCCTGCAAAATATGGACGGAGGATGGGGAAGTGCCGCCAACTATGCAAGCAGCCCTGCCGATACGGCCCTCGCCCTAAATGCCCTTGTTGCCGCAGGGCATACCGGCGAAACGGTCTTTTCTAAAGGGGTTGCCTACCTTCAGTCGGTACAGAAGACCGACGGCGGCTGGGGGAGCGGCAGTGCCAGCGATGTACTGACTACGTCGGCGGCGCTTAAATTATTCGGCCTGAAACGGCAGGCCTATCCCCTCGATGAACCGATTGCCAATGGGACGAACTGGCTGCTGGCGAAGCAGAACAGCGACGGCGGGTTCGGCAACAGCCCGAGCACGGTCTACAACACGGCAGAGGCGTTGCTGGCGTTGAAAGAGGTAGAAGGCCCCTCCCAGGTGTCGAGCGCAGGGATAGATTACCTCCTCTCAATGCAGTCGGGCGACGGGAGCTGGCAGGCAAGCCCTTACCAGACGGCCCTCGCCGTAAACGCCGTCTGGAAGACGACCGTTGATCCCGACCTTTCCATTAAGAGCGACGATATTACATTCATCCCGGAAAAGCTGGAAAGCCTCCCCTCCAATATTGTCATTAATGCGGACATCAAAAACCTCGGCAGGACGGACGTTCCAGAGGCGAAGGTGGTCCTCTACGACGGGGAAGCTCTACCTGAAAACATCATCGGCGAGCAGACTCTCGCCTTTCCCGGCAATTCGTCAACATCCGTAACCTTCCAGGTTGCAGTGGAAGAGGTACACGACCATATCTTCAGAATCGTCGCCGATGCAGGCGGTATTGTGGCAGAATCGAGTGAGACGAATAATTCGGCTGCAAAGATACTCATTGTCGTTCCCACCTACGACTTGGAAATCACCGATGCCGATGTTACCCTCTCGGCGGCGGAGATCGACAAATACCAGAACGTGAAAGTGACGGCAGACGTGAGGAACGGCGGGACGGCAGACGCTTACGATGTAAGAATCGAGTTCCTTGCCGGTGAAGGAGAGTCGGCAAAGGTTATCGCCACGAAAACCATCCCCCTACTTGCCGCAAATGGCGCCGTAACTGTCGATGCAACCTGGACGGCCGGCATGGTTGGCCAGAACCTCCCCATCACGGTAAAGGCCGACCCTTTAAATGCCTTTGCGGAACTTTCGGAAGAGAACAACGAAGGCGTTGCCACCCTGACAGTAAACGATCTTGTCCTGACAGACCCCAACCTGAGCGTCTTGTACAGTGATATCTCTATTGTTCCAAACCCTGTTAATGAAGGGGACGGCACAAACATTACGGCATCGATTAGTAATAACGGCTACTCGGAGGCCGCTAATATCGATGTGAATTTCTATGACGGCGTTCCCGGGTCCGGTGGTGAACTGCTGGGAAGCAGAACCATCCAGACCCTCGGTGTCGGCGAGAGTGTCGAGGTGAGCGTAGAGTGGCCGGAGATATTGGAGCCCGGCAGCAAGGTGATATACGTCGAGGTCGATCCTGCCAACCTGATAAAGGAGGTGACGGAACAGGACAACAACGCCTTTTCGACCCTTTTTGTGAAAAGCCTGCCTGACTTGTCGGTTTCGGCTGATAACGTCCTGATTCAACCGGCATTTCCGAAGGAAGGCGACCAGATTGTTATCAATGGAGCCATAAGGAACGAGGGGCTACAGGCGGCATCCGATGTGACGGTTTATTTGATGGAGGGTGAGAGCATCATCGGGACGGAGACCATCAGCCGCATAGAGGGAAATTCGGTTGAGACGGCAACCTTCACCTATAACACGGTAGGACGTCCGGGCAGCCATGAGATTGCAATCGTGGCTGATCCTGAAAACAGTATCGAAGAGAAAGCGGAAGACAATAACAGCGCCGCAAAATCTTTTGAAGTCCAGTCGATGGGGCTCTCTCTTTCCGAACATTTCATCTCGCCTAACGGCGACGGAATAAATGACTCTACAACGCTTTCCTTTACTCTCGATACGGAACAGACGGTCGAGGTGCGGGTGGTAGACGAGGAAGGAAATGTTGTCGCCAGCTTCAGCGGAGAGGGCCTGGAAGATGCCGCCGCCGACCAGATTGTTTGGGATGGATATACAGAGAACGGGACCGTTGCCAGCGACGGCGCTTATAGATTCGAAATCGTCTCAGCCGATGGAGAGGTTCTCGGCAGCCTTGAGGTGGTCGTGGACAACAACGGCATCTCCGTCTTCGATGCAATGAAACGGGGAACTGCCGAGGGCAACGATTTGAGCTGTAAGCTGGTACAAGCCAGTTCAGGTCTTCAAGTTGTAGGTGGAGATAAAGGTTATAAATGGCTCGCTGACGGAAGCGGGGCTATATTTCTCTTAGGGGGACTCTCGGGCGGGCTGCGTAAAATGAGTACCGACGGGTTAACCATTACCGATATCACCCCGGAAGAAATACGCCTCCGGCTTGTGAGTGGTGTGGGGGGGCGGTGGCTCAGGGAATTTACTCCGTCTCCCGACGGAAAAAAAGTGGCGCTTATGGTGAAAGAATCATTGTCTTACAATAGCTACTACTCAAGTAAATACGAGTTGTGGGTTATGGACACAGACGGAAGCAATGCAACGTTGTTCGATGCGCGGTCCTTTGAAAACCCTTACAACGTGACGAGAAAAGAAAGAATGCGCGAAGCGAATAATGCCGCAGACTCCGTTCTTAGATGGTCTCCCGACAGCCGTCACGTCGGTTACGTTGTCCGCTGGTGGGACGGAACCTATGGCAATATAACGGGGGACCACGGTCTCGATATATGGAAGGTCGATGTCGAAACGGCCGTGAAGGAAAAGGTCTTCTCAGCCATTCCTGAATATCGGAATCCGTCTGTTTACGACGCAGGATATTATAAATTCGAATGGTCTCCTAATGGGTCGCATTTAAGCGTGCATGAGCGAAAACATCTGGGTGGCTCTTATAGCGACGAGAGAGCCCTCGTCTGGATAATAGATAACGATGGGACATATAACAAAGTACTTCTCTACGATGGAAACCCGAACTACAAAGATTATTATTACGAAACGTTTACTCATTTCAGATGGGTGGACGATTCGTCCATACTGATGCAGAATATTTATGTCGGTTACCGTCACTATTTCAATGACTATTCTTTAAATCTCTATGACATTAATGCGCCGGGAAATAAGAAATACATTTCCGGTTCTTCCCACACACATGAAATATCGCTTGACAGGAAAAAGATAATGCTCGGAAAAGGCAGCAACGGACAATGGAGCGGAATAGCCAATGTCTACGATATCGAATCGGGTTCTAATATGATTCTATACGGAACTTACGGTATCAGCAGTGCTCGTCATGGCATTTCAAAAGATGGCAGGAAGGTTGCCTCCGCCTACAGCCATCGCCCTAATACAAATGTAAGTGGCAAACCGCATCTCGATGTCTTTGACCTGTCGACCTTCACTATTGATTGGGATACACGCGAATCGACGGGAAGAAGGAGCATCGACCTGAGTGTCGGTGCTTCGCCTCCTATCGGCGGTGTCTCAGGTCTGGAATGGACGGCAAACCCGGGATTCGTCATTGTGGAAGGGGCACTGAAGGAGGACATAAGTATTGGTGATACAACCTACGACAGAGCTCTTTATATGGTCAACGTGGAAACGGGTGAGATCACGTTCTTGACCTATGGTGAATTAAATCCTCTCTTGCGTTATAACGGGGATTATTATAAAGAACCCCTGCAATTTACGGACGCTTATTCCAATACGTTCCTTTTTAATGCCTATACTGACGACGGCCCTGCCTGTACGCAGAAAACATCCAACTTCCAATCCTTATGGACGATGGGGGCCGGGGGGAACCTGAAGGCCGAACTCTATCCCGTTAGAAAGCGTAACGGGGTCCTGCTGACGGGAACGGCTTCCGATATTCATTTCGGCGGATACAAACTCGAATATGCGCTTGCTGATGAGCCTTCAAGCTGGCACCCAATCGTTCCCTATGCCGAGCAGGCCGTTGTAAACGGCGACTTTACATCATGGTCGCCGCCCCAGGAGGGGAGATACCTGGTTCGGCTCACGGCGTGGGACCAGGCGGGTAACAGCCGACAGGCGATAGCAAAAACATTTTGGGGCGACCCTCTGCCCATTGCTAACATCAGGAAAAACTACCAGGTATTTTCACCCAATGGTGATGAGATAAAAGATTCTGTAGAAATATCTTACCAGGTTGTCGAGCCTGTTCACCTTGAGTTTGAAATATATGATAGCGAAGATCAGCTTGTAAGAACGTTCATTAAGGATCACGCAACGGCGGGCAATGACGTTATTACATGGGATGGGAAGGATGAAAGCCTGGAGATTGTTCCCGATGGGAAATACCGTGTCAAGGTTCTAGATTTTGAGATATTTGTAGAAGTAGATAACACCCCACCTCTTGTCAATGTTGAACTCAGCCAGATCAAGATAGATGCAGACGATAACTATTATTCGACTCTTTCAGGATATGCTTATGATCCCAACATTCTTCACTGGGAGGCTAGCTCCGGTGATGGTGAAAACCCAGACGCATGGAATGCCATAATGGAGGGAAATGAAGCTCTCTTTCAGACGGGGGATGAGTACGATAACACGGCCAAGTATATCGAACCGCCAAACGCCTTGATACAAACCTATTACAACACTACTGTGACGCAGCTGGCAGGTAAGAAGCTGATGATAACGGCGGAAGACAGGGCGGGGAACATTGCTACCATGGTTTCCGGGGGAAAAGTAGAACAATTTAAATTTTTCTACTGGGACGAAAAACTTGCTAGAGTTCTAACACCTGATTTGATCGAAGCGAAGGCTCATCGTATAACTGCTGTTGAGACGATGGACGTCACTTTTGATGATATTGTCCTTCAATATACTTTCGACCCGAATTCACCTGACATTCAGTGGTTTGATGCGACGGGGGACATTGTCTACGAAGATGGCGTAATTAATATCGACTGGGATAATACGGAAATAGGTCGTGATTTCAGTGCTCTGCGGATAAAAGGGGCGGATAGTGCCGGGATAAGTTACTACTCGTCCGTTCTCGAAACAGATAAGCTTTTTAAATTGTTGCCCGAGTGCCCTGGGCTCCTGAGCGGATATATCGGTCTCTATGAAGAATTGAGCGAAGTGAGAATTCTTGTTCAACCGGAGGGCGCCAGCCAATGGATAACTCTTAAAGTATACAGCGCAGACAATATCCCCTCGGGCAAATTTGGCATTAGCATTCCAGACACATACGGGACTTCATACGATGTCAGGATGGAGGCTGATGCTGCCGGTGGGGAGGGGAATGATTATACTTATGGCATGAAGTTTCCACTCAGTTGTGGAACGGCTGAAGTTGTCATTAAAGTTGATTATGAGGAGGCGGATTGCGGCGCCGTTTCGGAAAAGGCGACAATCTCGGTGACTATTAAGGCAAATGGCGTGAAGCCCCAATCCCTGGAGTATTTCATTACCACACCGGAAGGGAGAAAATCGCTTAAACGGTTCAATTTGAACATGGGCTTACCCGGCCCGGTAATCGTTGATTTGTCCGGCATGCCTGTTGGTTCATATCCGGTCACTGCCAGGCTTAAATATGTCGATAATTACGGCACTCCTGATGAGGAATTGGCTAATGGTACACTTCTGGTCGACCGCACCCTGCCAACGGCAGACATTACATACCCTTCCGGGAATTCGATGATGGCCTGCCCGGTCATTATGACCGGACAGGATGGTGACTGGAAGGCGCTTGCCGTGGAGGGCGTCGCCGCCGATGAAAATGGTGTTGAAGTCTACAGGCTCTTGCAGGGTCCGGGGGATGATCCCGCCTCCTGGCTACCGGTAAAGACGTGGAAGGATGGCAAGGAAACGGTTATCCTTGGAGACGGGGCTGTGTCAGGCGCCCTTGGAAACTGGGATATCTCGGAGATTAGTGGCGATAATTCGCTCAAGCTTAAAGTGGTGGATAAAACGGGAAATGCAAGTTGCAGCACAGTTTCCTTCTCCATAGACGCTGCTAGCGAGATAAACCGTTTTTACACAGACAACAATCTCTTTTCTCCCAATGGCGACGGGACATTGGATCAGGTAGAATTCAGTTATGACGTTCCCGAAAACGCAAGCCTCAATGTCACCGTTGTCGGGTCAGGAGCCTCCGGAGCAGAGCCGATCATTGTCAAAACACTTCTTTCCGGTCACGCGCACGCGGGCGGCAGCGGCAGCAATACCTGGAATGGGAAAGGAGATGACGGTGCTGTCTTGGGAGACGGAACGTACACGCTCAAACTAAAATCTACGGACTCTTGCGGGAACAGCGCCGAAAGGTCCTATCCTGTCGAGATTGATAATACGCCTCCCCAATCAGCTATTACCTATCCTTCTTCAGGCGGAGCGATAAGCCCTTTTACGGAGGTGCTCGGTACTTCGGCAGACAAACATTTTGTCTCCTATACTCTTCAGGAGGGTGAAGGCGCGGCGCCCGATGGATGGAGCAATATTGCCTCGAGTACGGGTCCTGTTAATGACGGAAAACTCGGCGTCTGGAATATATCCGAGGCCACAGGAATAAGGACCTTAAAACTCACCAGTGTCGATAAGGCCGGTAATGAGAGCGAAGCGACGGCGATCATTAACTTAGATGACGGTTCAGTCCGTACTTTAATTAACGATTTTGCAGTCACTCCGTCGCTCATTTCTCCAAATAATGACGGAATGACCGATACGTCAAATGTCAACTTCCAGCTTACGGAAAATTGCGATGTTAAAATGACAATAATCGATTCCTCCGGAAGCAGTCTGAAGACGATAGAAAAGAGCGGTCTGGCGGCAGGCGGACACGCCCTCGTCTGGGACGGAACCGGTGACAACGGATCATTTGTCAGTGACGGCGTCTACAAGGTCGTCCTTAAGGCCATTTCGCAGGCAGACGCCGACCTTTCCCAGACGGCTATATTAACGGTTGATCTCGACACAACCCTGCCTGAAATCAATATCACTACGCCTCAGCAATCCGGATATTACAGCGCAAATGTTGCGGTGTCGGGGAGTGTGGCTGATTTGAATATGAGCGGGTATTCGATCAGATATAGCGGGGGAGGAGAGATTATCGACCTCGATTCGGGCGGCGAATCGAGAAACAATTATACCTTCGGAACATTGAACGCCTCATTGGAAGGAAGTTACACCCTTCATGTCAGCGCGGATGACCTGGCCGGAAATCATGCTGAAAAAGATGTGCAGTTCATGATCGATAAAACAGAGCCGCAGGTCGTCCTGGATAGCCTGCAAAATGGCGCATATTTTGTTTATTCCAGCAGCGTAATCAGCCTGACAGGCTCCATTGACGAGGAGCATCCCGAAAGCTATAGCCTCCGTTACGGTCCGGGAGACAACCCGGCTGAGTGGACGGAAGTTTCATCCGACAATACAGCAGCGCCGGGTGCGCAATTATTCAACTGGAACCTGGGTGACGGCCTGCCCGACGGCGCGTATACTCTCTCTCTCCTTGTTAAAGACAAGGCCGGGAACGAAGGTGAAGCGAGGGCCCTGATAAATATTGATACTGTCTCTCCGCAAGTGAATATCACCGCTCCAGTGAATGATAGTTTTATAAAGGGTCTTATCGATGTAACAGGTACAGCCTATGATGAAAATCTGGAATCATTCGGCGTTGATCTGGCTCCGGGTGATTGTAGCGTCGCTTCCGAATGGACCCACCTCGGTTCCGGAACGACTTCAATAGAGACGGGTATTCTTTATTCTTTCGAGACTCTTCCTGCCGACGGCGAGTATTGCCTGCGTGTCCGGGTGATCGATAAAGCAGGAAGAGGTTCAGAGACAGCCGTTGACATAACGGTCGATACTCAACCTCCGTCTGCACCTCTGCTGATAGGAGAGATCATTAACGAAGTGGATGCCGACCTCAGTTGGAGCGGAAATAGCGAACCGGATATTGCCGGATACAATATCTATTTGAACGGGAATAAGTTGAATGCCGATCTGCTCAATACGGTTACTTATTCGGAGCAAAACCTTTCCGAAGGCTCATATCGGTATGCGGTAAAAGCCGTTGACCTTGCCGGGTGGGAAAGCACGGCTTCCAACGAGGTGAAGATCAGGATCGACAAGACGCCGCCCGAAATCAGGATTTCTGTAGTAGACGAAGCTGACGTTAGCGGAATTGTCGATATTATAGGAACCGCCTACAGTGATGATGATTTCAAGGAATACAGGGTCTTTGTCGCTCCAAAATCGGAGTCGCCCACGTGGGAGCTTTTAAAGGCCTCACCAGCTCCAATTTCAAACGGGATGCTTGCCCAATGGGATGTTTCTCTTCTGCAGGAGGGTTCCTATTCTATTAAGCTCGAGGCCGAAGACCTGTCCGGAAACAGCGATAGCCGTGTAATTACTGTTAACGTAGACCACACGCCGCCTACAGCGCCTGTGTTGATTTCAGCCACTCCCGGTTATAAGGAGATAAACCTGAAGTGGCAGGAAAACAGCGAATCCGATGTGGCGGGTTACGTGTTGTTCAGGGATGACAAGATTGTCAATGCCTCCGACGGGACCGGGAATCTGGAATCCTTCCTGATAAAAGAGACCGAGTACAGGGACTATAGCCTTAAGGACAACAAATATTCATACAATCTTCTTGCTATCGACAGGGCGGGGAATATCAGCGATATATCAAATACCCTCGAAATAAGGCTGAACTCCAAATCTCCGAATGCTTCCCTCGTTGAACCTTCTAACGGGTTCAGATTCGACGAGAAGTTTTTAGTCAAGGCGACGACAAATGATGAAGACATCGCTTATATGAATTTTGAGTATAAAAAGTATGGCACTTCTACGTGGACTACCTTTGCAACGGTGGTTGAGGAGCCTTACTCGACCACTCTGGACCCTGTTGAACTCGGTATGGAGTTCGGTTCCTCTTACTATCTCCGGGCGATGGCCTATGACCTTGGAGGTCTATGGGCTTCCTGGGCGTCATCAAGAAAAATAATATATACGGATCTGGAGCCTCCGGCGACACCGGGCGATGTAGCCGCTCATGTCAATGGCAACACGATAACCCTGACGTGGGCGGAAAACCAGGATGAAGACCTTGCCGGATACAATGTCTATAATATCTCCTCCTCTGGGTATGACTCCAAGAAAAACTCACAGGTAATTACTGATACCACCTACGAACTCACTTCGGGTGAAGACGATGCGGCTAAATATTTTGTCAAAGCCGTCGATATTTACGACAATGAAAGCGAACCTTCAGAAACAATGATCGCCCGTATTTACAAGCCTCAACTGGTTCAACCCGAAAGTCCCAATCCTAATAGCACTGTACAGGTAAGCGGGCAGAACGCTACTGCCGGATCAACGGTAGAGGTATTTGTCGACAGGGGTCAAGGGTACCTGTCCGTGGGAACGGCTGTTGCCGATGCGCAAGGCGCTTTTGCATATGACCTCGATTTATCACTTGGAGAAACCAATGCCAGGGTCCGGGCGACAGACGCTGACGGGAATGTGAGTCTCTACTCTGATGAGATCAGCATTTTCCATGACCCGGCTCCCGCAGCGCCGGAGGGGTTAGTCGCCGTTGCAGACGGCTACAATGTGAATCTCACATGGAACCCCAGCTCCAGTGAAGATGTTGCCGGCTACGAGGTCTTCAGAGATGGTGAGAGTCTTAATCCCCCTGTAGTGATGAGTCCGGATTCGAGCAGCGCCCATGAGCGTTCATACGACCATTACAGCTACAGAGCTATCGATGGAAACATGTCATCGAGGTGGTATCATTATAACTTGTATGGAAATTACACAACAAGCTGGTTCGAAGTCGGCTTTGATGCCCCACAGCTGATTAAGGGATTAGATATTTATTGGTATCGTTCCGGATACCCCAATTCAGCCAAAGACTATGAAATCCAGGCTTGGTCGGGAAGTGAATGGATTCCTCAGAAAAGGATCACTGGAAACAGTGAAGACGTCAATGCTATACGATTTGATAGTGCCGTTGAAACGAGCAGGTTAAGGATATGGATGACGGAATTCAATTATCCGAGCTCCTCCAAACGTGTGGGAATCAATGAGATAGTTGTTTACCCGGAGAACCTGATAAGGGATACGAGCTTTGAAGATAGCGGCCTTACTGACAGCGCATACGAGTATTACGTAAAAGCGGTCGATAACTATGGGCTATACAGCCCGCCCTCTAACGTGGAGAATGTTGTTGTGGGTGATATCTTTCCGCCTGCTGTTCCCACAGGCTTTGAGGCATCGGTATCCGGCCCTGATCTTACGCTTAGCTGGTTAGTCAACACAGAGTCCGATCTGGCGGGATACTATCTATATAAAAAGAATGAGGATGAATGGCAGAAGTTAAACTCATCACTGTTAACAGAGGTTGTTTTCAGTGAAACGGGCCTCATGAATGGAGAATATTTCTACCGGGTAACCGCCGTCGATCTGAAGGGTCATGAAAGTGCGCCTTCGGAAGAGGTGACGGCGCTGGTCGCCAAAGAAATGCCGCTCTCACCGGTGATTACATCGGTCAACCCCTCTCCCGAAGGGAGCTCTCTCACCCTTACCCTGGAATATCCCGATAGTTCTGCTGCGGCTTATTATCTTTACAGGTCCACAGTTTCGGGTGGGCCCTATGGGAAGATTAAAGGGCTGTCCTTGACGGAGAACTCCTATTTAGACGGTTCTTTAGATAACGGCACGACCTATTATTATGTCACTTCTGCCGTCGATGCCGTCGGAAATGAGAAATTCTCAATTGAAACGGCGAGTACGCCTTACGATTCTGTCGCTCCGGAGACACCGGTCATAATCTCACCGACGGTAGCGGGCACTCCGGTGACGGTGGATAATCACTTGACGAATATTGCAGGTTTTGCAGAAGCCTCAGCAACGGTCAAGTTGTATAAAGACGGCATACTCGCCGATGAGGCCGGGGCAAGCAGTGAGGCGAGTAATGAACCCTTCCACTTATCTTATGTGCCGCCTAAAGATCAGGTGAGCGTATCTCCCGATGGAAAGAGCGTCGTCTACAAGTACGGTTCATGGCTTCGATTGATAGACATGGCCACCGGTAGCAACACATGGATTACGAGTAATGGAAACTATCCTGTCTGGTCGCCCGACGGGAAGAAGATCGTCTATTCCTTCGTGGACAATTACGGTAAGAACCGTCTGGCTCTCTATGACCTGAGTACAAGCTCTATAGAGTCGCTCACGGAAGACGTTAACCAGTTGGAGGATACTCCCAGTTGGTCGAAAGACGGCAATTCGCTGCTTTTCAGGAGTACGAGATCAGGCGTATGGAACCTCTGGTTAAAGGATGTCACCTCCGGCCTGATCACCCAGGTAACCGACTATGTTGCTCCTGACGGCGGCTCCACCACCTGCGATCCGCTCAAGGATCCCACATGCGGGATCTCCGGCGGGGACGTCCCTGTTGAACCGACTCATCCGAGTCTCTCTCCCGACGGCACGAGGGTCGCTTACTTTAAAACGCAGGAACTGGTCATCCTCCATATCCAGAACGGAACCGAGACGACTGTCGATACCGAGACGGACGGCAGTACTGCCCGTTGGTCTCCCGCCGGAGAAAAACTGGCTTTTGTTTCTTCACGCAGTGGAAACATGGATGTTTATGTTTTTGATCTGGCGGCTAATGGACAAACTCAGTTAACGGAGTCTCCGGAAATTGAGTCAATGCTTGTGTGGTCACCCGATGGCGGGAAGATAGCCTATGTGAGGCCTTCCACCTCTCCCTATTCCATCTGGATGGTCTCTGCGGCGGGAGACGCGGGGGAAAAATTCATAAAAGATGAGTTTAATCAGATCAGCTATATGACCCTGGATCAAAGAAGCATTATATATTCCGCTTACTATTATCTCAACAGGTACTATTTAGCAGGTTATTTCGAGTTCGAAAATGTCGATCTCGAAGCCGGGGGTAACCGCTTTTATGTCGTTGCCGCAGACTCAGCGAATCAGAGCGAGCCTTCGGAACCGATAACCGTTGTTTATGACAATACCTGGACCCCCGATCTTTTTGTTTCCGAAGGTGATATTTCCGCTTCTCCGCCCTACCCGGTCGATGGGCAGGAGACGCAGCTTGATATTACTGTCTGGAACCGGGGAGGCGTCGATGTCTCCGGCGTGGAGGCCGATGTCTATGTCTGGGCAGCCGACGGGAATATTTACCTGCTTAGTTCTGAGACGATTCCATTCATCGGGGCAAATACGTGGGAAACACTCTCTGTCACATGGGATACGTCCGGGAATAGCGGCATAAACAGGATTATTGTCGATCTGGACCCCGAAGACAAAATTTATGAATTAGCTGAAGATAATAACCTCTCCTCGGCGGATTTGATTGTTACCGAAGGTAAAGGAATTTCGATGATTACCGAATTGGATGATAGTGTTTACAGCGGTGATCAGGATGTGGACCTGGATGTGGCACTCGTCAATAATGATTTCGAAAAGGACGTCCTTCTCACGGTTCGTATTATCGATGAGTTGGGCAACAACGTAAAGACCTTTGATGCCATTACTTCTGAGATGCAATTTGGAAGGAAGGACTATAGCTTTACCTGGAATGCAAGTGAGACAATCTTCGGTGAATTTAGAGTCTCTTCCGTACTGAAGGATGAAAATGGCGTTTTGTCTGAAAATGAACTTCCTTTTAAGGTGTCACCTGTTCTGAACATCGATTCGGATATGAAGACGGACAGGCTGACCTATGGCCCGAACCGGGACGTAAACCTTGTCTTGTCCCTGGAAAATGGCGACTCCAGCTATATCATACCGGAAGCCGAGATTAAGGCAGGCATCAAAGATTCTTCAGGTGAGATAGTTTTTGAACGTTCTGAAAATATTTTCTACTTACTGCCCCATACCCTTTCGAATCTGCGTTATTCCTGGAACAGTGCATTGACCGCCCCAGGTCCTTATATCGCCTATGTCGATACTTACATAGAAGGTGATTGGATATCCGGCCATACTTATGAATTCAATGTTCTGGCCGAATCGGTAGTTAACGGCACTATTTCAACCCCTGCTTCGGTTCTGGCCGGGAGTGATGTGCAGGTCGATTACACGCTTGGGAATTCCGGTAACCAGCCTTTCGAGGGCAACTTGTCAATCTCTCTCATAGAGCCGGAGAGCGGCCATGTTATTGACGAAAGAATGGTTCCCCTTGCAATTGCCATGAATAGTGATGTGACGGGCGATGTTTCATTTTCCTCCGGCCAGTTATCACTCAGGAAGTATACGGTGAAACTTACCCTCTCTTATGATGGAACGAACAAGCGTCTTGCAGATGCTTCATTTACTGTAATAGATGGGACGCCGCCCGTACTTTCCGTTGTCTCTCCGGAAGCAGGGAAAGAGTACGATTCTGCTGTTACAGTAACGGTAAATGCTTCTGACAATAATTCGGGCATTGAAAGGGTCGAGTTCAGCATTGACGGAGGTACGTGGCAGAGCCTCACCCATTTCCAGCCGGTGGCGGGCCGGTACATGGGTGTCTGGGCGCCGGAGAGTGCTGACGACGGCGAGCACGTGATACAGGTCAGGGCTACTGACAGATCAGGGAATGCAAGTGCTGTTACGTCTGTAACCTTCCTGTACATTGGAGACAATGTTCCGCCTGTGACGGCAATTGTGGTTGAGTCTCCGAAACATGAGAGCGAAAGTGTGCTCTATGTGAGGAGAAACACCTTCTTCATATTGAATGCAAGTGATGACAAATCGGGCGTGGCATCGACGGAGTACCATGTCGATGGCGGGGGATGGAATGCTTATGGAGAAGGCTTTACCCTGGAGACCCTGCCTGACGGGGAGCATACCCTCGGGTTCCGCTCTGTCGATAATGTGGGTAATCTGGAGGCAGAGAAAACGCTCTCCATTGTTATAGATAACAGCGCGCCACTGACGGAGATAAGAACAGGTGATCCGAAACACCTCTTTGAAATCGGGACGTTGTTCGTAACTGGCCTGACGGAGTTCAGCCTTTCCGTTTCCGATAATCTCTCCGGCGCGGCATCGACGGAATATCGAATCGATGGCGGTGAGTGGACCGGGTACAGCGAGGCCTTTGCCCTCGGCAGCCTCTCTGATGGGGAGTACACTTTCGAGTTCCGTTCTGTCGATAATATGAATAATCTTGAGGCAGAGAAAACCCTCGCTGTCATTATAGATAATAGTGCGCCTCTGTCGGAGCTTAGCCTCGGAGATCCGAAGCATGAGGCGGCAGATGGGAAGATATACCTGTCCGGGCAGGCGGAATTCACTCTGAATGCCTCCGACGCCTTCTCCGATGTGTCAGGCTTGGAATATAGGCTCGATAGCGGTGAATGGACAGGTTATGTCCCGTTCAGCATTTCTTCGGAAGGGACGCATTGGGTCGAGTACAGGAGTTCGGACACTCTCGGCAATCTTGAGATGACGAGGGCGATAGAGGTGGTCGTTGATATAACCGCACCTCTGACGGAGATAAGCACAGGCGATCCGAAACACCTCTCTGAAACCGGGACATTGTTCGCAACTGGCCTGACGGAGTTCAGCCTTTCCGTTTCCGATAACCTCTCCGGCGTTAAAGGGACGGAGTACCGTATCGACAGCGGCGACTGGATAGCCTATGCGCCGTTTACGGTGAACGGCGAAGGGGAGCATCTCGTGGAGTACCGGAGCGTGGACAACGTGGAAAACTCGGAGGCGATCAGGCAGCTCTCTGTGACGGTAGATAACTCCGCACCGGTAAGTGAACTGAGCATCGGCGATCCTCTCTACAGCGATGATGGCACGACTTATGTGAGGTATGATTCAAAGCTCATCATTACGGCCACCGACAACCTCTCCGTTGTGGCAAAGACGGAGTACCGTGTCGATGGAGGCGTCTGGGTTGGGGGAACCGAACTTGCAATAACTGAAGAAGGAAGTCATACCATAGAGTATAGAAGCAGGGATAACCTCGGAAACCTTGAAGGTGCAAAACACTTTGATCTCGTTGTCGATAACAGCCCGCCTGTTTCGGTAGTCGATATTGGAACTCCGAAGTTTGTAAGTGGTGAGGGTGAACTGTTCGTGTCCGGTCAAACGATGATGACACCTTCTGCTGTCGACAATGATTCAGGTGTCGGTGAAACAGGGTACTCCATCGATGGCGGCCTCGCATTGTCCTTTGCAAGCTTTACACTGCCGGAAGAGGGTGTACACGTGATTTCATACTCAGCTTCAGACAATCTGGGGAATCAGGAGGATGAACGAGAGCTCACGGTTATTTCCGACGCTACACCGCCTGAAACATCGATATCTCTCGGTTACCAGTCTTACAATGACATCGACAGGACCTATCTAACGAAGGACACAGATGTTGCCCTGAGTGCCGTTGACAGCCTTGCGGGAGTGAGAAACATCTACTATCAAATAGATGAGGGTGAAGCCAGAGAATATACAGGTGAGTTCCATCTCGACAGTCTGGAATTCGGGAACCATATTATCCGATTCTACAGCATTGACAATGTAGAGAACAAAGAAGCGGCGAAGAGTATGACCGTCAGCCTTATCGGCATCGATGTGTCGATAGAGGTACTTAACTTGCCGAGAGCCCTTGTCTGGACGTTTGATCCTTCAACGATGAAAGGGACCAGCAAAAAAGACTATTCTTTGGCAGAAATCAAGGCCTTCATCGATACGGCATTAAATGTGACCGATGTCTACTATCAGCTTGTCACCGATAAGGAAGCATTTATGGCGGAATTCCGTTCAGGAATATACAACATCTTTGTTATTGTCGATCAGGACACTCCTTTGGGAACGAAGTTTAATAAAGAACTTCGTGAGGCAGTTAATCGTGGAGCAGGGCTTGTCATGTCTGGAGGAGGTAACAACATAAAGCCCATACTGGAAGAGGTTGTAGGGCTTAAATACAATGGTTCTCTCAGTATGAGTCAGGAAGAAAATAATCTCCAGCTTTATGAGAGTGAGATATCTTCTGAACAGGCACTTGTTTCAAAGGGCAAAGTACTCAAGACCGAGCTTGACGGCGCTACGCTGGCAGGTGTTGTCAAAGGGCACGAGGTCTGCAAGGGGATAGAGTCTGTAACGCTGGAGTATGTACAGGAGATCTCAGAGGGCGACATCCTAAGGGTCAAACTATTAGTGAAGGGCAACGGCAAAAAGGTGACACTGCTCGATGAAGAGGAAGTCTTGGTGACTCTCCTGCCGCTGGACGATGTTTATAATCATCCCGGCAGTGAATCGGGTGATGTGAGCCTGTCGGCGATTTCAACTGAAGGCCTCGGCCTGACGCTCGACGTGCCCTTCGATGGATATTTGGCGAGTGAATATCTCCTGAATCTTTCAGTAGAGCACGCAGATGGAAGCCTTGAATCGACGGGTGATCTAGCGGTTTCGCTCAGTTGTGCCACTTCGCCTGAAGCGGGAATGAAGATAGGACCTCTGACCGTTGCTTCTGTTGAACGGGACGTAACGACGGACCTGCTTGATGGTCAAGGGAAGATTCATGAAAATCTCCCTGCCGTCGTAGTCAATGAATATGGAAAGGGCAAAGCCGTCCTGATGACATTTGACATTGTCGAATCGGCGATAAATAGTAACAGTGAGGTATATGCCGAGATACTCAAAAATGCTGTTTCTTATGTTCTGCCATCCGAAGAGATTGTTGAGGCGTCGGACATATTGCTCCTTGAAAAAACGACTACGCTCATGGGAAGTGATATGGACATAAGGACTACAGAGACTCTGGATAGTCACCTCGTTTACGAGCCGCTCTTCAACCTGGATAAGGAGACCCTGGAGTATATCTTCAGCCTTGCAGATGGAGACAGCCATTCCTACCGGTATTTCGTGAGAATGCCTGACCTGGCAGGGGACTTCTTCGTTGAAACGAGTGCGGACATCAAAGTTGGAGGCGAGTACACAATCTTTGATGAGTATGAATTCCTCCTTTCCATCCCTGAATCTTCATCGGACATTTTTGGTTCTGTCGTTGAGTGGCTTGATACCAGGAAAGAGTTTTATTCCGAAGAGAGTGATGAAATTGATGAAATGCTGCTGCTCTTGGACGCTATAAGTCGATTGCCAAAAACTTCACCAGACGATATCAAAAAGATTCTTCATGATTCCATTCAGTTCATAGATAAGCTTAAACAGCTTTCTTTTGATACCTCTGAGTTGAGATTGAGATTGGATGGATACGTGAAAAGTCTGGAGAGCCGGGTCTATTATCAATGAAATAATAGCGCAGTAATGTCAACCTTCAATTATTAGGGCTGGAATCATTCCAGCCCTTTTCTTGATGTTGTTACAACGTCTCAACAGAGGGTTTTACCCCACTTGATTGTGCTAAATTTGTGCTAGAATTTATCGGAAAGCATGGTAATGAACAGAAAATCCAGAACCATCAGAATCGCTATAACCGCTTGATTTTAAAGTATAAAGTGGAGACCTGACCTAATGTCAAGCACTTACGGTTTTTAGTTATTTTACTCTTTCACGGCGGCGACCGGGGTTCAAATCCCCGTGGGGACGCCAGAAAAACAAGGGTTCAGCATTTTAGCTGAGCCCTTGTTTTGATTTGTGACAGCCTCATCTATTTGCTCTCTACCCTAAGTGACAGCATTCATTAAATGCCTGAGCGTATCTTTTTGTTGTTTTCGCTCCAATAGGTTGGTCCCTCTCTCGATGGATTTCTTGCACTAAAGTTTTCCGTTATCCCGACAGAAGACGTGAGGTTGCCAAAGTGAACAACCTTCATTACGGCATTTAGAACCTCTCGGGCAGTTTTTGAATAGGGGATTCAATAGGCTACATCATTACTGTCCGGTTAAATTTTCAAGTTCATAGGTGGAGCTTCGTCTAGAAAATAAATTGCTTATTTTTCAAGAAGTTATGTGTTGGCAAAATATGCTGTCCGGTAAACTCCTAATCTTAATCGCAAAGAAGCTTTTCTAAAATTGTAAGGGCTTCCTTTTTCATTGTGCAAATAGGTTCTCATAGCCATTTAAGGGTTATTGAATGCTGTCCGGCTAATAAAATATCCAGAATGAGCCCCATATTTTCAAAGAAATTTTCGATTTTTACCGGGCACTACTGAATCTCAATGATCATGATTGTGTTCTTCCACCCGCCTTTCGTTCCCTTTGACAGGTGGAATACCCCTTAACTATTTTCCGCGTTATTTTTATTTGTCTCTGGGTTTTGATCTGACGGTTGATTGTTGCCGGAGGCACTTCTTCTTTGTTCCTCATTTGTTTGAAATTGTCGATAATTGGCACCTAAATATCCGCAAGGATATACGGCCCGAGGAACTTCCTGGCATGCTGATGGCATAAAGTCCTTTCCTGCTTAATTTTTCTCTTTCTTTATAACGTGTTAGGTTATATTATACGCAAAAATGACATGTTCATTAATTTTTCGAAAATATTAGACAGACCCCGTACATTTATTTTGAATGAAGATTAACAAACCTAATATCTCTTCAAATAAACCCAATGTCCTTATTATAGATGACGAACCGAGGCTTTTGGAATACCTTTCCGCCTTGCTGCGGAAACATTTCCATGTTTATACCGCTGAAGATGGAGAAAAGGGGTTGCTTGCTTACAAATTAAATTCGCCTGTCTCAATTATACTGCTGGACCTCGATTTGCCGGTATTGAATGGTATCGACATGCTCGCTAGAATCAGGCGTGATGGAGATAATGTCAAGACGATCATAATGACCGGGAAAAGTAGTCATGACTGGGCGGTGAGGTGCGCCGACCTGCATATACATGGCTACATTCAAAAGCCATTTTGTCCTGAAAAATTGATTAGGAGAATGAAGAAGCTGCTCGGTCTGGATGAGGTTGAACGATTGCATAAACTCCTTGATCATAAAGATGAGCATGAAATTGCATCCATATCTAATACGGTAAAGAGAGCTATTAAATATTTGCAAGCCAATTACAATAATTACAACATCAGGGAGGATGTTGCTGTCTATCTGAACATTACGGCAGATCACCTTTGCAAGCTCATGAAGCGTGAGTGCGGCATAACTCTGAAAATATGCATTAATAAAATAAGAATACAGGAGAGCATTAATCACCTACAGAATGATCCGAATTTAAAAATAAAGGACGTCTCCTACGCTGTCGGCCAAAGAGATGTTAACTATTTTTGTAAGCTTTTTAAGAAGCAGACAGGCATGACCCCTACCCAATTTACTAAGACCTTTTAATCTCAACCCTTCCAAGTTGCACCAAACGTGCATAATGCCGGAAATTTACTATAAAAGCCGGAAATGTACGATTGACGCGCATTTTTATCCTTACTATCCTTTAACTTCTTTTTAGATAGCCATACACTATTAATTTTAAAATTCGTACGCTCAGAAATCTTTGGGTATATAGCCAGACCATTTTGCGTCAGAGGCATGTCCCGAGAAAGATGGATGATGTCGATTTGAAAAGCTAATGATAGATTCAGCCATCAGTCATATTTCCGATCAATTAAACCAGTTTTTAAAAAGAAACTTCGACTTAACTGAAGATGTTGTCGTGGTGTCTAATATTCTGGAGCAGGACGGAACTGTGGCGAGTAATGTTACCAACAAAGTTGTAATGTTCCTGGTCAATATAGAGAAAGAAACAGTGCCTTGCCACTCGTTAAGTCCACAGGCGTCGAACCGCCATAGGGAATTAGTAACATATCCCCCGGTTCACCTGAACCTGTACCTCATGTTTGCGGGTAATTTCAGCGGTGGTAATTATCAGGAATCTCTGAAGTTTATCTCTAATACGGTCGCATTTTTTCAGGGGCGGCCTGTATTCGATCGTCTTAATACTCCTGATCTGGACAGAGGGATAGAAAAGCTGACGATGGAAATAGAAAACCTCGATCTAAAAGACCTTAGCACCCTTTGGGGAGTCTTAAGCGGAAAATATCTACCGTCTATTTTGTATAAAGTCAGAATGGTTACAATTGATTCGGGAGACGTGAAGAGGCAGGAGACGGTGATGACAAGGCTAGAGACTTCGGTGAATTCATAGCCCTGGAATTATTATGGGTACTTACCTGCTGCTTTATAGTATTGACGTGGAGCATACCTATTTCTTTGACAGTATTTGCAGGGGGCTTGATTTTGTGCCTTCAAAAAAAACGGCTGTCCTCCTGGAGAAAATAGGTTTGTTAACCAGGTCTACTGCAAACGGGATAAATGTTTTTTATGATGAAGAGAGGGCTGAGGCTCTTAACCTCTATGCTGACGATAAGGAAGAACCGCTTAGCTTCAGGTACAAGGTTTTTTCAAAGGATCCGCTGTTTATTAATTATACGTCCCCTTGTATTCGGAGAGAAGATGCAATTCTTTGTTTTGAAAGCGATGGTGCTAAAGAGAGTAAAGACGGAAGGCGTAAACTGCATGAAGAGAAGTATGTTTCAGACCTCGATTTCGAGAAGCTGGATTCTCTAAACCTGACAGATCTTATTGGGAAAAGGGAAAAGCTGATAAGACCTGCTTTTACTGTGAATATCGGTTTTGAAGGTAAAGAGAACATTCTTTTCGATAAAGATTCTAATGCAAGGCTAAAAACCTTTTATATAAAGTTTGAGGCAAAAAAGACCTATTGGAAATATTATCTGCTCGGCGGCATGAAAGAGAGAACCCCCTATATTGCTGACGTCGAGAATAAAAATGAGTTTGAGTATACCGGTGACGAGAGGCTGCCGGGCAACCGATGCGCCTCAATATTCAGGTCTAAAACAGCTATTTCGTTACAGGAAAGACCGGCATGTTCATTTCAACTAAGGGAGGGGAGTAAAGGAGGTGGAAAAGTTCTTATAAAGCGTCTCCCCGTCGCTTCGGCCGACCGGTTCGGCAGAGAGATTGTTGATGGGGAAGAAATAATAGTTTCTGAAATTTATATAAACAATTAATCAATGAAAGGAGAAAGATATGGGAGCAATGAAGACACCTGGCGTTTATATTGTTGAAAAGAGCGCTTTTCCAAATTCCGTTGTAGAGGTGGCAACGGCGGTGCCGGCTTTTATAGGCTACACCGAATATGCGGACAACAAGGGGAAATCGCTGGCTAACAAACCCTGGAGGATAACCTCTATGGCGGATTACCACAGCTATTTCGGTTTCGGCCCCGATCCGAGGTTCACGATTGCGGAGAAGGCTGCCGATACGCCGGAATATCCTGCCTTCAGCCAGGGTGAGAAAGACTATGCCATCAGTCAGGTTGCCGGCGCCGCAGGAGGTAACTACCTGCTTTATTACAGCATGCTGCTTTTTTACCAGAATGGTGGCGGCCCCTGTTACATAGTATCCGTGGGGAGTTACAAGGACGACGTAGCACCAGACAAGCTTATGAAGGGGATTATGCCCCTTCTAAAGGAGCAGGAACCGACCATGGTAGTGATCCCGGAAGCGATCCTATGTAAAAAGGAAGATTGTATCTCCGTGCAGCAGACCGCATTGGCCCATTGCGGTGGGAAGATGAGGAACCGGGTGACCATACTCGATATATGGGGCGGAGACAGGGACCGGAAAGATCCCTCGGGCGACTGCATCGAAGAGTTCAGGAGCGCCCTTGGAATAAATTATCTCGATTTCTCAGCAGCCTACTATCCCTGGCTCAATACGACCATCGTCCAGGACAAAGACCTGAGTTTCGAAATTATTGAAAACAAGGATCTGCTTCAGACCCTCTTGAAAGAGGAAATGGGTTTTCCCGAAGCGGCAGATGCAGAAACCCCGCCAAAAACGGTGCAGCAGATGGATGCGGTATCGAGTATAACTTTTGACGCTGAAGCATGGAAAGCAGCCCTGACAAAAGATGGCTCCGAACCAACCCCCGGAGACATAGACGCCAACAAGATGCTTCTTAACAAAAGTCTTATTACAATGAGCCCTCTTTTCAATACTATCTTGCTTGATATTAAGAACAATCTGAACCTGCTTCCTCCGAGTGCCGCCATAGCCGGTGTTTATACCATGGTGGATAATTCCAGGGGGGTCTGGAAGGCGCCTGCCAATGTGAGCCTCAATGCCGTCGTTTCACCGGCAGTAAATATCTCTCACGACGAGCAGGAGGATTTGAACGTTTCAACCCAGGGGAAATCCATCAATGCCATACGGCCCTTCATCGGTGAAGGCACGCTCATATGGGGCGCCAGAACTCTGGACGGCAACAGTCTCGATTGGCGCTATATCAACGTTCGCCGTACGATGATCATGCTTGAAGAATCTATACGGCTTGCTACCAAGGCTTACGTTTTTGAAAACAACGTTGCCAATACCTGGGTCACCATAAAAAGTATGATAAACAATTTTCTTACCGGTATATGGAAGCGGGGCGGCCTGGCCGGCTCCAGTCCGGGCGACGCTTTTAGTGTACACGTTGGGCTTGGAGACACCATGACGGCGGAAGACATCCTGGAAGGCATCCTCAGGGTTACGGTGTTGGTCGCTCTCGTAAGGCCTGCTGAGTTTATCGAGATCACGTTCCAGCAGCAGATGCAGAAGTCTTAAGGACTTTTTTCATTAGCATCTTGGGAGATAAAAAAACATAAATTAATTATAGCAATTTGTAAGGGAGGTTTATTATGGGAGATGATGGTTCCGCACAGTCCACTACAGTATGGCCTATGCCGAAATTTCACTTTGAGGTGAAGTGGGACGCCGAAGTGATGTCGTTTCAGGAGGTCTCGGGTCTCGATGTAGAGGCCCAGCCAATCGAATACAGGAGCGGCGATAACCCGGTCTTTTCAACGATCAAAATGCCGGGCATCGTGAAGTCGGGCAACGTAACGATGAAAAAGGGTGTTTTTAAGTCGGATAATAAGTTCTGGGACTGGTACAGCCAGATCAAAATGAACACCATAAAGAGGGTACCCGTTACGATCAGCCTGCTCGACGAGGCCGGTGCTCCTACCATGGTATGGACGCTGGCAAATGCATGGCCCACCAAGATTACCGGCACGGATTTGAAATCGGATGGTAACGAAGTGGCCATCGAGTCGATCGAGATAGCTCATGAAGGTGTAACGATCGCAAACGCCTAAGAGATTTAGAAATAGAATTGTGGCGGGGTGGGTCAATCTAGTCGATTCACCCCCGCCACATAATTAATCTTTAAAAAAGGGAATTAAGATTTATGGCCGACTCGGATTATCCACTGCCGGCGTTGTACTTTAGTGTGGTTATCGCTGGAAACTTAGTAAGTGATACCTCATTTCAGGACGTGTCCGGGATAGGTTCAAAAATAGATACTGAGGATGTTGTAGAGGGGGGAGAGAACAGGTATGTGCATAAATTACCGACAAAGGTGACGCACTCGAACCTTGTACTGAAACGGGGAATAGCCGAAATAACTTCTCCGCTGGTTATTTGGTGCAAGGCTGTTCTGGAAGCTGATTTTACGGCGCCTATCGTTCCCATGCCCATATTGGTCAATTTGATGAATGAAATGAAAATTCCTGTCAGGGTTTGGTCTTTTGCTAACGCTTATCCGGTGAACTGGGAGGTAGAAGAGTTCAAGTCTACCAAGAACGAGGTGGCCATTGAAAAAATCGAATTCTCTTATAATTACTCGAACCGGGTTGTTTGAACTATATGACTATAGAAGTTAAACAGATGTTGATCAAATCAAATGTGCTTCAAAAGTGCGGGAATGAAGTGGAATCCGGGGGACGTGGTAATGAGGCTCTTAAGGAGGAGATCCTTGAGGAGTGCAGGGAGCTTATTATTGAGATGCTGCGTGAAGAGAAGGAGCGTTAAATGGCGGGACTTAGCACAGGCCTGAAAAAGCTTCTTACCATTACCAGCTGTGATGTCGCTGCCGGGAAAGTGACTCCATCTACGGTTTCGGCTGACATATTCAAGGTTATGCTTAATCCCTCTGAATTTACCCACAAGCTGGGGCTGTCTTATTCCGGGGGTGATTGCGATTCTAAAAAGCCTATTGGGCAGTCAAGCGTAGAGACGAAATTCTCTTCTGCCGAAGCCGAAGAGATGAGTTTCGATCTCGTCCTTGATGGAACAGGCGTCGTAAATTTACCGGTTCCGCCCCTCGGCTCGCCCGTAAAGGACCAGATCGAACAGTTGAAAAAGGTTACTTACGATTATGATGGTGAAGAGCACGAGCCGCGTGTTGTCGAGCTTGTCTGGGGAGAATTTAAATTTGAAGGACGTCTTAAATCGATGTCTGTGAAATATACTCTTTTCAAGCCAAACGGAGATCCCCTTCGCGCAAAGACAACTCTTTCCTTCGTAAGTTTTATGAGCGCAGAGGAAGAGGCCCTTACTTCCGATAAAAAATCTCCCGATTTGACTCACATCGTGGAAGTTAAGGCGGGAGACACGCTCCCTTTGTTGTGCTACCGAATTTATAAAAATTGCTCATATTATATGGAAGTCGCCAGGGCAAACAGTATCACTAATTTCCAGGATATAAAGCCTGGAACCAAACTTCATTTTCCCCCGGTGAGGTAGATTATGGCAGACTCCCCCACTCTATCCAGCGGAAGCCTTGTTACATTCAAAGTCTTTAGCGACGGTACTGAACTGGAAGGCGTTGTACAGGTGATTTCAATAGACGTAGTTCAGGAAATAAACTGCGTACCTAAAGCCATCCTTGTTATTGAAGACGGCGATATGCCTGAAAAGGATTTTCCCGTCAGTAATAAGGATACCTTTAAACCCGGCGCCGAGATAAAGATAGACGCGGGGTATGATACTGAGGAAGAAACTATTTTTGAGGGGATTGTTATAAACCTCGGCATCAAGATTACGGGAAATAACTATTCGCGCCTTGTTGTTGAATGCAGGGACAAGGCCTTTGCAATGACTGTTGGACGCAAAAATGCCAATTACGTTGATAAAAAAGACAGCGACGTAATAACGGCGCTTATAGGGAATTACAGTACTCTCTCTAATGATGTGGAAGCGACAACTCTCCAGTATAAGGAGCTTGTTCAGTATTATTGCACCGACTGGGACTTTATGCTCTCCAGGGCAGAGATTAACGGCCTGCTGGTAATTGCCGAAGCCGGTAAGGTGAGCGTGAAGGCGCCCCAGACAGCCGGCAGCGCTGCGTTGAAGGTTACATATGGCCAGGATCTTATGGAGTTTCATGCCAGCGTGGATGCCGGGAGCCAGTTATCTGCCAGCAAGGGAGTTACATGGGATTTAAAGACGCAAAAAGCGGTTGAAAAAGAAGGCACTGCGCCAACCCTTAATGAACAGGGAAACCTGACGTCAACAGATCTCGCCGACGTTGTCGGTCTCGACTCATTCCTTTTGCAGACTTCTGCCCCCATCGACGAGAACGGTCTGAAAGCATGGGCCGATGCTCAACTTGTCAAGGCCGGGCTTGCCATGATCTGCGGACGGATGAAGTTTCAAGGCAGTGCCAAGGCGAAGGTGGGAGAACTTATAGAACTGGAAGGCGTGGGAGAGAGGTTTACGGGCAGTGTTTTTGTAAGCTCAGTTAAGCACAAATTTTTGGCAGGAGAATGGACTACGGAGACGGGGTTTGGAATGTCGCCGGACTGGTTTGCCGAAAAGAGGGATCTTGTTGCTCCTCCTGCATCGGGACTTTTGCCGGGAGTTGAGGGCCTCCATATTGGGGTGGTGATGAAGCTCGATGCAGATCCCGAAGGAGAGCAGAAGGTGCAGGTTTCTGTTCCTGTTCTTCAGGCTGAGACGGAAGGGGTCTGGGCCAGACTCTCGAATTTCTATTCATCCGAGGGAATAGGCGCTTTTTTCATTCCCGAGATCGGCGACGAGGTGGTGTTGGGGTATTTCAATAACGACCCCTGCCACCCCGTAATCCTCGGCAGCCTTTACAGCAGCAAGAGGAAACCTCCTTATGATTTAACGGCTGAAAACTATACCAAGGCGATCGTCACAAAGAGTGAACTAAAGATTGAATTTGACGACGAAAAAAAGATTATTACAGTTATAACTCCCGGCGAAAATAAAATTGTTATAAGCGATGAGGATAAGTCGATACTTCTTGAAGACCAGAACAGTAATAAAGTCGAATTGAATGCAGACGGTATTACCCTGGACAGCCCGAAAGATATAAAAATAACCGCTAAAGGTAAGATTACTCTCGATGCAACGGGAGAAATAGGGATAACCTCGAAGGCGGACGTTAAGCTTACAGGACTCAACATTAAGAATGCAGCTAGCGCCGGATTTGAAGCAAAAGGGAACGCTACGGCAGAGATCTCCGCATCGGGCCAAACGACGGTCAAAGGTGCAATGGTGATGATAAATTAGGCGGCTTTCGCCGCTATTTGTGTTCACTGACACTGACTGCCGAAAACTATAATAGGAGTATTTTATGCCGCCTGCATCGAGACTGACTGACATGCACACGTGCCCCATGCAAACTCCGGCCGTCCCCGCGCCTATCCCCCATGTGGGAGGTCCCGTTGTGGGTCCAGGTGCTCCCACGGTAATGATAGGAAAGATGCCTGCCGCCGTAGTGGGCGATAGCTGTGTATGCGTAGGTCCGCCCGATAGCATCGTAAAGGGTTCTTCAACGGTGATGATAGGTGGGAAACCGGCTGCAAGAATGGGGGATGCCACCGCACATGGAGGTAGCATCGTTTTGGGTTGCCCGACGGTAATGATCGGGGGCTAGCTTGTGATATGAGTGCCGCTAAATCGTTTTTAGGGACAGGGTGGGGTTTCCCCCCCGAATTCAACAGACGTTCGGGAGAGGTAATGATGGTTTCCGATGAGGATGACGTAAGGGAAGCCCTTCATATCCTTTTATCGACGTCACCGGGAGAACGCATTATGAATCCCACCTATGGTTGCGGACTTAAATCAATGGTCTTTGAAAGTCTGGATGAAAGCTCCATTACGCGGGTCAAGTCTATGATTAAAAGGGCGATTCTATTTTTTGAGCCCAGAATTACTTTGAAGGGGATAGATATAGATACGGAAGAATTCTCAGAGGGCATAATGAGGATACATCTTGATTATATGGTGAGAGCAACCAATTCGAGGAGCAATATGGTATATCCCTTCTACTTTCGTGAAGGGACAAATCTCTCTTTATAGTGAATAAATTATGTCTGGTTTAATAATAAAAGATGGTACATGCCAGGAAGACCGCATGCCGTCGGCATTGAAGGAAGGCTTCATCGATGTTGATGAAATGGAACTTACAGATCTGCTCGCCATGAGCGCTGATTATGCGGGGCTCTTGAAATTCACCAATATGGACAACGAGTCTGATTCGGATTGGAGTGATTTTCTTTCCTCCGATGAGGCGACCATTATGTCCATGATCCTCACAACGGACCTGAAGAAAATCGAATCGGAGTTTTTTAGTTTCCTGCACGACCCAGATTCTCATCTTAAAGGCAGTTATGATTTGAAGGGAATTCCGACTTACCGCCTGGCAAAGAAAATAGACCTGTGGTTTAAAAGGCTAAAGGTGTCGGCGAACCCTCAAGGCAGGGATCTGTGGCAAAAAATTGCCGCCCTTATTGAAAAGAAGTTGCGGTCGGAATTGGACATATTGTTGGAACTGTCAAAGGGCTCTTTGACAGAGCAAAGCGGAGACGTGGTGCAAAGAATCAAAGGGGATTTCGACGCTTTCTGGCTTAGCAAGGAGGGCGCTGAGAAAAAGATCAACCTCTTTTTCTTTAAGCCGGGAGAAAAGAAAGAACAGGTCGAAAGGCTATGGAAGTCTAACTTCTATTCATTTTACAATGCCGTTGCATTTTTTAAAGATCATTCCGCTAATCTCTTGCCGCTTTCCCTGGAAAACAAGCTGCACAGCCCGGCCATTGGATTGTTTATAACGTTCTTAAAGCTTTTTCAAAAAATACAGAAAAAGATCAACGGATTTACGCAAAAGCATCTTGATTTTTACTGCAATGACATTTTGAATGTAGGGCCACGGAAAACATTTTCTGACAGCGCTTACCTGGGATTGCTGGGCGATGGTTATGATAAAGAGACACTGATAAAAAAGGGCACTCGGTTTTTAGCCGGTACGGACGAAAACAAAGAAGAGATACTTTATCATGCCGATAATGATCTTTTGGTGCGCCACATTCAGATAAAGGACTTATATACACTCTATTTTGAAAGAGACCGTCTCAGCTCACCTGAGAATATATTGAAATATATTACGGCAGGTCAACTGAACAGAATCCCTGTTTTATCCGAAACAGACTCTTCTCTGGAAGAAGGGTTGAAATCGTTTCCCCTTTTCGGTGCTCCCAAGTCAGCTGCCGACAAAAATTATAATAAAGACGCCCAAATCGGGTTTGCCCTGGCAAGCCCGGTTTTGCTCCTGAAAGAAGGCCAACGGGACATCTCTATTTCTTTTAAAATCGATTGTGATTCTTCCGGGAAAGGTGAAACTCTCGAAGGGTCTCTTGAAAAATTAAGCTGCAAGAAAAAAGCTTTATGCGAAGAAATAAAGAATGATGGCTATGATCTTCCCCTGTTTAGTTCACCTGAGAACAGCACGGAATGGCTAAATGAGCTTTTAACGATTACAGATTTATATGAAAAAATATCGACAAAAAAGAAATTAGTCTTTACCGGGAAGGCAAAGAAATTAAAAGAGCAAACGGAGAGCGTAAGGGGGCAGAAATTTTGCGATCTGTCCAGGGAGAACAAAGGGGCCATTGCAACATTGAACAGGTGTATGCTCGAACTCCTTTACCCTCAAAACTGCCCCAAACGAGATGACGAGGAAGAGACGAATAAGGAAGATGCTTTTTTTAAGACCTTTTCAAAGATTTTTTCTATAGAACTGACAACTGAAAAAGGGTGGTATGAGGTGCCTGAATATCTGCCTCTTAGCGGTATATTTGAAGAAAAGATCAATAAAGAGACTCTTAAAATACAGATCCAGTTGCCTCCCGATGTCGA
>CBDVDA010000027.1:0-30998 GCA_965372635.1 uncultured bacterium | reverse complement strand
CAGTAAGTGATGTCATCGGATGTTGTATAAAACGTCCCGGCGATATTGTCGCCCGGTATGGTGGGGAGGAGTTTGCCGTAATACGACCCGAAACTGGCAGGTCAGGCGCGCTCGAAATTGCCGAAGAGATGAGGCTAACTGTTCAGTCACTAAAAATCCCTCATAAAGGATCGACAGTAACCGGTTGCAGTGATCTGACTATGAGCGCCGGAGTCGCTGTGATGAATTCTAAAGAAGTTTCAACCTCTGCCGATCTGATTAGAAAGGCTGATGAAGCATTATATAAAGCCAAGAATGAGGGTCGGAATCAAGTTGTAGAGACGTAAAAATAGCCGTTCCTTTCTTTCCGCAATCATCAACTATTTGTTCTTTTGAATTTTGAGGACTTGTGAATGTACTGCCCCCTCCCCTAAAAAAGCACCCGCCTTAAACACGCCTCATTCAGAAAATTTTCAAAAATCAACCCCCTTACTCACAAAATACTCCACATGGGCTATTGAAATTAACCATTCCCTTTTAGTTGAATATAGATGACAAAAGGCTCAAGGGTTTTTCATGCGAGTTCATCTGGAGGAAGCCGTAACTTCAATTAGGAAACAGGGGGCGTTGTTATGCAGGCAGGAAATCTTTTGGTTGAAAGTTCTAACGGGTGCGTAGGAAAGAAGAGGGAATCCACTTATGTCCACGAAAATGCTGAAAATCTCGCCCTCTATTTAAAGGAGATCAGGAAAACCCCGCTTCTCACAGCAGAAGAAGAGAAAAAAGTGGGGTTGAAAGTGATGGCCGGTGACAAGCAGGCCATCGACAGGATGACATCTTCCAACTTAAGACTCGTCGTCAACATCGCAAAAAAGTATATCGACAGAGGCCTCCCCTTCCTCGACCTCATCGAAGAGGGGAACATTGGCCTCATCAGGGCCGTCCAGAAATTCGACCCCCGGAAAGGATACAGGTTTTCCACCTATGCCACATGGTGGATCCGCCAATCGATGCAAAGGGCGATCATAAACCAAGTGCGGATCATCAGGCTCCCAGTCCATGTCTCCGATGAGATAAACCGGATGCTGAAGGCCTCCAAGGCGCTGACGCTGGAGTTGAAACGGGAACCGGCCCTTTCCGAGATTGCGGAACGAATGGGGACGACGGTGAGTAAGGTGACGAATCTCTCCATGCTGATAAAAAAAGCAGGTTCCCTCGACGATTCTCTCGATCATGAGACGGATGCAAATTTTGACTTCGCCATGCAGGACGTCCTGGCAGACAGTTCGCAGGAATCTCCTTCCCATCACGTGGAAGTTGCCGGCAGGAACAGTGAGGTCAGGAGGTGGCTCTCCGTACTGAGTGACACAGAGAGAAGAATTATCGAGATGCGCTTCGGGATCTCCGAAGAAGAGGAAAAATCGACCGAAGGGATGACGCTACAGTGCATCGGAGAAGTACTCGGCGTAACGAGGGAGAGGATTCGGCAGGTGGAGAAGCTGGCCATAGAAAAGCTGAGAGACTATACGAGGAGAGGCCACATCAGCCTGGAAAGCATGGTTTGAATCGCCACTGATTCTCATTGCCGTTATCCATTTTGAGGCAAAGGGATTATCCTCTAGCTTATTGGAAATATTTGGCAGGTTACATATTAAAATTCCTCATTTTTTCTTTCTATCCCTGAGTGTTTTACAGGGAGCATTCGAGAGTTTCTTTCCCAAACGTTAATTCTTGGTGTTTTTTCACATTGAAACTTTGTCAGTTAAGGATTCAATGCTATATACCTTTATCCTGGAATCAACAAAAATGAAATTTAGCAGCTTATACAATGTAACCAATCTTTTCGATGCCTTTTATTAATCAATGAAATGTATATCTTAAAAAATATTGACAACTCTAAACTATTATGTTAGAAAAGCCATGCAATTTAAAAGTTTGAAGCAATTCCTTTGCTCAGAGCAAACCTCGGGAAACTGAGGGACGCAGAGTTACGAGACTAACCCCCGTCAGGGATATGTCAGTCGAGCCGCCAAGGGTTTCTATCTTCCGTGGCGGTTTTTTTATGCCTAAATTAAATGCGTACTCTGGCAAGAGTTGTCTCGATTAAAAAAGCAAGCAATGACCCTTTTAGAGGCTCTAACGAGTACCTTGCTGGCATGAAACATTTAAGGCAGAGGATAAAATACTTATCAGAAATTTTCGTTTCGTGATTAAGAAGATATTAACAAAAGGAGGGAAAATTATGTATAGCAAAAAACCTGCAACAAAGGGATTCGACAAGTTTATATTTTTGGCCGTGGCGGTCGCCATCCTGGGAGGGTGCAGCACCAGGAAGCCTCTTGTCCTGATGGACAAATCGCACTCCATAAAACCGGCTTCCATTGCCGTCATTGCCGGAGCCAATGAACCCGTCGATATTGCCATGGCAGAGGCGCTAACGAAAGAGCTGGAGGCGCGGACATCCTTTAAGGTGATGAGCCAAAAACGGATAAAGAAAAAGATAAAAAAATATCCTTATACGATAGAGCGGCAATCGCCTGAAAATAAGAATAAAGCGGTTTGGTATTCTGCTAAAGGGAAGAAAAAGTTGGATCGAATACGAAAAAGACTGAAGGTCAAATATCTTTTCGTTGTCTGGAACAGCTACCTTTCGGCACAAACGGTAACCTATTCCCGTGGTGGGGGAGAAACGACCTACTATGTGACCATTATCGGGAATATGATCGAATACCCGAAACATAAGACCGTATCGTTTACGAACATGCAGCAAAATGAAAGCCCCAGTTGCCTGAAAATGACGATCTTTAAGTCGGCAAACACTTTTGTGGACAACATGGTTCATGACACGGCGAAAAAGATCACAGACAAAATCGTCGCACTGACTACGCCAAAGAATGCCCCAAATAAAAAGTAGGAGAAAACTGATGAAGCGATTTTCACTATTTACTCTCTTTGCCTTTAGTGTCCTTTTCCTGAGTGGCTGCATCACTTTCGATTCTTTCCAGCTGCTTCAGAGTGACATCAAACCTAAAGGCAAGAAAATTGCCGTCATATCAGGCCTCAACCATGAACTGAACGGTTATGTGGCAGAAAGCATGACAGCGTCCCTCAAAAAAGAGACCGCCTTCAAGGTCATTTCACAAAGGCGGATCGCCAAAAGAATTAAAGATTATCCCTATAATATTCAAGGCCCTTACAAAAAAGCCTACTTCAATATTGAACAGGACTACTCTAATACCGATGTGAAAGCACTCAAGAAGATTGCCAAGCGGTTGAAGGTCAACTACCTCTATGTCATGTGGGTACCGACCGCAACCTCTCACGGCGGTTTTACGAACACCTTTGATATAATAACGCAACTCTACGAGTTTCCTGCTGCGCGTCCTGTCGGACAGGGACGGTTTATGGCCGGTTCAGCCGGCACCCATTCAAACTGTTTTCTTTTCGGCGGTGCGGCAACGGCGGAGGACGACAAACAGGGAATCCGGGACATGATGGACCATGTAGCTAAAGAGATTGGCTCAGATATGAAGATGGGGTTGATGGGAACGAGTAAGAAGAAGAAATAGTTGTCAAGAATATCTGAGTTGATCTCTCTGACTCGCTGATTTAATTTGACATTATTTTTTCTGCCTTCTTCTGGATATCAGTAAGTATCCTCCGGCAAAGCCGGAGGCTTTACGATTGCTGGCCCCTCAAAGGGGCCTATTCGCAATCGATTAAGATCAAAAACCGCAAACCGTTTGGTGCCAGTATTTTTGCTGAGACCCAATTTGACGGCATTACCAGGAAAGCGGAAATCTAGTTTTTTGTCCTCCGAGTCGAGTTTCACTTCATGGAATGACGATTTCTTAAAACCATATCCCAGGAACTGTCAAACGCTGAGAGTCCCCCGGCAAAGCCGGGGGTTTACCTGAGTAATTATTGTTCAATAGCTTGTAGTTAGGCTGTTCAACCCTTCCTTTATAAACCCAATTCGTTACTGATCGACTGCATCGCCTTCAGCGAAAGTTCGGCAAACTCACCGATAGGCAGCCCAATCTTTTCACATTCCATGATAACATCACGGTTCACCGATGCGGCAAACTGCCGCGCCTTCATCCGTTTTATAATCGATTTCGGTTTCACGCTGGCCAGCTTTTTGTCGGGATAGACGAGGGTCGTCGCCATAATGAGCCCGGTGATCGTCTCACCGGCAGCGAGGGCGTGGTGAAATGGGGTGGAGCGCCGGTCGTTATGGGCTTTCTCGTTATGGAGGCGGATCGCCTCGATAATATCGGAACCAACCCCCTCTTCGGAAAGAATCTCCACCGTCTTCAGCCCGTGGTCGGAAAGATCGGGATTGGTGATCTCCACGTCGAGATCGTGAAGCAGGCCCGCCATGCCCCATTTTTCCTCATCTTCTCCCAATCTCGCCGCAACCGCCCTTAAAACCGCCTCGGCGGCGAGAGAGTGTTTCACCATGTTTTTATTTTTGATATGGTTGTGGATCAATTCCAGAGCCCGCTCACGGCTGATTCCAATCGGCATGAACCTTTCCTCCATCGTTATTTTTGAGTTTTCATAATAATAGAGGGGAAGAGGAATGGCAACAATTTAAAGGGAAAACAGTTTTTGCCCCATCGCCTTATTATTTTGTTATAATCCTTTCGAGTAAAGAAGCCCCGCTCGGAGAGTGTGGCTTTGGTTTTGCCCTAAAAGGGTTTATCTTTCATTCCCTTTAAAACGCAGCCGAGTGAAGCTGTTGACTGAGGGAAAAGGGCACAAGCTGTCTGAGCGAAGCGAGTTCTTGTGCCCGCCGAAGGCAACTGCTTAAGCGAGGGAAGCCGAAGGCCAAGTTTTTGGGCGGCCTTTCTTTTGCTTACTTTTTCTTTGGCCGTCAAAGAAAAGTAAGAATCCTGAGGACAAAGCCATTTTACTCTCATGACGAGAATTTCGAAGGTTATTTAACCTCTTTAAAATTAAAGGAGCTTCGCAAATGCCACACAGACACGCCGTTATCCTTCTTGCCTCAATCGCCACCGCCGTCATTGCCGGGGCCACATGCGGCTGGTTTTTCGGGGATGCCATGCTAAACATCGCCTGGATTGGAAAACTCTTTTTAAACGCGCTAAAGATGATGATCATCCCCCTCATCGTGGCCGCCGTCATTAGCGGCGTCGCCTCCATGGGGGATATCCGGAAGCTGAAACGCCTCGGCGGCGTCACCCTCCTCTACTACGTATCGACCACGGGAATCGCCGTCTTCATCGGCCTCGTCATGGTCAACCTCATCCAGCCCGGCGAAGGGCTGAATATAAGCGGCGGGGTAATCCCCGAAAAGGTAATGGGCAAAGAGGCGACGGGGATCAGCGACATCGTCCTCTCCCTCGTATCGCCGAATCTCGTCAAATCTGCGGCGGAGATGAACCTCCTCCCCATCATCTTTTTCTCCATCCTCTTTTCCGCCGCCCTCACCACGCTCGGCCCCAAAGGGAAGCAAACAATCGCCTTCTTCGAGGGGGTGAACGAGGCGATGATGAAGCTCGTCACCTGGCTCATGTATCTGGCGCCTGTCGGCATATTCGCCCTCGTGGCGGGGCGTCTCGGGAGTGCAGGCGGCGGGGAGGCCTTCTGGGGAGAAATCAAGGCGGTAGGGCTCCATGTAGCGACGGTACTCTCCGGCCTCACTGTCCACGCTATCGTGCTCTTTCTCATCCTCTTCTTTGTGGCGAAACGGGGGGGCGATTATCTTGCCAACATGTCGAGAGCGCTTCTCACCGCCTTCGGAACGGCGAGTTCTTCGGCCACACTCCCCCTCACCATGGAATGCGCAAGGGAGAGCAGGATCGACGAACGGGCGCTCAAATTCACCATCCCTCTCGGCAGCACCATCAATATGGACGGCACGGCGCTCTACGAGGCGGCAGCGGTTATGTTCATTGCACAGGCCTACGGCATCGAAATGGATTTTGGGCAGCAGACGATCATCTTCATCACCGCCACCCTCGCCGCCGTCGGCGCGGCGGGCATTCCCGAGGCGGGCCTCGTCACCATGGTGATCGTGCTCCAGGCGGTGGGGCTGCCCCTCGAAGGGATCGGGCTGTTGCTCGCTGTGGACTGGTTTCTCGACCGGTTCAGAACGACGGTCAACGTCTGGGGGGATGCTGTGGGCGCAGCTGTTGTGGAGCGGTATCTGCCCAGGAAGTAGCCTCGCTGTCAAGCTCGCCTAGTTGCCGAAGAGTGGGAGAGGACTTCCACCGGCGGAGGCCTCTTTCTCCTTCTTTTCCTCCTTCTTCCCATCATCACTCGTTGCTTCATCGGCCGTCATCTCACACCCCTTGTAGATAAAACGCTCAAAGAGACGGTGGTAACCGGTCCAGTTGGAACCGTTGCCGCGTTCGTTCGCGATAAGGGAGCGGATGCTGTTCACCTTGGCGTCGAGATCATCGAGGTAGCTAAGAATCGTCGCTTCAAGTGTTTTCGGGCGCTTCGGCGAACCGTACTCGTATTCGCCGTGGTGGCTTAGAATCATATGTTTCAGCAGCAGCGCGGTTTCCGTTGGAAAAGCTTCGATGGTTTTCATCTTTTCATCCATCATTTCCACCCCGATGGTAATATGGCCGAGGAGCCGCCCCTCGTCGGTGTAGCCGAAGGAGCGGGCGTAGGAAAGTTCCCTCGTCTTCCCCATGTCGTGGAGGATAGCCCCGGCGATGAGGAGGTCCTTCTTTATGCCGTCACCGTAATGAGCAGCGACAAAATCGATAAGTCGGCAGATGGAGAGCACATGCTCCAGCAGGCCGCCGATGTAGACGTGGTGCATTCCTTTGGCCGCCGGCGCGCGTTTAAATCCCTTGGCAATTTCGGGGTCGTCCATGAGGAGGGCGAGGAGTTTTTTTATGTACGGGTCTTTCACGCCGTCGATGATCCCGGTCAATTCTTCGAACATTTCTCCAACGTCTCTCTCGGCACAGGGGAGAAAATCTTCAAGATCGACTGAATCTTCATCGACGCGTACGATGCCCGACACCTTGACCTGGAGTTTCCCCATGTAGGAAGAAACCCTCCCTTTAGCCCGGATAAAATCGTCGGTGTCGAAATGGCTCGATATCTGCTCGGCATCGTCCCAGACCCGCCCCTCGAGTTCGCCCGTTTTGTCCATGAGCGTAATGACGAGGTAAGGCTTTCCCGTCTTTCCGACGGAAAGGTTCTTGCTCTTCACAAGGAAGACGTTGTCTACGCTGTCGTGTTCTTTCACATCGGCAATAAAAAGTTCTCTCATTTTATAAGTCCTGTTCCTTCATCAGTTTTCTATTGTAGAGTTGCTCGATCATAATGAGAATATCGATCGGTTTCGATTTTTTAGGCATATGGATGGTGGTTCCCATTTCTGCGTTTTTATGTTCGTGGGCATCTTCCTTAAACATGGACGTTAAAAGAACGATGACCGGTTCCTCGCCCACCTTCTCGGCATGGGCTGAAATATCGGTGCAGGTGCTGACTCCCCCCTTTTTCGGCATAATGAGGTCTGAGACCACTACGTCGGGGAGAAACTCCTTGTATTTCTCCACCCCCTCCACCCCGTCCTCGGCGGTTATCACATCGAACCCCCCTTCAACAAGGGTGTCCTTCAGCATCTCCCTAAAGAAGAGCTCATCGTCGATTACCAGCACCTTCCCCTGTTTAACAGTTGCATCGGCCATCATATATCCTTAAACCTTCATTCCATCCCGGCAGATTTAAAACCAGTGACAGACTAATTATCACTACGTCTTGAATCAGGGAGCTTCTGCTTTTTTAGGCTCAGCGCGCGCCGCGAGCTTCCCCGTCAACTCCTCCACCTTCTTTTTCGCATATTCGCTCTTTCGCTTGTCGTTGCTCTCCTTTGCAACGATCTGGTAGAGCTTGATGGCATTTTCATAGGCCCCCGTTTGCTGGTATGCCTCGGCCGCCATATACCGCGCCGTAAGCGCCCACATCCATTCCGCCGGGTAAAGGTAGGTCACCTTAAGGTACTCTACTATGGCGCGTTCAGTATCGCCGGAATGCTGGTAACATTCGCCGATCCAGTACTGGGCCTCCGCCTTCATTCTCGTATCGTCACTAAGGGCGATAATCTGCGTCATCGCTTTAATCGCCTCGTCATAATCTTTATTCTGTTGGGATACCAGCCCGGCCCGGAGTCTTTCCTGCTGGACCATCTTCAGATCGCCGAAATCATCGATTAAACGTCTGAAGTTCGCAAGCGATTCTTCAATGAGATTGAGGTTGAGATAGGCCTCTCCTCTATAATAATAATTCATCGCCATCATATAGGCAGGATCAATAAATATCTTCAGCAATTGCAGGTTCTCGTTTTCTCCTTTTTGGTAGGGCGTTATTTTTTCAAGCGCCATGAGGCTTTCCCTGTAGTCACCCGCTTTCAGTGCGATCTCGCCGAGCCGGAAGGCCGCCAGGCTTTTCAAGGGATCGGCCCTTAGCTGTTCCTCTCCCCGCATAAAATGCTCTTCCGCCTTTTCAGCGTTCCCCAGCTTAAGATGGGCCTCCCCCGCCATAACCATCACCCGTGCGGAACAACTGTTTGTTGGAAACTGATCGATAATTCTTTCCGCCAGTTTAACCGCCTCATCGTAGCTGCCCACCTCGAAAAGGGCAATCGCTTCATTGCACCGCTGTTTCAGGTCCACCGCCTTGTCGGGGCTCACATCGAAAAAGGTGGACGAACCCTCCAGCGCCCCTTTGAAATCACCGAGAGCCGCATAGCTTTTTCTGAGCATCCCCTCGCTGTCGCGGTGGCTTTCGGGAAAGGCAACGGAAAAAACCTTGAAGGATTTCAGCGCCTTTTTGTAGTCTTCCAGAACGAAATAGTTGCCGGCAATCTGCCAATGCACCTCTTCCCGAAGGGGCGTATGAGGGAATTTTTTCAGGAGCCGGAGATAATCCTTGTTTGCCTCTTTCAGCTTCGACTGCTTTTGCGAAACCCAGCCTTTAAGATAATAGGCGGTAGCCGCCATCTCATTTTTTGGGTACTTCTTTATCAAATTATCCAGCGTGGCTGCTGCCGACTCCATGTCGCCGATCTTGATGTAGCCCCGTGCCAGCGTAATCAGGTTTTCCGGGGTCAGCTCATCTCCTTTGCCCTTTTTGAACAGACCGGCAAAGCGCTTAACCCCCTTTTTGTAATCACCTGCACGATAATTCATGTCAACGATCACCGCACCCGCCTCACCCGCCTTCGGCCCCTTGGGGTATTTTTTCAGGTATCTGTTGTATGCCTTCAGCGCCGACTTCGACTCGTCTCCCTTTCTAAAGGCCTCGGCCATTTTCCATAAAACATCTTCCTGCGCCGCCTTCGACAGATTTTTCATCACGTGCCGATACTCTTCAGCGGCCCTTGAATAGCGTCCCGACATGGCATCGATATCGGCAACCCTCAAGGCCGCCCGCCAGTAATAGTCGGAATCCTTGTAATTATTGATAAGATCGAGAAAGTGTTCACGGGCAGTTTCGTGCTCGCCTGTATGGAAGAGCGATTCGGCAAGATAAAAGAGGGCGTTGTCCGACGTCGTGCCGAGGGGGTCGCGCTCCGCGAAAGCTGTGAAGTGACCGGCCGCCTCCTTGTACAGCCCTTTTTTGAAACTGATCTGTCCCAGTTCAAAGAGACTTTTTCTCGCGAAGGGAGAACGTGGGTAACGTTTAACGACTTCACGGTATGTTTCCTCTTCCAGCACCTCCCTGCCGTTCCCATGGTAAGATCTGGCCAGAAAAGTCATCATCTCCCCTTTCAAAGGGTCTTCACCGTATCGCTTAAGCGCCTCTTCCAGCAATCTGACCGCTTCCCCATATTCACCGAGGACGATGAAGCGGGAGGCCGAACCGATAAGGTTCTTCGCCTCCCTGTCGGCAACGTTGCTTTCGCTATTTTGGAAGGTTTCAAGATGATTATAGGCTTTCTTGAAATCTCCCTTCCTGTAGTGCGCCCAGAGGATTGTATTTTTTGCCTGCACGTTTAAAGAATGGTCGGCAAACTCATTCAGGAAACTCTCCATTTTGGAGATGGCCTTTTTATAATCCCCCTGGTGATACCGGATGGAGGCGAGTTGAAACCGAATGCGCCCCTGCTTCTCTCCCGGAGAAACAAGCTCAAGTGCCTTTTCATAGGCCTTCCCGGCCTTGGCGTAGTTCTCAAGATAGTAGTAGGAATCGCCGATTTTTGTCTGGAGTTCGTCAAGCGGCACTTTGGCCCCTTTCAGGTTCTGGATCATCTCAAATCCCCTGATGGCCCTTTTGTACTGCCGTTCGTCAAACTGGTTCAGGCTCTCTGTAAAGATGATGTGCCCCAGTTTTTCGTCGGCCCTTTTGATGAAGGCCGACTCGGGGTAGAGGTATTTCAGCCTTTCGAAATTGGCCTTCGCCTCCTCCCTTTCCCCATTCTGCAAATAGCTGTTGCCGAGGTAAAAATAGGCGCTCTCCTGCGCATCGAGGGCGCATCGCTCTTTCAAAACGACGGTGAGAGGCGCAATGGCGTCGCCAAACCGTTTCAATTCGTGATAGCTCATCCCGAGCGTCAGGTTGTAGGGGCAGACCTCCTTCTCGGCCACCTCTTCCTTCCCGTACTGCTCCAGTTCCTTCACTGCAAGGTCGAAAAGGCCGTCTTTGAAAAAGCCACTCGCCATCTTCATCTTTTCCGACACCTCCTCTTCCGCATGGGAAGAAAGGGGGAGGAAAATAAGCGACGCCAGCACTAAAAAAGAGGATATGAAATGTCGTTTATTACTCATAGAAAGTTGAAAACTTTGTTTTGGAAATGGTCGTTCTTCAGCCGCTTAAAATAGCATCCTTGGGCGCGCCTTATCAAGAAAAAAGAGGCTTCACCCGAAGGCAAAGCCTCTCTCTCTTACCGTTAAAAATTAATAATCCGGGGAGTCGCCTCTCCCGGCTACCGGCTCAGGGGAGGGTAAATCCGGGTCATGCCGATCATCTCGTGCACAACGTGAAGGATGTCGAGCCGCCCCACTATCCCGGCGGCCACCTATACTAACGGCAATAGTACCGTAAAGGTCGTCCCCTTTCCCTCCTCGCTTTCCACGTCAATCCTTCCTTTAAATGAGGTGATAATACCGTAAGTCACAGAAAGGCCGAGCCCTGTCCCCGTCACCCCTTTTGTGGAAAAGAAGGGATCGAATATCCTCGGCAGATGCTCCTCTTTTATCCCCATCCCCGTATCGGAGAAACTGACAGCGATTTTCCTCTCCCCTTCTCTGGATGCCTCCACTGTCAGACGTCCCCCTTCCGGCATGGCGTCCATGGCATTTTTGATGAAGTTGAGGAAGATCTGCTCCAGCCTGTCGCTTTCTGCCATCACTATCCCCCCTTCATTCAGAATCTCCTCGATGGCAATGCCTCTCTCCTTCATCTCCAACCGGCAAAGGGTAAGGGCATCCTGCAAAGGAAGAAGGAGATCCACCTCTTTTAGCTCAATTGTCTGCGCCCCCTTGTAGAAGTCCTTGAAGGAACTGATTATCCTGGCGATCCTGCCGATCTCCTGTTTAAGGATGTCGATATATGACCGGATCGGGTCGTCCTTCACCTTCATCTCTCTCTTTATGAGGTGAAGGTAATTGTTGATAACCCCCAGGGGGTTGTTGACCTCATGAGCCACATCGGCGGCAAGCCGCCCCGCAACGGCCAGCCTTTCAGCGGCAGCGAGGTCTTTTTCGGTCTTCTCTTTTTCCTTGAGGGTGCGGGCCATGGTGTTGAGGTGCCGCCCCAGCGTCTCCATTTCTCTCCCCACCAGTGTAGGAACCTGGTATTGGAAGTTTCCCTCTGTCATCTCGGCCACCCCTTTGTGCAGGGCCTCAATGGGTGTGGAAAGCCGCCGCGAGAGGGCGGCTGCCACATAATAGGCGCCGAAAATGCAGAGCACCACAACAATGAGCGCGTTATAGAACATGACGATTAGAAAATGGAGACTCTCCCGCTGTTCCTGCTCAATGACCAGCGTCCATCCCGCAGAGGGGATCGGGGCATGGGCGATCTGAAGGGTTCGCCCCTTGGAGTTAGTGGTTTTAAAAATAGATTCCTTCTCGCCGAAAAGTTCCGATGCGCCTGTAACCTCCTGCCATAGCTGTTTGCCCAGAACTCTGTCCTTGTTAGTATCGGCAAGAAAGACCCCTTTTTCAGAGAGGATGGATGCACGCCCCGTCTCTCCGATCCTGATTTCGTCGATCCGGTCCCACACGTCCAAAATGTTGATGTCGGCAGTGATTATCCTGAAGACCTCCCCCTGCCAGAAAAGGGGAAAAGCGAGCTTGATATAAGGAAGGTTATCTTTCGTGAGCAGCATGGAAGAACGGTAAACCTCTCCCCTGGCTGTGATTTTGAAGATTTCCTCAGGGAGGTTCGGCAACGGCCCGTCATCGCTGGCCGCCACCGGCGTTCCCGAAAGGTCAAAGAGGGTGACATTATTGAATTGGTCGAATTCGAGGGCTACCCGTTTGAGCATGAGTTTAAGCTTGAACCTGTCCTTGTCGGGATAAGAGAGAAGTTCCCTCACCGTCATGAGGGCGTTCGTCTTCCCTGTCAGATACTGGTCGATCTCCCCGGCGGTCCTCTCGGCAATAAGCTGGAGGTCTCTGTGTACCGTCCGCTCCACGGCATACCAGGCATAGCCGAGCCAGAGGGCGGCAATGGTGAGAACGATGGAGACGGAACCGGTGACGAGCACGAAGAATATCTTTCCCCGGAAGCTGTCCCGACCTATGTTTTCTAAAAAACTCATGCGTCTGATTCCTTCACCATTCTCAAAACGGCAGCCTTTGTGATCGCCTCGATATTTTTCTTACGGCAGTCAATTTCATGAAAGGTTCCTGTTCTTATGAGCGCCAGATAGCGGCAGCCTCCGAGGCAAAGGGGAAGGACGGCACAGTTCCGGCACTCCTCGTTTTCAAAAGTATGTTGGCCGAGGCTTCGGTACATCTCGGCATTATAGACGAGGTCTTTACTCACATGTCCGACCGAGTATTCAGGCCGGTCGGCAAGGGCCGGGCATTTGCAAACGTCGCCGTCGTAATTGATGGTAAAATTGCCCGCCATAACAACCGGACAGGGACAGATTTCCGGATCTTCGTGACGCCAGTATCCCCTTTTTACAACCTCCTCGTGCATGGGCAGGTAGTCTTCAAAGAGTTCGTCCGAGGGGATGCAGCCGCTGTCGAAAGCGGTACTCCCTTCCCCCGGCATAACGGGGGCGCAACCGACGCGCCTGATAGCGTCCGGGCCGAGGCCCCTTTCTGTCAGTTCGTCGAGAAATTCAGGAATCCGCGTTGCCGTCTCTTTCGTATAGTTAATGCCGATACTCACACCGAGAATTTCCTTTATCTCGGAAAGATTTTTCATGATTTTCTCAAAGGTCTTGCCGCCCCCTTTTAAAAACCGCGAGCCGTCGTGTACGTCAGCAGGGCCGTCCAGTGTTATTCTTACCGATTTGACGCCCGCCGCCCGAACCCGCTCAGCCGTCTTCCTGTCGAGAAGATAGCCGTTAGAAACCATGTGTGTCGTCAAACGAATCCCCTCTTCTTTGCAGAAGGCGGTCATTTCGTGCCCCACCTTTTCGATAACGGAGATATTCAGCAGCGGTTCGCCGCCGTGATACTGGATGTCCATTTCGGCCACCCGGCTCTCTTTGGCCCTCGCTTTCATCCATGCAATAACGTGACCCGCCGTCTCGTCGGTCATCTGCTTTTTTCCGGCAGTCAGCTCCCCTTCGTAGCAGTAGGGGCAGGCAAAGTTGCAGTTCATGGTGGTGAGGAGCGTCACGCTGAGTTCTCGCCCGGAAAAGCGAATCTGGTTGTAGAAGAGATCAAAAAGGCGGTCCTCGTCCACGCCATCGGGGACGAGGACCCCCATCTCTTCGAGGGACTCAACCTCTTGATCGTTGAGCCCCTCTCTCTTGCCCGTTTCAAGGTTCTTCACAACAGGCTCGTCAAGAACCACCAACCCCCCTGTAAGGGTGTTGTAGACGGCACGCCCCCCCGCGTCGGGGAGGTGCGCCGATATGTTGAACTTTGAAAACGTCATTTTACTTTTTACGTCATTCTACTTTTTTTCAGGATCGGGCGCTCCCCTGAAGGGCGATGGGCCAGCACGGCAACATGCCATGGCCTGAACGGCTGCGGGGTTCTTGCCCCCTTTCTTGACGATCTTCATACAATCACCTCCTCTCATTGTTGTAATCACCCCTCCCCTTTAAAAACCGGGGAGCCTGTTGTTAGATTGCATGGATGGGGAGAGCCCCAACATGTTGGGTTACGGCTTCGCCTAACCCAACCTACTTAAAAACCTTTATTCCCAGTCCTTGAGCCTGTAATTGTCGTACGCCAGCCCTTGGTATCCCCTTGCTGCAATAAATTTCTTGTTTGCAGCGGCATAGCTCACAGGGGTGTAGAGGAAGGCAGCCGGGGTGTCCTTTCGGATGATCCGCTCTATCATAGCATGAATCTCTTTAATCTCATGGGGTTTTGCTATCCCCTTCAGGCTCTCAAAGAGGGCGTCCGCATCGTCGTCAGCATAACCGGAATAATTGACGGCATCACCATCGTGCGAACCGACCGAGTGCCAAGCGGCTTCAGGGTAAAGTGAACGCTTCGCAATTAACAAGGCGTCATAGACCAATGAGTGAAGACTGTTTTCCAGTTCATCATAGCCGATCCCCTCCGTTTCAACCGCTATTCCGATCTCGTAGAGTTGACCTGCCAGAGCATCGGCTACCCTTTTGTATTCCGCCGAGGAGGTAAGGTATAAGAGTTTGATTTTGAGTCTGTTCCCCCCTTTGTCGAGGATGCCGTCGTTGTCTCTATCCTTCCAACCAGCCGTCTCCAGCAGTTGAACAGCCGTTTTAGGATCGTATTCGATTGGCGGTACGGCGTATCCCTCCGGCAACATTTCTTTAGTAAAAGGTGAGTAAGTCGGAACCCCCGCTCCATCGACCCCTTTTTCGATGATGGCTGCTCTGTTTACGGCCATGTTGACCGCCTGCCTCAGCCGGTGGTCACTAAATAGTTCAGACCGAACGTTCAGAAAAAGAGCGGTGTAATATGGGAGGGGGAGCTTGTTTACATGAAATTTACGGTCCTTTTCGAGGAAGCGGGCCACCTTGGGAGAGACAGGCATCATAACGTCCGCGTCCCCCTGTAAAAGGCTTCTCAAACGTGCGCCTTCATTGTTTTGCGATAAGTAGACAATCCGTCCGATCTTCGGGCGTCCCTCGAAATACTCCTCATGGGCTACAAGCTCCAACCCATTTTCAAGCCACCGTTTAAACTTGTAGGGTCCGCTGCCGACTGGATTTTCGAGATATGCCGTCTGCCAGGTTTCCGCCTTTTCCAAAAGATGGCGAGGATAGACATAGAGGGTGTTTAAAATATCGGAGATCTCTTCGAAAGGAGCGTCGAGGGTGAGTTGGAGGGTTGCCGGATCGAGCACCTTTGCCTTGCGGATGGCATTGATCGAGGGGTATAGGTGCCGCCTCTTCTCTATGGAAAAGGCCACGTCATCTGCCGTAAGCGGAGTCCCGTCATGAAACTTCACCCCTTCACGGAGTTTGATTTTCCAGACCCGCCCCTCTTCCATTGATACGACATCGTTTACCAGCACGGGAGGGAAACTGTCCGTGTAGGGATCGTACGCGACGAGAGGTGATAAAATCAGGTCTTCGAGGGGGGTGAAAAAGAAGTTTACATAGTCTTCAGTAGACTTACTGTCGATCTTGATGTTGCCCGAGATGGTGAGGGTCTGTTCCTTATTTTCGGTACAGGCGGGAAGAGTGAAAAGAGAGAGAAGAGCAGCCGGAATTAAAACGAGCGGAATCCATTGGCGCGGCGGGAACATCCCCTGTGATGACGGCAATGAATTCAAAATCTGGCCCCCTTTTTTTACTCTGCTGCTCCGTGTGAGAAAAAATCGTTCCAGTGTGATAACAATCAATAAAAGGTGAGGCTCACGCCCCCTTCGAACCATCTTTTCGGGGTTTTGTAAAAGCTGTACCGGTACTGGTCTGTATTGCCGATATTGTGTACCGACAGGAATATCTCACCTACCATCCCTTTCCACTTTGCGAGATACTTGCTCACCTTGGCGTCCCAGACGAATTTCTTGTGCTCCGTCGTGTAGATAAAACCGTAATCTGGATCAGCCTTGTCGGGGCTCCAGTCCACATAGTGCCCCTTAAGCGTGGCCGTAATTTCGAAAGGCCCCCTGTAATCGAGGCCGATGTCATGAGTCATCTTGGGCCTGTCTTTAACCACCGTGTGTGTATCCAAATTCTTCAACTCACTGTAGGTGAAACCATAGGTAAGGCGTAACCCCTTGTACTCGTCACTCTTTAAATTCACTTCCACCCCTTTACGGCGGGACCGTTTAAGGTTCTCGAAACGGAGCGTTTCCCAGGTATTCCCGTTGGTGTTAACGTCGCCTGTGTCGGCGACGGAATCGACGCCGTCTTTAATATCCGCCCTGTGGAAAGTGACCTTGCCCCAGAAACCGGGGATGGCGCGCGTCTCGAAACCTACCTGATAGGTCCAGGCGCGTTCCGCATGGAGGCCGCTGTTCGGGTTGACGCCTATATACCTGTAAGTAAGCGGAGGCGGGGTAAAACCTTTTGCCACGTTCACTCTTATCAGGGTTTCCGCCACACCTGCATGGTAAACCATCCCTGCACTCGGGCTCAATTCGGACCCGAATACGCTGTCGTGATCGTATCTCGCCCCTGCATTGATGTTAAAGCTGCCGCCGCCAAAATTTTCATTCAGATAAAGGGCGCTTTTCTCAGTATCGTACTCCCGTGTCTCCGTACTCACATCGATAAGGGAATGAGTTCTCTCCAGACCGGCGAGGAAAGTCCCCCTCTCCGAATGCCGCCAGACCGACTTGAGAACGCCGCCATAAGAGCGTTCCCTGCTATTCCAGAAGCCTGAAGAACTGTAACCACTGAGAACGGACTGGTAGTAATCGATTCCGTACTTTTGATTTCTATTGTAAAGTGAAAGGGAAAGATCGAGTTGGTTCGATGGGGTATAGTTGAGACCCAACCGCTCGTAGGAATCGGTTACCTCTGCCTCCTGCGCGTAGACGGTGCCGAAGATGTCCAATGCCCCCTCTTCCCGATCGGTGTGATTCTGTCCGCCGGAGATATCCACCTTCAGTTTATCGGCAACATCCTTCGTCAATTTGCCGTAGATGTTGTAGGCCTTTACTTCCTCATTATCGTAAAACCCGTCGGTCTTGAACCTGGAGCCGGAAATCAAATAGCCCGTCCCGGACGACGTGCCGGAAACAAGGCCGTTAAACCTTCGTGTATTCTTCTCGCCAAGGGAAATCCCGGCCACGCTCGTCGTTTCATCTGACGGTTTTTTTGTGATGATATTGATGACGCCGCCGAGAGCAGAGCCCCATACGGAAGAGGCCGCGCCTTTGAGTATCTCGATGCGCTCCACATTTTCAATTGGCCGCATTGAGAGATCTGTCATCCCTTCAGCAAGGAGTTCCAGAGGGACGCCATCTATAAGTATCTTGACCTGCCTCGAATCGGCGCCCTGGATTTGGGGCGTATAATAGAGGCCGGGACCGCCGTTTCTGTCCATAACCAGTCCGGGAACATAACTGAGCGCCTCGCCAATATCATGGACCGGGAGGTGAGCGATCTCCTCGCTCGTGATGACGGTAATGTCGTTTGAGGCCTGGCTTTGTGGCATTTCATATCCTGTGGCGGTAATAACCAGGGGGGAGAGGGTCTCCTCCCTTGCATCTTCCGCATTTGCCTTTTCCAAGGGAAAAACTATCGACACAGTCAAGATAAGGGCCGCCAGGCAAAAAACAGAGTTGCGCATGCGTAGAGTTCCTTCGGCCGTTTTTTCTGAAAACTATACAGCGGCGGCCAAACCCTGTCAATAACAAATCGGGAAAAAGAAGGAGAACTTCATCCTAATTCCGGCGAGGAATCAAGGCATGGAAAAATTCCTGTCCTTCCCCCTAACCGTCATGACCGGCACAGGCGACTTCCTCACCACCTTTTCCGCGGTACTGCCGAAAAGAACGTGGTCAAGACCCGTCCTGCCGTGCGTGCCGATGACGATCAGGTCGCAGCCGAATTCCCTTGCCGCCTGGATGATTTCCACGAAAGGGGTCCCTTTTCGCGTATGGACGGCATAATCTACCTTCCCTTTCAGGTGCTCCGCGCAAAACTTCTCCATATTATCCTTCGCCGCAACTTCCATCTCCTTTTCCATCACGTCGTAAGATATGTGAGGCACGTAAAACCCGGTCATGTCGATCATCTCATGCACCACATGAAGAATGTCGATCCCACAGTCAAATTTCTCTGCCATCATAAGGGCATAGGAAAGAACCTCCTCCGTCCCTTCCGAAAAATCGGTGGGGAAGAGGATACGTTTGAACTTGTCCAAAAGGGCCTCCTTCGTTCTTGCTTTTTTATTTGATTATATCAGTTGTTATGAGCAAGTCAAGGGAGGTGGAAGAGGTGGCAGCTTTGATTCATACTTTCACAAGTCCTCAGAACTTTTAAGAATAAACATCCCCGCAGCAAGCTGACGGGGATGTTTATTAAATGAAAACTCATTTATCTTGACACATCGTTATTCCCATCTGTATATTACGAACTATGGATGAAAGCACGTCAACAGCAAAGCACAAGCCTGCCAGCCGCATATCGAAGGGTCCTGTTCAAAAGGGCAATGTGTCGATAAAAGCGCGGCTCTGGCTCGATGTGGCGGGAGAGACCTACCTCGCACCCGGCAGGGTGACGCTGCTGGAGCGGATAGAGGAGTGCGGCTCCATTACGAAGGCGGCGAAATCAATGGAGATGTCCTACCGGCATGCCTGGCTGCTGGTGGACGACATCAATAAAAAAGCACCCTCCCCTCTCGTAGTCAGGAAAACGGGCGGCAAAGGGGGCGGCGGAACGAAACTCTCGGCGGAGGGGAAGAAGGCGATCAAAGATTTCAATGGCTTGCAGGAGAAGCTAACAAACTTCATTAGGGAGCTAAAGTAAATCCCCCTCTATCCCCTCTATGAGCCGTTGGCCCGAGCCATAGGCCTTTTTCAAAGGGGGAAGTATTTATTCCCTCCTTTAGCAAAGGAGGGTCAGGGTGGATTTGATATCTAAGAGATGAACCTCAAAAACAGGCTGCCCGCCAAAATAACGGGCGTCAAAAAAGGGAAGCTCAACGCCCATGTGAGCATGCTCTGGGAATCAACGTCCCTCAGCGTCATCATCACCACCGCATCGGCGGAAGAGATGAACCTCGCCGAGGGGGACGAGGTGGAGGCACTCTTCAAAGCCTCCGACGTGATCCTCGCCAAGGGGCTGTCGGGGATGCTGAGCGCCCGGAACATCCTCCGAGGTGAGATCATCGAAATCAAAGAGGGCTTTCCATTAGCAATGGTGACCCTAGATGCGGCGGGCCACAAGATTGCGGCGGAATTAACGCTTAGCTCGGCAAAAGAGATGGAACTCAAACTCGGTGAACAGGTGGAGGTTGTCATCAAATCGTCGGAGTTGATCCTGTCGAAGAGAATTTAGCCACGGACTTACACGGACAAGTGCGGACATAATCATGAAATTCAATATACGAAACGATTCTCTTATAAAAACCCTCTGTGTCTCTGTGCCTCTGTGGTTAGCTATTCTGACAAGCACAGCGTACTCGGCGGAGACACTCAATATCGCCGCAGCCTCCAACCTCACTTACGTTATGCCGAAAATCATCGAGGCATTTGAGGCTGGAAACAGTTCGGTAAAAGTGAGGCTTTCCCTCGCATCGACAGGCAATCTCTACGCACAGATCAAAAACGGCGCGCCCTTCGACCTTTACCTCGCCGCAGACGAGAAGCGGCCCGCCCTCCTTTATCAATCAGGAATGACGGAAGGAGAACCCTTCGTTTATGCAGAGGGGCGTCTCGTACTCTGGAGCAATAAAAAGTTGAACCTCGTGGAGGGACTCTACGTTCTATCATCACCGAAGATAAAGAGAGTAGCGCTGGCCAACCCGAAACATGCCCCCTACGGCGTTGCGGCACGCGAGGCCCTTGTCGAGGCGGGGCTTTGGAGCGTCCTGAAGGATAAATTCATTTACGGTGAAAACATAAGCCAGACGGCCCAGTTCGTCCAGTCCGGTGCGGCACAGGCGGGTTTCATCGCCGAATCGCTTTTGCACACCCCGGCCATGGAGGGGGGGAGTTTCTACCGCATACCGGAGGGTTCATTCGAACCGATTTTACAGAGGTGCGTGGTTCTGAAAAGAAAGGGAGGGAACCTCGCGGCAGCGAGGCAATTCAGAGATTTTCTCTCTTCCAAAGTAGCGAGAGAAATCCTCATCCGCTATGGCTACGGGGTTAAACGATGAGCCTCATGGAACCGCTCTGGCTCTCGGCCAAGCTTTCCCTTGTAACCACCCTCTTTCTCATCCTTGTCACCGTGCCTCTCGCCTGGTGGCTTTCGGAGCTGAGAGGAAAAACAAAACCGGTCATTGAAGCAATAGTCGCCCTCCCTCTCGTCCTGCCGCCCACAGTGCTCGGCTTCTACATCCTCCTCGCCATCGGAAGCAACGGCCCGGTGGGGAGACTCTTCGAGTCCCTTTTCGACACTAGCCTCGCCTTCAGCTTTTCGGGTCTCGTCGTTGGCTCCTTTTTCTATTCCTTCCCTTTCGCCTTCCAGCCGATCCAATCTGCCTTCGAGTCGATCGACAGGCGGCTCATCGAAGCCTCCTGGACGCTCGGGAAATCGAAATTGGAGACCTTCCGGCGGATCATCATCCCCCTTTCCAAAAGAGGCCTCATTACCGGCAGTGTCCTCGCCTTCGCCCACACCCTGGGAGAATTCGGCGTAGTCCTCATGGTGGGGGGGAACATCCCCGGCATAACGAAGGTCGCCTCCATCGCCATCTACGATGAGGTGCAAGCGATGAACTACGGCGGGGCGAACAGGCTCTCCCTTATCCTCCTCTTCTTCTCCTTCGCCGTCCTCCTCGTCGTATATACCTTCAACCGGAAAGGAGTGCGAACGGCGTGAGCGGCTTCGATATCAGCCTTAAAAAAAGTTTTGCAGGAGGGTTCGCGCTCGATGCTGTATTTTCACTGCCCGAAGGGAAGATCACCGTCGTCTTCGGCCCCTCAGGATCGGGCAAATCGACAATCCTAAGGCTCCTCGCCGGACTCGACCGACCGGACAAGGGTCGGATCGTTCATGGGAAAAAGGCGTGGTTCGACTCGAATGAAGGTATTAATCTCTCACCCCAGAAAAGACCGACAGGTCTTCTCTTCCAGGATCTTGCCCTCTTCCCCCATCTTACGGTGAAGGAGAACATCGCCTACTGCCTCGCCAAAGATGAGGCGGAAAAACGCGTATCCGAACTTCTCTCCATGACGGAGCTTTCGGGGAAAGAGGGGAAATATCCGGGCGAACTTTCAGGTGGCGAACGCCAGCGGGTCGCCCTCCTACGTGCGCTCGCCCGGAAGCCGGAACTGCTGCTGCTGGACGAGCCATTTTCTGCCCTCGACGCTCCCGTAAAGAAGCGGCTCTACGACGAAGTATTAGAGCTTCACAGGCAAACCGGTTTTACCGCCGTCATCGTCACCCACGACGTGGCCGAAGCCTACCGCTTGGCTGAGAACGCCGTCATTTTGAAAGAGGGGCGCGTGACAAAAGAGGGCTCCCCAGAGGAAGTCTTCCTCGGCAAAACACTCAGCACACGAATACAGATGCCGATGAAGGTGATCGGCATGGAATCGGACGAGATTCACACCCTCCTCACCGTAGAGGAAGGACGGCGTACCTTCCGCGTTTTCATCGATAACGATGAAGCCGAAACAATCGATATAGGCGATGAGGTCATAGTCGCCGCCAAGGCGTCGGAGGCGCTGGTTTTCAAATTATAACGTTAAGAAAGGGAATTGATGCATATCTGGATCGATGGGGACGCCTGTCCCAATGCCATAAAGGAGATACTCTTCCGCGCGGCAATGAAGAGAAAGGTCGATATGACGCTTGTGGCCAACATGCCGATCAGGACGCCTGCATCTCCTCACATCAGCACTGTGAAGGTTGAGGCGGGGCCGGACGTAGCCGATGCCGAGATCGTAAAGCGTATGCAGAAAGGAGATTTGGTAATAACCGCCGACATCCCGCTTGCGGCCCATGCCGTTGAAAAGGGAGGCTATGCCCTCGATCCGAGGGGCGAACTCTACAGTGAAGAGAATGTGAGAGAACGGCTCTCCATGCGAAACTTTATGGATGAACTGAGAAGCGAGGGGGTGGAGACAGGCGGCCCCTCATCTTTCGGCCCTAAAGACCGCCAGGCTTTTGCAAACCAGCTTGACCGCTTTTTGACCAAGTACAGAAATAAATAAGTAAAGAATCCACGCCCAGAGGACATGGCCTTGCTTTGGCCCTAAAAGGTCCTGATTTTCTTTCCCTTTAAAACGCAGCCGAGTGAAGCAATTGCATGAGGATGAAGGTCACAAACTGTCTGAGCGAAGCGAGTTTTTGTGACCGCCTCAGGCAACTGCGTAACGAGGGAAGCCAAAGGCCAAGTTTTTGGGCGGCCTTTCTTTTGCTTCTTATTCTTTGGCCGCCAAAGAAAAGAAGAATTCTTATGGCATAGCCGGTTAACTCTGACCCCACCCAGGAGACGGGGATTTTTGTGATTTATTAAAACTGTTTATTGCGTAGAAATATTCTGGAGAAAAACCGGCAAAACCGGCTGCAAATGGAGAGGGGGGAGTTTCTGAGAAGATGTAAAAACTGAGGGAGATGACTGAAAAGTTCAGATCATCTCCCTCATAAATAGCTATATTACGGTTACTTGCTGAGCTTGTGGGCCCTTCTGACCTTGACCTACCGTGAACTCTACACGGTCATCATCATTCAGACTTTTAAAGCCATCACCGGTAATTTCACTAAAGTGAACAAAGAGATCGGAACCACCGTTATCAGGGGTAATAAAACCGAAGCCTTTACCGCCATCAAACCACTTAACAACACCTGTTTCGCGTTCTGCCATTATATTTTCCTCCTTTCTTATTATTTGCTATTAGTTGTCTAAATTGCTATTTGTTATGAATGATTAGCCGGACCGTCTTGCCCCTCTGAAGCGGGAGTTGGAGCGGTTGGCTTGGCTGCTTTTCTTGCCCGGCTGCTGCTGCGGCCGCCGCTGGTTATGCTGCCTCGGAGGGCGGGCAAATTCGTTGTCCTTCTTCGGCGCCTGGGCGACATAGTTGAAGCCTTCCACCTGCCGCCGCTCAAGAGACCTGCCCAGCTTCCTCTCGATAGTCCGTACCATTGTATCATCTTCACGGCTCACCAGGGTGAAGGCGTCGCCCGTCCGGGCTGCACGTCCTGTCCGACCGATACGGTGAACGTAGGCCTCTGGTGTGCCGGGAATATCATAGTTAATAACATGGGAAATCTGCGACACATCGATACCGCGCGCAGCGATGTCAGTCGCCACGAGAATCTGGAAGGTGCCATCACGAAACCCGTTCAGCGCCGCCTGCCGCCTGTTTTGGGAGAGGTTCCCCTGTAGCGAGGCAGCCGTATAACCGGCCTTTTCAAGCTGCTGACCCAGCCTTTTTGCACGGTGCTTTGTGCGGGTAAAGATCAGGACAGATTCTGTGTCCGTATGGTGCAGCAGTTCCATGAGCAGCTTTGTCTTCAGGTGCGGCTCTACCGGGTAGAGTGCGTGGGCAACGGTGACGGCTGCTGCCGCAGTGTCCGCCTCTATTGTCTTCGGGTCGCGTAGCACATCGTGGGCGAGCGTTCTTATCTCTTTCGGCATGGTGGCAGAGAAGAGAAGCGTCTGGCGGTTGCTCGGGATGGTCTTCAGGATTCGCCTGATGTCGGGCAGGAATCCCATATCGAACATATGGTCCGCCTCGTCGAGAACGAGCACCTCCAACTTGCTCAGGTTTATCGTCCCCTGCCCTATATGGTCCAGCAGTCTGCCGGGGCAGGCAACAACGATATCTACGCCTTTTTTAAGTTTGTTTATCTGAGGCTTTATGTTGACGCCGCCATAGACGGTGACGCTTTTGAGCCCCGTATTTTTCCCAAGAGTCTCTATCGACTCATGTATCTGTTCCGCCAGTTCCCGCGTCGGTGCGATGATGAGAGCGCGAACCTGACCGCGCCTGCCGTCCAACAGCCTGTTAAGGATAGGGAGGCCGAAGGCAGCTGTCTTCCCTGTGCCGGTCTGGGCCAGGCCCATCACGTCACGTCCCTCCATTACAACCGGGATCGCCTGCGCCTGTATGGGCGTCGGCGTTGTAAAACCGACCGACTGAACGCCTGCCTCGACTTTAGGATTGAGTTTAAATTCTTTAAATTCCATATTTCCTTTCTTTCTTGCGCTCCAAACAAAAAAAGCCCCGGAATCATTCCGGAGCCTTACGTTACTATTGTAATATCGCTTTCTTCCTGGAACTGCTATTAATAATTCGCGTATTGTAACAACTCTCCCCTTAACATGTCAATCATAATCTAAATAGGCAAGTAATTAAGTAGAGCTCCCCTGTTCTTTACAAAGACTTCCCGGTTTACGCCATCTCCGACGTCGCTTCGAGGAAAAAGTCGTAACAGTTGTCTTTGATCTTCGAATTTGCGCGGTGCTTCATCGCATTCCTCGGGTGCCTGTTAAGATGGCCGCTGATACCGTAGATATCGTTGAAGCCCCACTCCATCTGCTTGCGGAGCGGCACCACCGCTTCCTGGATTGCCTTGTAAATGGGCCGGGAGGTGAACTTCGGGTTTTTCAGGAAATTGAGGAGCAGTTCCAGGTTGCAGTTGCCTGCGCCGCGTCCCATTCCGTTGACCGTGGCGTCGAGAAGGTTCACTCCGTCAATGATCGCCTGCTGTGTATTCGAAAAGGCGAGTTGCTGGTTGTTGTGGCCATGAAACCCAAGTTCCTTGCTCGGCGCATGTTCCTTGTAGAGTTGCAGATAGCTCGTCACCTGTTCCGAATAGAATGCGCCGTAGCTGTCCACCAGGTAGAGGTAGTCTACTTCGGGCGTCTCGTTGATCTGCTGGAGCCCCTCGATGAGGTCCGTCTTGATGGCGGCGGAACAGGCCATGATGTTGATCGTTGTCATGTAGCCGAGATCTTTTGAGCGCTTTGAAAGATCAATCCCCTTGTCGATATCGGGAACGTAACAGGCGGTACGCACCATTCCAGCGACAGACTGGTCGGCAGGCGGCAGTGCAGAAAGATCCACCCTTCCCACGTCGAACATGACGGCGAGCATGGGCGGTGTTTCACACTCATAGGATTCGACGACCCGCTTCATGTCGTCTTCGTCGCAGAAGTTCCACTTTCCGTATTTCTCCCGCGTATACTCGTCACTCTCGCAGAGTTTCTTCCCTATCTCCATAAAATCGACACCCGAATCGCAAGCGGCACGGTAGATCGCCTTTACGAAATCGTCGGTGAACTGATAATTATTGATCAACCCGCCGTCGCGGATTGTGCAGTCCAAAACCTTGATCTCTTTTCTATACATCGCTAAATAAACTCCCTCTTCGATAGTTTCCGCCTGCCAATCGGCAGACAGAGGCTAGCAATATTAACGGAATAACTCAAAAAAAGCAATGTTTTTAGAGGAGTTGCGCCATCCAACCCTTTCTTTCGACAACCTTCGGTTTCAAAAACGGCCCTGAGCGAGATGCGTCTTTCGCTTAAGTGGACAGCCAATAAAAAAAGGCCTTTCTCGAAAAGGCTTCCTATAGAGCCACAAAACGGTTGAAAAAAAATCCTTTTTATATTAATGTCTACGATTATTTAAAGAATCGGGGCCATCCCCTTTTTTTCCTTCATCACCCAGGATATGCAAACAGGAATTCAAAAGGCCAAAAAGCAACCATAAGCTATGTCTCTCAGCGGCGATCTAACAGCGCTATCGATTGTAGACGTCATACAATTGATGCACACCATCCGGAAATCAGGCACCCTCTCCGTTAAAGGAAAACGGGGCGAAAGCAGGATAGTATTTGCCGACGGCTACATTGTGGGGGCCAACCACAATAGCAAGAGTGTGCGCATAGGGTCCGTGCTTGTTGATATGGAATCCATATCGCAGGACCAGCTCGACGCCGCCCTCGACATCCAGAAAAATGCCGGCGACCTGCGAAAATCGCTGATCGTCATGCTCGTCCAGGAAGGAATGCTGAAAAAGGAAGCCGCCGTCAAAGGGCTCGAAAGACTGATTCAACTGACCGTTGTCGATCTGATCTCCTGGCGGAACGGCACCTTCATCTTCATGGAAGAAGCGACCGACGTTTCCGATGAATACCGTTTCATGAACGAGGAGTTGCACCACGAGATATGCCTCGACACCCAGATGGTCCTCATGGATGCACTCCGCATATTCGATGAAATGAAACGCGATGGATTGATCTCGGAGGAAGAGGAAGAAGAAGAGACAGAACAAGCCGAAGAAGAAACAGCGGAAGAATCTTCGGAAGAGATATCGGAAGGAGCCGGACTCTCAGCCGACGATCTCGGCCTCTCCGACCTCGATGAGATAGAGGTTGAGATCCCAAAGACCTTCAAAGGCCTCGAAACGTTCGACCCGGCCAAGATTCACCGGGAGAAATCGAAAGAGTTGCTTGCCGATTTTTCGGCGGAAGAGCAGGACGCCTTCCTCTCCTTTCTCGACCGCTATTCGGCGAGCATGAGCGCCGATGAGAGCGCAGCCAAGCACACGGGCGATTCCCACGCCCTCATCTTTTTCAGCCGTGACGAGTTGACCCAGCATTCTCTCATGACCGTCTGCAAGCACGAGGGGATCCACGTCGTTACGGCCAGCGAAGCGAAAGAGATCGACGCCAAGATCGGGCAATGCCTCTCAAGCAACATCATCCCTCTTTTGGTTTACGACAGTCCCGAAGGGCACGATGGCGGCCTCTCGAAAGAGGATATCGTAAAGCTGAGGCAGGAGAAGAAGGGGAAATTCCCCCAGGTTCCCTCCCTTCAGCTCAACTCGTCGCCCGACTACGCCTTTTCTCTCACCGCCTTCGACCAGGGAGTAAAGGCCGTTTTCCCGAGACCTTCCAGGGAGGTGCAAAAGGGTAATTTCATCGAAAACACCATCAAGTTCCTCGAAACCTTTCTCATTTACCTGGCAGATTTCTATAAAGATCAGGACAGGCATATCCAGACGGAAACCCAGATACACCATCTGAAAGACCACGCCCTCGCCCTGCGGGAGTTGGAGACGCCGCAGGAGATCACCCTGGCGCTGCTCAAATTTGCATCGGAGATATTCGCACGCACCATGAGCCTCGTCTGTAAGTCCGACCTGATAGCCGATATGGGCATAGGGCTCGGACCGGGAAAAGAAAAGGGGGCCTCACCGGCGCCGGAACTCAAGATTCCCATAGGAAGCCCCTCTCTTTTTCTCGACGTCATCGAGAAAGGCGAACTGTTTTTAGGCCAAAGCAACGACCCCCTTTTAAAGAAACATCTCTTCAACGCCATAGGCACGCCGGAAAATTCAACGATCCTCCTCCTCCCCTTCAAAAGCCGCGGCAAGGTGATCGCTCTCATCTACGGTGATTTCGGAGACCACGCACCGTCGCCCGTGCTAGAAGACGCACTCACCATCTTTGCCGACCAGGCAAGCCTCGTACTGGACAGCGCGCGCGAAAGAAAAAAAACAGGCAGCGCCGCATAAGCGCAATTAGCTATTTACATTTCTCTAAAAAAGCGGTAGTATTTTCCCGCAATGGATAAAGCGGCCTTCAACCAGATACTGGAAATCGCCTTTGAAAAAAAGGTTTCCGACGTACATTTCGAGGTAGACAACCCCCCTTTCTTCCGGGCACGGGGCAAGATCGTCCGGTCTAAACTGCCCAAGCTGACGGCCAAAGACACGAAATTTATTGCCGGCGCAGTCATGGAGCACAACGGCAGGAAACTCCCGGATCAGATCACCGAATTCGACGCCTCCTACTCTCTTCCCAACGGAGGCCGCTTCCGCGTAAGCATCTTTCAGCAGAGAAACTGCGTAGGGCTGGTGATGCGCGTCATCCCGCCTCATATCGGCACCTTTAAGGAGTTGAACCTCCCCCCCGTTCTAGGCGAGATCGTCAAAGCGCCAAACGGTCTCATCCTCGTTACAGGACCGACTGGCAACGGAAAGTCCACCTCCATGTCCGCCATGGTCCGCTATATTAACGAGAACTTCAGCCACAACATCATCACCATTGAAGACCCCATCGAGTTCCTTTTTACCTCCGATAAAAGCTGCGTTATTCAGCGTGAAGTAGGGATTGACACCGACAACTTTGCAGACGCGCTGAAAGCAGCCATGCGGATGGACCCGGACGTCATTATGGTTGGGGAGATGCGCGACCTCGAAACGATAGATTCGAGCATAAAAGCGGCTGAAACAGGGCACCTTGTTTTCTCCACCCTCCACACCCAAAATGCGGCATCAACGGTGAACCGTCTCGTCAGTTACTACCCTCCGGACTCACAGGAGATAATCCGCCAGCGTCTGGCCGACATCCTCGTGGCCACCATCTCCATCCGGCTCATAAAAGACAAGAGCGGCGAGCATCTCGTGCCGGTCATAGAAGTAATGCGATCCACCACCACAATACAGGCCTGCATCAGGGAAGGACGTCTCGATGAAATTGAAAAGCATATCGAAAAGGGAGGCGAGCAGTACAACATGCAGACCATGGACCAGAACCTGATCCAACTCATGAAGCAGGACATCATCACGTTAGAAGAAGCAAAGCGGGTCAGCCGTTCCAGCGACCTGGAGCGGAAGCTCACCTTCACCTGATGGGGCTTCGCCCCTCTCCCTAAAAAAACTTCCTGATTCAAATTTTGTCATTCCCGCGAAAGCGAGAATCCAGTATCTTATTGCCTTTGTAGGGGTTTGGCCTGCCAAACCCTCAAAATCATTCGGCCTCAACAACAGGGTATGGCAGGCCATGCCCCTACGACATATTTGCCATTCCGCACCTGATGCGGAATCCAGGGGTTTTATTGCAATCATAGCAGGGCATCACACCCCCTACCCCTGCATCAAACGCTTTTGTAGGGGCGCACACATGGGCCTGCCCCTACAGGGAGGGTGTCTTTCATCCCCACCTTACCAAGAAGGAGACCAAGGTGAGGTAAAAAACTCATTCCGTCCCCCAATCAAACTTCTCGTACGCCCCTTCCGCCCTCCGCCTCTCAGCCGTCTTGCTTTTGTAGCTCCCCTCTTTCACCTGCACCCCTTTTCGCGCTAAAACCTTCCCGATGTAATCGAGGTGCGGGCAGGGAGGATAGTGGGCATTGTCGGTCACCATGCAGGAGGAGAGGTGGATAACGATCTCATCTCTTTCTATCCCCGCCTTCTTCTTTGCACGACGGAGAAGATTCTCCACACTCCGCCCGATCCGCCTGCCGGGACAGCCGCCGCAGTTGAAGGGAACGGCCATTATCTTTCCATCGGCAGGATAGTTCTCAAAGGCGTCGATCCTTTCGTGGAATGAATTGATGCAGGCAAAACCGCTGCACCGCTCTTTGGCAAAATCGCACTGGATGATGCCGATGAGGCGGGTCTCTTTTTTCTTTTCAGTCATTAAGGGGCTCCTTATGATTTGGTAAAGTAGGATTTCAGGTTAAGTGTTGAGGATGGGAGCTTTGCTTTCCGATAATCAGGCCCCTATTCATAGTGTGTCCAGATGCGGATGACCTTGATAGTTCGGTCATCTTCAAGTATCTGGTAAACAAGTCTGTGCTGGATATTAATACGCCGGGAGTAGGCGCCTGCGAGGTCGCCCACCAGCTTTTCACAGGATGGGGGCGTTTGATAGGGGTCTTCAGCGATGAGATCGAGCAGTTTTCGGGCCTTTTTTTTCAGGCCCGATGAGGCGAGTTTTTTAGCGTCCTTCTGGGCCTGCCTGGTGAATACCAGTTTCCACGTCACCACTTCAGTTCAGGGTCACACTCATCTACAGGCGTCTCAAGCCCTTCCCTTATCGATTCCCTCATCCCCGGTACGGAAAGAAGGTGGAGCGTCTCTTCGATGGCTCTCCAGTCTTCCTCGGCAATGAGGACGGCATTGTTGCGCTTACCTGTGATGAGGACAGGTTCGTGGGAAGCCGCCGCCTCGTCAAGAAGCTTGTAAAGTTTTTCTCTTGCCTTGCTCGCTGATAATGTTGTCATAATTTCACCTCTTCAAATAAGCGTACGTCATTTGGTACGACATGTCAATCGTTTTTACGGAGGCGGGGTGTCTGCCGGAGGGTTATAACTCGATGGGGTGTGGTTCTGTTATTTTGGTGTGATGAAAACGAGCAGTGTTCCTATTTGTTCTTCATCCGGCGCAATGCCCTTTGGTTATTGCGCCCGAGCTGCCGGTGTCAATAAGTTTTTTAAAAATCATCTGGGATGCAAAACAAATCAGTACTCACAACTCGAATAATATCTGTATCTGCCTCTGGGGGGAGAAGATTTTTAAGACGTTCTTCAATAGATGCATGTACACCCTCGGGGTACTGCAAATATATTCGACGTATATGAAAGAATTGTTTAAAAACAAGGTCGTCTATCTCTCGGTTGAAATACGGGAAAGAATACCCAATCACAACAATATCTGTTATATCCGACAATAGATTTAAACCAACGTTATTAAGTAAAGTATGAGTAGTATCTTCCCATGCAAAATTGATTTCAGGTTCGGGGGCAGAGGTTTCGGCCATATATGCGCTATAAAGATTTATGCCCGCTTCCCATTCTGGTTCATTTGTTGTGTTTAAGACCGCACAAAATGAGTCACCAACATGACCTGGTGGGTGAGTACCACAACATCCGTTAATTCTATAAATGCGTTTACTGAATGTCACACTTTCAATAACGGCCTTATGGTCTTCACAAAATCCATAAAAAGCTTTTTCTAACTGCGTATCATAATTCCAACTAAGGAACTGTAAATTAATAACATGACCATTTTGAGAAGTTGTGCTATTATAT
>CBDVDA010000026.1:0-31309 GCA_965372635.1 uncultured bacterium | reverse complement strand
AACGCCCATAAAAAAGTTTGCTGAAGCGGCTGAGAATATTGCAGAGGGAGACCTGAGTGAACGGGTGGAATATGAAGGGGAGAACGAGATTGGCCAATTGGCCCAGTCCTTTAATGTGATGGCCGACAATCTGGGAGAGCATGTCGGTTATCTTCAACGGGCCAACAGGGACCTGGGCCAGGCAAGGCAGGAACTGATACGTTCCGAGAAACTCGCCTCTGTTGGGCGGCTTGCCGCAGGCGTTGCCCATGAGGTGGGTAACCCGCTTGGCGCCATCCTCGGATATCTCGATATGCTGCTTAAAGGGGTGGACGATGAATCGGTCCGCGCCGATTTTATCAAGCGCATCGAAAAAGAGGTGAAAAAAATCGATCTTACCATAAGAGAACTCCTTGATTATTCGAGGTCTTCGAATATCGAGGTGAGGGCGGTGGATGTGAACAAAGTAGTTAAGGACGCCATGTCGCTGGTCTCACATCAGAAGGATTTTGAAAACCTTGACCTCCAGATGGATCTATCCGATGATCTGTCCCTGGTGATGGCCGATGAAAATCAATTGCAGCAGGTGATGATAAATATAGTGCTCAATGCCATTGATGCCATGCCCGAGGGCGGAACGCTTAAAGTAGAGACGAAAGAGATAGAAACGGTCGATTATGTCCCGGGACTTCCGAAGAGGAGGAAGGGAGACCAGGAGACGGGAGAATTCAGGATTGTAAAGGGTAATGATGGCGAGAGCAGGGGGAAAAAAGTGAAGATTTCTGTGACGGATACGGGGAGAGGGATCGATGAAGAGGACCTTGAAAAGATATTTGACCCCTTCTTTACAACAAAAGATCCGGGTAAGGGGACGGGACTCGGCCTTTCCCTTTCACAGGGAATTGTGGAGGCCTTCCATGGGCGCATTTCTGTCAAAAGTGAGCGGGGGACAGGCACCACTCTGTCCATATTGCTGCCTGCCTTTAAAGAAGGTTCTGGAGAGCCGGCTTCAGATAAAAACTATGTCAAAAGGGAGCATTGATTATCATGTCACAAAAAAAATTGTTGGTTGTCGATGATGAAGAAGCGATGAGGCATGTTCTCGTTTCCATGCTCGGAAAGGAGGGTTATTCTGTAAAGACCGCTTCCAACGGGCTTGATGCGGTAAAAAGTCTCGAAGAAGATGTTTTTGACCTCGTGCTTTGCGATATCCGTATGCCTTCCATGGACGGCATCTCCTTTTTCAGGGAGATCAAGCAGCGGGGGTTTTCCTTACCCGTTATTATCATGTCTGCCTACGGGACCATCGATACTGCGGTGGAGGCGATAAAGGAAGGCGCCTACGATTATATCTCAAAACCTTTCCGGCAGGATGAGATCATCATAACTCTTAAAAAGGCGGAAGAGAGGGAGCGGCTTTCCCGGGAGAATGTTCGTCTTAAGGAGGTGGTGGAGAAGCAATTCAGTTTTTCCAATATTATAGGCAAAAGTGATAAGGTGCAGAAGATGTTCAGCACCATCAAGAAGGTGGCCGATGTAAAATCGACGGTGCTGCTGCTTGGGGAAAGCGGAACGGGAAAAGAGTTGGTGGCGCGGGCCATTCACTTTAACAGCGGCCGGAAAGGCGCCCCATTTGTGGCGGTCAACTGTGGGGCGATCCCTGAAAGCCTGATGGAAAGCGAACTCTTCGGTCATGTGAAAGGCGCCTTTACCGATGCCATCCGGGCGCGAAAGGGGCTCTTTGAAGAAGCAGACGGTGGAACGCTCTTGCTCGATGAGATCGGTGAACTGCCGCTCCAGTTGCAGGTGAAGCTCTTGAGGGCGCTTCAGGAAGGAGAAATCATGCGGGTTGGTGATGCATCGGTGATAAAGGTCGATGTGCGGATCGTTGCCGCCACCACCAAAGACCTCTCTGAGGAGGTCAAGAAGGGAGCCTTCAGGGATGATCTCTTTTACCGGTTAAACGTTTTCTCTCTCAGGTTGCCTCCGCTTCGAGAACGGATGGAAGATATTCCGCTTCTGGCAGGTCATTTCGTCGAGAAATACAGGGAGAAGCTGCAAGTGAAGGTGGATGGCATCAGCCATGATGCGCTACAGTTTCTGCTCAAATATTCCTGGCCCGGCAACGTGAGGGAACTGGAAAACGCCATCGAAAGGGCGATGGTTATGGCGGAGGAGAAGAAGATTATCGCCGACGATTTGCCCCAAGAGGTGAAATCGATCAACGAGGCGGCCCTTCCTGATTTTACGGGAGATAACCTCTCTATCAAGCAAAACGGGAAGATTCTTGAAGAACGGCTCATAAAGAAGGCGCTGGAGCAGACGGGCGGCAACCGGACGCGGGCTTCAAAGTTGCTTGAACTCAGCCATCGTGCGCTCATCTATAAAATAAAGGAGTATGGGCTTTGAGGCAGGGATTGTTGACGACAAATAGGACGGACGGTTGTCAGGCGGCTATTTTCCGTATCTTTTGCAACTCTTTTTCTCCGAGTTGGTTCACCTGGAAATACTCTCTCTCCAACTCTTCGATGTAGAAGCGGTCGAGTCCGCTGTTGGCCAGGAAGTCTTCCCTGAGGGCTGAATCTTTCGATTTGATGATCTCTGGCAGCAGGTTGTGGAGGTAGACGGCCTCCTTCTTGATGTTCATTATGGCGTTGCTGAATATTTCGTCGGGGATATCCTTTTCGATTTCTCCCCGCCCCCGAAGGTCCTTATTTATTTCCCGTTTCAGGATATCCTGCTCTTCCTTCGTATTCAGTTCCGAGTAGAAGGTCTTGATCCTTTCCTTGATCTTTCTGTGAACCAGATTATACATCGCCTCTTCCCGGCTGATGCTGTAGAGTCCTTCTACCACCGCGTGAAGGGTGGCGTCACCCTTGGCCACCCCTTCCAGCCCCGTTAGGAGTACACTGATTTTTTTTCTCCCGAAGTAGGTGAGGTAGCTGTTTGCCAGGATAGGATCGAAAAAGAGTTCCCTGAAAAAATCATCTTTCAGGTCGTCGAAGACTTTTTTGTTCCCAATGAGGCTCCTTACCTGGTCTTCGTTGATGTTGACCTTTTCCATGAAGGCGAGTTGGTTTATCACTGCCGATGTGGCGTCATAACGGTCGAAGAAAGTAACGATATAACCGAAATTTTCAAAGGCCGTCGTATCTTTTTCTTCCTTCATGATCTCGTCGCATATCCGCCCCGTGTCGAGGAGTATCCCTTCGAAGGTGCGGTCTCTCTTTTCGACGGCCGTTTTTTTGCCCCTCAGGAGTTTCATCAGGTCTTCATCGTTGATGAGTTCGCTGTTGCCGCCGTGGTCGAGCAGGAAAAGCCCTTCCAGTATTTCACGGGTCTCCACGATATATTCCGGCTCATCGGTGGTGACGATCTTCTTCCCCTTGAGGATCATGTTGTCCAGGGTGTCGAAGAGGTTCATGGGGATGTTGTTCCTCACGCTGAAGGTCCTGAGCCTCGTCAGCTTCGGACTCGCCAGCGCCTCTTTCTCGCCGCTCACATCTTTCTCCGTTTCGATGAGGATGTCTTTATATTCGTCGATGATCCGCTTGTTGGCAGCGTCTTTATACATGACGTCGATCTTGATGCGTTCCTGCTGGTACTGGTCGATGCCGTGCTTTTCGGCCAGTTCTCTCAATACTTCTTTCTCTTCTTCGGTGATCTCTTTCTTCTCATGATAGAAGGTTTTGAAGGTTTCGTAAAATTCGAGGTTCGGCAGGTTGATCAGCTTAAAAAGGAATAAAATGGCGTCAGGCATGTTGACGTCTTTTAGTATTTCGTGCGCTACAACGGTGTCGTTTCCGTGGCCGATCGAGGGGTTTCGTTTCAGGTTTTTGCCGATCGTTTTCAGGATGGACTCCTGCTTTTTCTCCACATCCCCTTCCATGTCGTAGTGGATGAAAAAGTAGTAGTTGCTAACGGCGTGCATGTTGAAAAATATCTTATCGAAGCTGTCGGAGCCGCTCGTCTGACTCGTAAAGGCGAGCTTATCTTTCTCTTCATCATAAAATGTACCGAAGATGGCAAGGCGGTTTAAGACGTCTTTTTTGACGAGGTCTTTAAAAGGCTGCTCCACGCCGAACATATATTCGCAGAAACTTCCGCCGTTGCTGTTGAAGTTCACTCCTTCGTCGTTGATGATAAATTCATTGCCCGGAGAAAAGAAACGATCCAGTTCCTTCTCCTTTTCTATGGAGGTTTCGTAGAAGTAGCGGTGATTGATGTTTTTACCGGCAATAGTGGCGTAGAACTCGATTGCTTTGCCAACCTGGCCGTGCAGTCTGATGTCGTGAATCATAGGCCAATCTTAAACGATAGCGTGTTTAAAATCAAGGTTCGAAGCTTTGAAAAGAGCCGGATTATGCCGGGTGCTTCTCATCTGCTTGGAATTTATTGGATTTTATTGTTTTTTAGGCTGGAAAAGCAAATGTTAAATTTGATAGACTTGTGAATCAGTTTTATCTGTTTACATTAGTAAAGTATGAAAAAAATCCTATGTAAAGTTTGCATTTGCACGTTTGCATAAAAATATTGTTTGCAAAGGCAGGGGCGGCAAAGCCCTAAACTGATGTTTTTAAAAGGGGTTGCGCTTGGGTAGCGTTGGCATAAATGTTGCGTAGTCTAGTATGTCGAGAGGAAAGAAAATGGAAAGACATGCAATTGACAACAGTGGTTTTACGATGGTGGAGTTGCTTATTGTTATCGCTATTGTAAGCATCGTTGCTGCCATCGGTACACTGGCATCCAGAGATATGTATAACAACTACAAGTTAAAGGGCGCGGCGCGGCAGCTTTTTTCGGATATGCAGTATGCGCGAATCGGTGCGATCAAGGGGGGTAAAACCTGGGTTGTCGATTTTACGGATGATAATGATTATTTCGTGCGCCCCGAAACTCCTTCGGCGACGGACAGGTCGAAAAATATGGATATTCCGTCAGCCTATAAGGGAGTCAAGGTGTGTAATTTTTTTAACCCTTTTTATCCCATAGAGGAAAGCAAATTTAGACCGGACGGCACATCGAGCGGAAGGAAGTATAAAGTCTCTCTCCCGACCCAGTCCTATAAAGTCCATAGCTTGACAGGAACGGGCGTTGTGAAAGTAAAAAAAGTGGATGACGGTCCCTGCCCGTGAGGAAGGAGGACGGAATGATACAGATGGTGAACAACCGGAAAGGTTTCACGCTTATTGAGGTCTTGATTGCCGTTTTTCTTCTCTCTGTCGGTTTCTTGTCTATCGCGGGGCTTCAAACAACGGCCATATCGGGCAATAAGTTCGCTAAAGATACCTCCACTATCGTCAAGCTGGCGGAAGAGATGATGGACAGGATCAGGATCAATGCAGGGGCAACGCCGGAAGATTACGACAACCTGGATACGAGGAATGACTGTGACAATTTGTCTGATGAGCCTAAAGGTGACTGCCTGCAGTGGAAGGAGCGGCTGACGGGCTCTTCTTTTGGTATCCCCATCGCTTACGGTACGGTCGATGTGCAGAAAGACGTTCCCATGGACCGGATGTCGACGGTGACGGTGAAGCTTGTCTGGGGCTCCAGCGGATTCGGCACTATGGGGCAAGGCAGGGACCTCACACTGACGACCATCATACAGGAATGGGGCAAAAAGTAATGAATCGGCTGAGTGAAAGAGGAGGCTCTGGTTTTCCTGTTCTGCTTCGGGAGAGGGGATTTACCATCATCGAGCTTCTTATTGCCATGGTGACTGCGGCCCTCGTCGCCACCGCAGGGTTTGCCCTCTTTTCGGCCTCCAATAAGTCTTACCAGATACAGGAGAGTGTGGGAGAGGCGCAGCAGAATGCAAGGGTGGGCATAGACAGGATTTCAAGAGACCTGAGGACGACGGGGTTCGGTCTTCCGCTCGAGATGCCTGACGGGGGACTGGTGATCGACGGTACGGCCTTTACGGGGCCCCTTAAGATAGAGGACAGTTCTACCGGCCCGGACGCGATTACCATCCTCGGCATCGGCCATAAGGTGGGCGAGCTTGCGGGCGCCCAGGCACAAGGTCAGGATTACATCTGCTATACATATACGACGGTTGAAGAGAAGATGTTTGATCCAAATAATGGCAATAATGTCTATGAGAAGAGGAAGTATATCAATGTGGACGGCGTATTCTTTGCTGAACTTAGTACTGTGGTCTATGCAGGCGCAGGAACTTGTCCTGCAGGTTCAGATTTGTTGCCTCTCGGTTCGCCTTCTGCTGTTACAAGGGCGATGCCTTTCGGTTCGGTTTACGTCATCCAGGCGGTGAAGTACGAGATTGTTACAGACCTCGATGGCTGTTCTGACGACCACCCCTGTCTTTCGAGTAAGGATTATACGGCTTTAAGGGGGAGCGGTCGTCAACTTCTTGCCGAAGATATTACCGATATCCAGTTCGCCTTCGGTTACGATAAAGTAAAACCTAGAGACGGCAAGCTCGATGATCAAAACCTCGATGGACAGTATACGGCGGCCGACTTTGTAAATGAATTGCCTTCACTGGTAAAAACAAAATATGTCGTTGCCGTGAGAGTCAATGTAGTCGCCCAGTCGGGTTATGCGGATAAGGACCAGACCTTTACGCCGCCGACGGTGGAAAATCATACGGCGGGAACATCGCGGTACCGCTCCAGGGTGTTGACCAAGGTTGTAAAGTTGAGGAACCCGCTATGATCGTGCGCACTTTGAAAATAATGAATTTGGTGAAATCGAAGGATAGTATGCGCCGTGAGGCAGGCCATGAAAGGGGGGGGCTTAACTCCGGCGGCTTGCCGGCCCCTGTAGCAGAGCGGAATGCTTCTTCTCTTTGCGGGATGGCAGGGGATGAACGGGGGATAATTCTGTTTACTATCCTCATGCTTATGTTTATCGGTTCACTGCTTGGGGTCATCGCCCTCAACAGTTCGAACGTGGAAATCCAGATAGCAGGGTATGAAAAGAAGGTCTCTACCGTTTTTGCAGCCACCGAGGCAGGCATCGATGTGGGCATTCCCATTATCGAAGAAACCTGGTCTGCAGGAACGCTCACGCCGACGACGCTGCTGATTGGCGGTGATGACATCATCACCGATAAGACCAACCTCGGCAATGAGATACTTAAGACGACCAACACCTATGATACGGACACGCCTGCCGCGTCGCCGGATATTACAATCCCCTATATCGGGGGGGCCGAGGTTAAAATAGATATCGACAGGCTCTATACGCAGGTGATCGCCGGGGGGGCGCTCGAATTTGCCCAGGGGTATGAGGGAGAGGGAAAGGGGGCCGCCGGGGGAGGGATGGCCATCTACTACAAGATCCATAGCCGTGGTACGAGATGATGGCGGGAGGAGAAGATGACAAAAACAACAATAGATAACCGGAATAGCGAGGTGACGATCATGAATGCTTTGACAACGGTGAGAAAATGGGCCGCCGGGGCGGTCTTAATAGGACTCTTTTCCATCTATCCTGCTATAGCAGGGGCCGTTAGCATGGCGGACTTTACCGCCTTCCCTGCCTTCCTGCCGCGGGTGGTCTCTCCGAACATCCTCTTCCTTATGGATTATTCGGCCGGAATGGTCAAACCGGCCTACGGCAACTGTTATGATTATGAAGACGATACCGACAACAACTGCCGGTCAATCTTTGTCAACCCCTACGACGATTACGACAGCAGCCAGGACTATTACGGCTATTTCGAGCCGAGTAAAAGGTATGACTGCACGACGGGCGCGAGCGGGCAGTGCGAGATCGCCTCTGCGGGCGCATGGGACGGTAACTTCTTGAACTGGCTCGCCATGCTCCAGTTTGACGTGGTGAAGAAGGTGGTCATCGGCGGCGACCTCTCCCCCGCCCCCGAGGGGGCTCCTACCCCTAATACCCTTTCGAGCATCGTCGGGAACAGCGATGTCGTCAATATTTACAAGGCCGTTTCCGACACGGTCCGTTCGGGAAACGCCCCCGCCTTCGCCAGCACGGCGCCTCAGGAAATCCCCTACGACTGGATCGATACGCCGGCCTCTACAGCGGACAACCCCACGCTGGTAGAGGTCTTCGGTTCGGTGGATGAGGATGATCCTGCTACAAAATCATCCACTTTAGATCTTCCCTTCGACATAACCCTGAGGGGGACAACCTATGAGCAGTTTCAGGTCGAGGTCGGCGGCAGGGTTTTCCTGATGGACCCCTCCGATTCTTCAAACGTCAAGTTTTACCTCGTTGCTTATAATCCAACATTTACTAATTCTACCAGTATCGGTGCAAGAACTCTTCGAGTTTCTTCTAACAAGAGCACGGTCTCGACCTTTGTGGAAGGTGCGGCGCCGAACCGGGTCTTCGTGGTCAGCTATGAAAAGATGGTAAGCTCGGCAGATGGAAATGCAGAAAAGAAAACCCTGGATTTTCAGACGCTCGTTTTCGAATCGTCCAGCCAGATTATTTTCCAGTATAAAGAGCTTCGAGATGATAAGGATTGGGGCGGGTCCGATTACGCCTATATGCGTGTCTGGGAATCGGGGTGGGATAAAAATATATCAAATGCCTCCTTCCCTTCGACCATTGATGTGCAAGACGAGAGCGCTTACTTTATGACCCCCGACGCCGCCCTCTACAAGGTGACCACGGGTGCCACGACGAAGTTCAACGAGGCCCCCTACGTGGACGGCACCAGTCCGGCCTACCACCTGGTGGAAATCGACATCAACAGCTTTAAACGTGGCAGTGGGGATGATGATTGCCCTGCGGACAAGCCCTACCCCATACTTACATCATCAGGGGCCGATAACAAACTTACCTGCCTCGACCATAACCCGTCCGGCCTCATGCAGGAATTTCGGGCACTGGAAGAGCAGGGGACCATCGGTTTCAGGCTCGCCTTTATGACCCTTGCCGGCAAGGGCGGCACCGGCACCAACGTGGGCAAGAACGGCGCTGCCATCGACGCCAACGAGGGGACCTATTTCAACGAGGGACTCGGTGCCAATATGATGAACGCGCTCAGAAGCCATAAACCGACGGCCGAGGCGCCGCTGGCGGAGGGGCTCCGCGAGGTGATACAGTATTTCAGGCAGGATGGGGAGAAATGGGCCGGGGATTTTACCAATGATAATGGGGACAGCGATGATGATGCCTGTACCGGTACGAACCCCACCGACCCCTATTGCTTCGAGGACGCCGAACAGAAGGTGGAGTGCTGCAAGAGCTACGTCATCATAATCAGTTCAGGGGAGTATACCCATGACTTCACAAAAAATATCTATGGCGACGCCGATGTGACCGAAACGGTTACCGGTGTCCCCGATCTCTGCAAATCGACGCTTGATCATAGTTTAACCTGTACGTTTGGAACAGAGGATACGGTGGCCAATGGAGGCTGGCTGGACGACGTGGCCTATTATGCCCACATGACAGACCTCCGGCCCAGTGACCTCGGCGGGAGGCAGAGCCTGGGCATCTATGCGGTCAATACCTTCGGCGGGTACAGCGGTTCCGGCGGTTATAGCCAGGAGGGCGCCCATGTGCTGAAAGAGGCCGCCAAATATGGCGGTTTTAAGGACGCCAACGGCAACGATAAGTATGATGCCGGGGAGGACGACATAAATCCTACAGGCGGTGACGGCATTCCGGACACCTATTTCGAGGCCTCGGGCGGTTCCAACCTGAAGGACACCATCATGGCGGCCGTTCTCGATATCTTAAAAAGTTCCGCTTCCGGCACCTCCGTTTCGGTCTTGTCTGCCAAGTCGGGCGGGGAAGGGTCGATTTACCAGGCCTATTTCTACCCTGCAAGAATAGAGGGGGAGGCCGAAGAAAGAACCTGGCCGGGGTTCATGCGATCCTTCTTCGTCGATGCGTACCGGAATATGCGCGACGATCACAGCAGCCTTTCAACAACGGCGGGAACCGCCGACGCCAGGCTCGTCCTTAAAGAAGACCGGGTGGCTCAAATGTTTCTCGATCAGGCGGCAAACGAAGTGAAGGTAAGGATGATCCGCGATGATGACGGCAAGGATGTGGATCCCACAGTGGTTGAAGAGACCCTCAATATCGATGAGGTGCAGTCCATCTGGGAGGCGGGAGAAATTCTTGCCAAGCGGGACAAAGACACCCGGACTATCTATACATGGATTGACCTGGATCACGATAGCAAACCCGATACAGGTGATTTCAGCAAAGTCGCAGAAGATAACGAACTCTATTTATTTACAGGCGACAACAAGGATGCTCTCGCTCCTTACCTCAGGGCCGGAATGAATACGGACGGCACTTTCGACAGTTTGACCACTATTAGTACCATACAGGAGGCGGAAGATATTATTGACTTTATACGGGGGGAGAACGTGGTCGGTTACAGGAACCGGTGTATTTCCATCGATGGGGCTGACAAAGAGACCAACGACGATGACAGGCGCCAGGACTGTGAAGAGGCGACTCAAAGGGTCTGGCCGCTCGGAGATATTGTCTTTTCGACGCCGACCCTCGTTTCCAAACCTGCCGAGCGGTATGATTCTCTCTACGGGAGTGCGTCCTACCAGGTATTCAGGGCGCAGTACCATGACAGACGGAGTATGATTTATGTGGGCAGCAATGACGGCATGCTCCATGCCTTCAATTCCGGTGTTTTGCATTCCGGGGACGATCCGAATACGGGCAAGACGGAGAACAGTTGGTTTACAGCCAACCCGGAGACGGGAAACGGGTGGGGGAGCGCTCTTCTTGGCGAGGAGTTGTGGGCCTTTGTTCCCTTTGATGTTTTGCCCCACCTCGTCTGGACGGCCTGTAACGGGACGTTGAATGACCCGAGCGCCTGCGGAAGCGCAAACTATACCCACACCTATTACGTGGATCAAAGGCCGAAGGTGACAGACGTCCAGATATTTGCAGACGATGACGACCACCCCGGCGGATGGGGGACGATCCTGATTGTGGGGCTGCGCCAAGGGGGCGGCGCTATCGATGTGGACCTGAACCGGAACGGCGATACAGACGATACGGGAGAAGATGTCTTCCGGTCGGCCTATTATGTCCTCGATATTACGAACCCTGAAAAGAAACCGAAGCTTCTTTTTCGCTTTACAAACCCCGGCCTCGGTTTTGCAAAGAACTATCCGGCGATCGTCCGGGTTGCCGATCCTGTTGGTGCGACGGATTTGGCCAATGTCGAGTGGTTCATGGTGATCGGTTCCGGCCCCAACAATACCACGTCGAACAGGGATTACGGCTCCAAGGCGACAACGCAGGGGGGTAAGATATTTGTCGTCAATCTCGACACCGGCGTATTGGAAAAGACCTTTGACAGTAGTGATACGCCGGGTGAACTGCCTACGGCCAATACCATTATGGGGAATGCGGCTGCAATCGACGTGAATATCGATTTTACGGTTGATGTCCTCTACCTTGGAAGCGCTATCAGTAATACAACCGGAAAGGTCTTCAGGATTAATACCTTTGGCGATACGGACCCGAATGCCTGGGAACTCTCCACTCTTTTCGACCCGGGCCGCCCCGTATTCGTTGCGCCTTCCGCTTCCATGGACCAGTTTACGAACTTCTGGGTCTTTTTCGGAACGGGGAGATATGAAAACAAAGATGATATTTCGAACAAGGACCAGCAACGGTTTTACGGTATTAAAGATGCGTGCTGGCAGGACTATTCGGCGGGCAGTTGCGATACGACCTCAACAACCAAGTATGCCTATGAACTGACCGATCTTTTCGATGCAACGAATGTTGTTGTTAGTGTAACCGAGGACGATTCGCAAGTGACCGATACGGTGGCCTGTGCAGATGTGGGTGGTGCTTCATGCAGCTATGATGATATGGTAAGCAAGGTGCGGAGCTTTAAAGGGTGGCGGGTAGATCTCGATGCGGACGGTACAACTGCGAGTGAAAGGGTTTTGGCAAGGGGCGCGGTGCTTGGCGGGTATGTTTTCTTTACCACATATACGCCCGGAAGCGATATCTGCTCTATTTTCGGTCAGGGTGCGCTCTACATCCTAAACTTCGAAACGGGAACAGCTTCCGGCGAAGACATTATCGGGATCGATGCAACCGATAATACGATTAAGGGCAGACTGCTGCTCGATCCTGGGATCACAAGCGAACCGGTTATTTCCGAAGACTCGGTGTTTATCCAGAGTTCTACCGGCCAGGTAATAAAAATCCCTCTCCCCGAGGGGGTCAACATCGACAGCAGCGCCAGCAGCTGGAGGGAGAAGTCAGAAGGTAGTGGCGCCGTTGAGATCGAGCAGATATACAAACATATAATAAAGAACGAATGATTTCTTATTGGAATGCTCGAAGGCCGATGAAAACTATATTTCCCCCTCTTGGACACCACAGGATTTTGACGTGTTTTATTTGCCTGCTTTTTGCCGTGGCGGGTTGTAAGGAAAAGGAAGGAACGTCTTCTCCTGAATTGCCGCCTGTTGTTGCGAAATCGGGGGGTGGCTCGGAAGTGACGCCGTCTCAGGCGGCTAAAGGGGGGAGAGAGGTGCAACCTGAAGATGAGGCAGAGGATGATTTCCCCGATAACATTCCCCCGGAGATCGACTCTCTCACCTTTTCTCCGGAGGCTGTTTTCCCTGGCACCCAGGTGACGGCTGAGGCGTCCGGGTCTGATGCGGACAATGACGAGGTATCCTTCTTTTATCGCTGGATGATTAACGATGCCTTTATTCCTGATGAAGAAGGAGAAGGGCTGGATACGAAGGGACTCAAAAAAGGGGACAGAGTTGCAGTCTTTGTAACCCCTTTCGATGGATATGATAAAGGAAAAGAAAAAGGGTTCTCCTTTGTGATTATGAACAGTACGCCTGAAATCACATCATCTTTCCCCTTGAGCGGGTTTTCCGGTGAAACGATTATTTATGATGTGAAGGCAGCAGACCCTGATGGTGACGAGTTAACTTTTGCCCTCGACCCTGGCGGTGCGCCTGGTATGGAGATCGATGCGACAACGGGCAGATTGTCCTGGGACCTGCCCGATGAAGGTTTGACGGAAAAGGTACAGATAAAAATTCGCGTAACCGATGGCGATGCCAGTGCCATACAGGAAGTCAATATCACGCCTCCGTAGAGAAGGTGCTCTCGGTACGCCTGTGGGGTACCCCTCTCTGCTTTGAGCGATCATATTATGGTCGCGCGCTCTCCCTTAAATATAAACGTTTTGCTTATCTCCTCCTCTCTCCATTTTTAGCACTCATCGGCTGTTGTTCGTTAATCCTCATCCACCTTGTTGATGGGAATCTTGATGCGAAGTTATGAAAGCTTGTTAATGTATTTAATTCATTATGAATTATACATAACTATATGTTAATGAGAAAAATATATATTTTTTGTTAAAAAAAGCTTGACAATATGTTTTTTTATGGTTTAATAGCTGAGAATATCTTATAAACTGTAATAAGTGAAGGGTGATGCCATTGAAGAATAAAGTGAGAGAGATCAGGGAAAGTCTATTGATCAGCAAATCGGAATTGGCCAGAAAGGCTGATGTGTCTCCATTGACGATTGACAGGGTTGAGAAGGGAATGGATTGCCGCATGGAGACAAAAAGAAAGATTATTAAGGCGCTTGGCCTTAAGCTTTCCGATGCCGGTCGGGTTTTTTTGTGATTAATAGACTGAACGACTAACTAAAAATTTTAAGACTGTGAAAATCGATGTTTTCCTTTTTATCTTTTAAAAAGAAAGAACTCTTTGCGTTGGACGTTGGCTCTTACTCTATAAAGCTTGTCCAGTTGAAGTCGACCAAGAAGGGCTATCAGCTTGTGAAAGTTGGGCACGCCCTGCTTTCTTCCGATGCAATTGTGGACGGTGCGCTGATGGATGCCAGTGCGATTGTGGAAACTATACAAAAGCTTCTTGGCGACCTCAAGGTGAAAAGTCAGGATGTTGCTACGTCGGTGTCGGGTAATGCTGTCATAATACGAAAGATATCTTTGGCGGCGATGACAGATGATGAACTTGCAGAATCGATACAGTGGGAGGCTGAGCAATATATCCCCTTCGATATTGCGGATGTTAATCTCGACTTCCAGATACTGGGTCCTGACCCTTCCGATGAAAGTCAGATGGAGGTTTTGCTGGTTGCGGCAAAAAAGGAGGTCGTTGACGATTATAATGCGGTGCTGGCGGAAGCGGGCTTAACTCCCGTTGTTTTGGATGTCGATGCTTTTGCTTGTCAGAATATGCTGGAAATGAACTATTCCTTTTCCGAGGATGAGCTTGTGGCAATAGTGAACATAGGGGCCTCCATATCTAATATCAATATTATAAGAAATGGAGTTTCTCTCTTTACGCGGGATGTGGCTAGTGGTGGAAACCAGTTTACCGAAGAAATCCAAAAGAGATTCGGTGTTAGCTACGAAGATGCCGATTCGGCGAAGTTGGGCAAGAGCGTTGATGGGGTCGATGCCGAAGAGGTGAAAACGATTGTGCAGGAGGTTCTCGATTCACTGGCTTCTGAAATAGCGAGAACCGTTGATTTCTTTCTGGCAACAAATCCCGATGTCAGCATAGAGAAAGTGTATGTCTGTGGCGGTGCGGCGAGAGTCGAAGGGATCGAGAAAGAGTTGTCCGAAAAATTGTCGGTTGCCGTTGAGATTGCTAATCCTTTTAATGCGGTCAGCTATAATGAAAAATCGATTGATCCTGATTGCGTCTCCGATTTGGCCCCGTCTTTTGGCGTTGCCGTCGGGTTGGCCATCAGGATGGTTGGTGATTAGATGATAAAAATCAATCTTCTTCCCGTCAGGGCGGCAGCCAAGCGGGAAACCCTTAGAGTACAGATTTCTATAGCTGTCATGATGCTGGCCTTGGTGCTTATTGTTGGTGGCTATATGGAGTTTTCCATAAGGAGTAAGATTGGTGCTGCAAATGATGGGATCAATGTGGCGGAAGCGGAACTGGTAAGGTTGAACGAAATCAAGAAGAAGGTTGACGCCTTCGAAAAGGCTTCAGATAAGTTGGAAAAGAAACTTGGCGTCATAAAAGGTCTTAATTCGGGGAGAACCTCTGCTGTCTATTTCATGGATGAACTTAGTAATGTTATGCCGGAGAAACTTTGGCTGGAGACGGTGAAGCAAGGGAAAAAGGGGATCCTGCTGAATGGCTTGTCAGTCGACCACGATACGATAGCAAAGTTTATGTTGAATATGGAGCGGTCGCCCATGTTCAGCGACATCAAGCTTAAAGGTACGCAGCAATCGAAGGGGAAGACCAGTTCTTTTCATAAGTTCAATTTATTGGTCAAGTTCCAGCCGCCCAAACCGAAAGAGAATTGATGGATTTGACGAAAGACGCCATAGTAAACGGATATCTCAAGCTTCCCGATTATCAGAAGATGCTTATTTCTGCAGCTATTGTTCTTCTTCTAGGGGGTGCTTATTTTTATTTTCTCTATATGCCTCAAATGGAAGAACTCGCTCAGCGTAAGAAGACGCTGGTGGAAAAGCAAGCAGAGGTTAGCAAGCTTCAGGGGGTCGCTGAGGATTTGGCGAAGGTTAAGAGGGAGGCAAAGAAGACCGAAGAAAAGCTGGAGAAGGCAAAAACCTTGCTGCCAAGCAGTGACGAGCTTCCGAAACTGATCAGGGATATGGAAAGTCTTGGGAGGAGTGCTGGCGTTGTCTTCGAGAGCCTCCAGATGGGCAAGGAAAAATCGCAGGAGTATTATACCGAAGTACCGGTGAATTTGAAGCTGGTTGGTGTCTACCATGATATTGCGACGTTCTTCGATAAGTTGAGCCAGTTGCCGCGAATCATCAACGTTTCTAATGTTGATTTCGGCAGCCCTAAGAGTGTAGAGGGAAAGATGATGTTGAAAATCTCTTGCGTTGCTACCACATATAAAGAAAAAAAAGAAAAAAAATAATTCAGATAGCCTGGCTATGATGTCAAGAAAAACCACTAAAGTTCTAATGGCGCTGCTTCCTTTCTTCGTCATTTTAATGACTGGTTGTGAAGAAGAGGCTTCGGCTCCGACGCCGCAGGTTGTCAAAAAAGGAGCGCGCGGGAAAAAGCCCGGTGCAAAGGCGGTGGCTGCTCCTCAAAAAGAGGAAGCGCTTGCAGAGAAAAAGGAAATCAAATATATCTATGATCCCTCGGGGAAAAGAGACCCTTTCCAGCCGTCAGCGGAATACGTTGTTGAGGATCCTGGCACTGTGCTTGCGCCTGGTGGTCCTGAAGGCCCGGCGCCGACGCCTCTCGAACTCTTTGAGCTTACCCAGTTGAAACTGGTTGCTATTATGCACATGCCAAGAAAATCGGTTGCCATGGTGGAGGACCCGGATGGTAGGGGTCATTCAATATATATTGGTACGCTTATTGGGAAAAACAGAGGAAAGGTGGCCCGGATTGAAGAAGAAAAGGTCTTTATTGAGGAGAAATTGAGAACATTGAAAGGTAAATATAAAACAACTGTCCATGAGCTAAGTCTCGAAACCCGGGAGGGAGGAAAATGATTAAATATGTGAAGGTCTTAATGTTGACGATCGCTGTTCCTGGCATTCTGCTTCTGGTCAGTGGCTGTTCTGTTAAGCATGTGAACCAGGCAGGCGATGGCCGAAATATTGTAGAACAAATTCAGATGGAAGAGATTGAAGAGAAGACGGAGATCAGGATTGTTGCGAAACAACCGGTCGTATACACCGCTTTCAAACTTACTGACCCTCTTCGCATTGTTGTCGATATTAATCAGGCCGATGTAAGTGGAATAACGAGCCCCGTTACCGTTGCCAATGGTACGGTTCATGAGATTGTGACAACTCAATTTGGAGAGGAAGAGTCCTATATCGGCAGGATTGAATTAGTCCTGGATGGAATGGCCGATTATGACATTAAGAAAGACGGAGTCATATTGACAGTATCGATTAGTTCTATCAGCACGGGAGAATCTGCTGAAGACAAACAAATGGTAGAGGCGGGCCTTGAGGTTGTGGGGGCGGAGGGGGGTGGGCTGGTTGCAACTAGTGCGACAGATAAACAATCTCCCCCCGGGGGGAAGAAAAAAGGCGCTGTCGGACCGGTTGCTGTTCGTCGTCCTAGTGAGAAATTGCCGAAGAACAAGGCGAAGACGATTAGAAGTATTACTGTTGAAAAAGGAGTTGATTTTGTAGATGTTGTCATCTCGGGTGAGGGTTATATCGGAGATTACAATGCCTTCCGTTTGGGAAGGCCGTACCGTGTGGTCGTCGATGTGACCAATGTCAAAAATTTGTCCAAGAAGAGTAAAGTGAATGTCAACTCTCCCATACTGAAAAGGATAAGGATTGGCAAGCACAAAAATAAGATTCGTTTCGTTCTCGATGCTAACGGGAAAACCCCTCCTCAGTATAGTATCCGCCGGTCGGGAAAATCGCTGATCGTAAGCCTCGGAAAAGGGGCAAGCGAAAGGCGAAGTGATGGAATGCCTGTGTCCTCGGCAGTTTCGCCAGTGGATATCTCCCCGGTTATCGCTTCTAAGAGTATGCCTGGCGGCATCGTTAAGTTATCTGGAATTAACTTTACTCAAATGCCCGGCCTGTCGAGAGTTGCAATAACGGGCAGTGAGGGAATGAAGTTTGATGTAAAAGAACTCTCTCCGGGAAAGACGGCAATTGATGTGAGGGGCGCCAGGATACCTAAAAATTTGCAGCGAAGCCTCGATACTCGAGAATTTGATAGTCCTGTTCAAATGATTAGTTCCTATCAGTTCAAGGGGGCGCCTGACAATATAGTAAGAATTGTTGTGGCGACAAAAGGGGCAGCCAAATATCATGCGGCACAGGAAGGAAATGCCATTTTCTTCGACGTTGAAAGAGAGATGAAATCCACCGAGGAGGAGCCTCTGGCGGTTGCCGTAGTGGTTGGGGTGAAATCCGAAGTTTCCGGGGCGAAGGCCCCTGCAGGTAAAGATGATGGGACGGATGGAAAGAAGTATGCCTCACCAGTTTTAGATAAAATTGAAATGAAGCAGGAAGACGGGTTGTCAATTGATTCAGATCTGTTAATGGCTAAAGACGCACCCATTGAAGAACAGGATGAGTCCTCCGGCTATAAGGGGCAGCGGGTTTCTCTCGATTACAAGGATGCAGACATCGGTAATGTGTTGCGGCTATTCGCTGAAGTAAGCGGCCTTAACATTATCGCGGCTGATGATGTTCGAGGAACAGTGACGGTCAAACTGAATGATGTTCCCTGGGACCAGGCATTCGATATTATACTTGCTTCCAAGGGGTTGGGAATGAGCAAGAGGGGTAATGTAGTTCGCATCGCGCCTATGGACAAATTGCTCAAAGAAGAAGAGGCTCAACTTACTGCGGCCAAAGGGAAAGAGAAGCTGGAACCCCTTGTTTCAGCTATTATCCCGGTTAGTCATGCACCGGTTGCGGAAATAGGAAGCAAGATTAAATCCCTTCTGACAGAGCGAGGGACTGTTACGACAGATGAGAGGTCGAGCTTGCTCATTGTTAATGACATCGAGAGAACAATCAATGAATCAAAGAAACTGGTAGAAGTTCTCGATAAGCCGACACCTCAGGTTTTGATTGAAGCGAGGATCGTCGAAGTGGATACTAATTATACTAAAGACCTGGGCGTACAGTGGGGAAGCCGCTATACGGCAGATGCGGCTCACGGCAATGCACTGGGATACAGATTCCCGAATTCCATGGATGTTGGAATTGCAGGCGGCGGCGGGTTTGCGCTGAATGCGCCATCGGCAGGCTTTGCGGGGACAGGGGGTGCGGGTGGCCAAGCCGGGGGGGCCATAGGAATAAGCTTTGGGTCGATCGATAATACAGTGTCGCTCGATCTGAAACTTTCGGCGCTTGAATCCCGTGGTGTTTCGAAAATTGTATCAAGGCCTCGTATTGTCGTGATAAATAAAAAAGAGGCAGAAATTACACAAGGATTGTCAATTCCCTTTGAAACGACGTCTGCAGAAGGAACGCAAACCACGTTCATAGATGCAACGCTGAGCCTAAAGGTGACTCCTGAAGTGAAACCGGATGGCAGCATTATCCTGACGATTGAGGCGAAGAAAAATGAGCCGGATTTCGCAAGGTCGGGAGCGCGGGGACAGCCGAGCATCGCAAAGAAAGAGGCGAAAACCCAAGTTTTAATAAAAGATGGCGACACAACCGTTATCGGAGGAATCTTTACGCAGAAGAAGGGGAAAAATGTGGCAGGAATCCCTTTTCTTTCGAAACTTCCATTTATCGGGTGGTTGTTTAGATCGACATCTACTACAGACGATAAGGCGGAACTGCTAATATTCGTTACGCCAAGGATATTAAAAAGTGCAATCTAATGCTTAGATACCTGACATCGGGAGAATCCCATGGTAAATCGTTGACCGCTATTATTGACGGCATGCCTGCAAATATGGCTGTGACACGGGATGATATAAATAGTGATCTTGCCAGAAGGCAAAAGGGTTATGGGCGCGGTGGACGAATGAAAATTGAAACCGATGAAGTTGAGTTTATTTCCGGTGTTAGGTCGGGGAAAACAATGGGTTCTCCAATTACGATGATGATTGCCAACAGGGATTGGGAAAACTGGTCTCAGGTTATGGCATCCGGTATTGTTCCGCATGGGGAACAATTATCGAAATCCCGATATTTACCGGTAACGAAGCCCCGGCCCGGCCATGCCGATTTGCCGGGAGCAATAAAATACAACCAAAGAGATGTTCGAAATATTTTGGAAAGATCGAGTGCGAGGGAAACGGCGGTACGAACGGCAGTTGGTGCTGTTGCGAAACGTTTTTTAAATGAATTTAATGTGAAGGTCTATAGCTGGGTCAATAATATCGGCAGTGAAGATGACAACTCTCATGCGACTGACGACTCTTTTTATTACTCGGCGGCAATCTCAAAAAAAAAAGGAATAGAAGTTTTATTTGAGGATGCAGAACAATCGGTTGTCAGGTGCCCTGATTCCCAATTGACGGAGAGGATAAAACGACGTATCGATGATGCTAAAGAGAATGGAGATTCACTGGGAGGGGTTTTTGAGGTTGTTGTCAGGGGTGTTCCTGTCGGCCTGGGCAGCCATGTTCAATGGGATCGAAAATTGGATATGAGACTGGCTGGGGCAGTAATGAGCATACAGGCTATTAAGGGGGTAGAGATTGGACTCGGCTTCAAGGAGGGGAGGATGAAGGGGTCTGATGTTCATGACGAAATTTTTTTTGAGAATGGGCGGTATTTTAGGAGCTCTAATAGTGCCGGTGGAATTGAAGGCGGCATGACAAATGGTGAAGATATTGTTGTGCGGGCGGTGATGAAACCGATCCCTACACTTTATAAACCACTCAAATCGGTAGACATTGAAACCAAGGAACCCTATGAAGCATCTGTTGAGCGTTCTGATGTCTGTGCTGTGCCGGCGGCGGCCGTGATTTGTGAGGCTGTTGTAGCATTTGAGGTTGCCTCTGCGTTCTTAGATAAATTTGGCGGAGATTCAATGGAAGAAGTAAAGAGGAACTACGCTGCCTATCTGGATTACTGTAACAAGTTTTGAGAATGAGGCTTTGATGTATCGACACTCCAAATGAAACCGTTTGTCAGTGAATGATTTCAACGATGACATGTAAACAGAGAATGCGAACAGGGCAAAAATAGAAGCTGGTAAATAATTGGATTCGATAAAAGTAAATCTGGGAGATCGAAGTTATCCCATTTATATAGGGAAGGACGTATTGCCGGAACTCGGTTCATTGTTGAGGTCTCGCTCCGAAAGCGTTCGGGTGGTAATCGTGACAAATCCTACTGTTGCGAATTACTATCTGAATACGGTTCAGCAAAGTTTGATCGGGGCCGACTTTGAACCAGAAATAATTGAGATCCCCGATGGGGAGGAATATAAAAGCCTCAAATGGGCTGGTAAAATATTTGATAAACTCATCAAGTATAAGATGGACAGGCTCTCCCCGATAGTAGCTCTTGGGGGAGGAGTTGTGGGGGATATTGCAGGATTTGTTGCTGCCACATACCTAAGGGGAGTGCCCTACGTGCAAGTGCCGACGACATTACTCGCCCAGGTTGATTCAAGTGTGGGGGGAAAGACAGCTGTTAACCATCGACGGGGGAAAAATCTGATCGGCGCTTTCTATCAGCCGAAGTTCGTGCTGATCGATGTAAGTACCTTGAGGTCGCTGAATATGAGGGAGATTAGATCGGGGCTGGCGGAAGTCGTTAAATATGGAGTAATAAAAAGTGAAAAATTATTCGCCTATCTTGAAGAGAACATGGAAAAGATTATTGCCTTGGAAGATGCGCCATTAAGGGAGATCATAAAAAAATCCTGTGAGATTAAAGCTGGAATTGTTGAAAAGGATGAGCGTGAAGGCGGTTGCAGGGCACTGCTTAACTTTGGACATACATTGGGTCATGCGGTGGAGGCTGTTACGCAGTATAGAGAATTCAAACATGGGGAAGCGGTGGCACTGGGCATGCTATTTGCAGCTAATATGTCTAGCGAATTTGGGTATGCCGACGAATCAGTCAAAAATAGAATTGAGTCATTACTGAAAAAAATGGCACTGCCTACCAAACTTCCTTCCCGGGAGATGAGAGTTTATGCTCAGGCAATGGGTGTTGATAAGAAGTTGTTAGGAGATACTTTGAATTTCGTATTTGCTGAGACTATAGGCAGGGCTTCTATAAAAAAGATTCCTCTTTCCAGATGCGAAGACTATCTGGTTAAGTATGCGAGTGCTGCATCATGATATCCATTGGAGGGTTTATGAAAACATTTCATAGTTTCTATGTGAATATTTTTCAACCATGGGCATACCGGCTCGTCATATCATCATTGATACTGACGGTTTTTCTTCTCGGAACCATACGGCAGGCGGAGGCCGAAATTACATGGCAAACAACATCCAATCTAGGACTAAATATTTCTCCTTCAGTTGATTTTAATCATGTCGCCAATGCCGATTTTAACAACGATGGACGTATGGATGTCGTCGCCGTGGGTGATCAGGGCGTTTATGTCTGGTTGCAGAAATTAACATGGTTGTGTCCGGCTGAGGCGTGGAGTTGGGGGTATGCGTCCTACCCAATTGTAGTGCAGGCGAGTGAAGACTTTACAGAACTGGCGGTCGCTGATTTCAATAATGACGGTGCCCCAGACATTATGTCTGTTTATTCTACTGGTGCTGCATCTCGTGTACGTATCTGGCTGAATGATGGCAAAGGATATTTTTCCGCAGGAACTGACATTTTTTCTTGGGGTGTGATCGATACGTTTGATAGCCTAGCCGTCGGTGACGTGAATGGCGATGGTAATCTGGATGCAGTGATACACGTTATAACTAAAAAAAGGTTCTTTCAGCTGTTTGGTAACGGAGACGGTACTTTTTATGAAAATGCAGTCCTCCGTCTATATAATGCATCACCGAATATCCCTTCCATCCATCTGGCAGAGGTAAATAATGACGCCAAACTGGATCTCTTTGCTGTTCAGAGATTTACTCCTAACAATGACAGTATAATACGGTTGCTAAGGAATGGCTCCAATACGAACTGGACCAATCAAGTCAACGTAGTTACAGGTGGGAGATTTAATGAAGTGAGAACGGCAGATTTCAACCGGGATGGTTATCTCGACCTGGTAGTTGCCTCGGGGGATGCGTTCGGTAATAATTCGGGCGTTACTGCCGGTATTTACGTTTGGTACGGCACTTCATCAGGTGCCTGGCAAGGGCCACCCAGCGGCATTCACCCCAATGAGGAAGACGGGTTCCTTTCTGTAAAAATTGCGGATCTTAATAATGACGGATATTCGGACATAATAGGTGGTCAGGGTGGGAGCGGTGGAGGCATCCAGGCATGGCTTGGTTCCGAAGAAGAAACCTGGACGCCAATCACAACGCTGGAAAGCGGGGGTAAATACGAGGGTCTCGCCGTCTTTGATTTTGATAATGACGGTAATATTGATGTTGCAGGGGCGAGCGGAAGCGCGCTGAAAGTGAAGGTTCAAAGCGGCGCTACAAACCCGGTGAAATGGAAGGCCTCCGGCTATCCGACATCATCCGGTGATTTCCAGGGAGTAGCTTCGGCAGACTTTAATAATGATGGAAACCCTGATGTGGTCGCAGCCAGCAATGCGAATGGTGTGCATGTTCTCTTTGGTGATGGTGATTCATCCTGGAAAAAAAGTTTTGCAACCTATAGTGGTGCGGGCGGTTGGGACTCTGGTGAAGGATATCTCGATACAGAGACAATAACAACGACGGACAACCAGACTCTTACAGAGAGTTGGACGCTCACAGTTATCGCGGGTGGCGGTACTTCAACACCGACTTTTTCAGTGAAGCATGGCGGACTGACGGAATCAGCACAGTATACTCTCCCCGGCTCCTATTATGAGCCCGATACAGGCGTCAGATTCACTATTTATAACGGGACTGATAACTTTGATGGCGGCGAAACATTTATCTTCAGGACAACGAATGCAGGGATAACGGATACCGGTATCTACTATGGCGTCTCCGCCGCCGACTTCAATAATGACGGTTTGATGGATGTGGCGGCGACCAGTAATGGCGGTGGCGGAGTAGATATCTGGTACGGAAATGGCCAAGGTCGGTGGGATGCTATTTACCCAACGAATAACAGTATTGGCAGTGGCAATTACTATTATATCAAGTCTGCCGATGTAAATCATGACGGATTTATAGATATCATCGCCGGAGGTGACGATAATGTTAGCGTTTGGTTGAACTATACAGCGGTATCGATGAATTTTCAGACGACAGCGGATGTTACCTTGGGCTCCACAGCTTATTCCGGCGTTGAGGTGGTTGATTTCGATAATGACGGTAATTTGGATATTGCAGCATCAAGTAAATTCGGCAGTCGTGTTCATGTTTGGAGAGGAAATGGAGATGGGACATTTATTACGTCCTATACTGATTCAAGAACGCAAACAGGTCCCCTCGTCCCGAAACTGGAAATTGTGGGCATGACTTATGATTATGACGGACTTGCCGCAGCCGATTTTAACCGCGATGGAAATCTCGACCTGGTTGCCGGAAACAGCGGTGGATATGGGGTGCAGGTATGGCTTGGCGATGGTGACGGGGATAATGACGGCACCATAAATTGGCGCATGTCCTATGCAACGCCGGCGGGGACGCATTGCTTGGACCCTTCGGTTGGCTTCTTGTCGTCTCTTCCTGATAATTCGCTGTTGGCATCGCAATGGCAATGGAAGGGAGACTGGGATTTCGATGCTCTCTTCCCCTCGCCTACGCTTTCGGGGTATACAACATTCAATGTTGGCTCCGATACCTGGGACTATGGAACAGAGAATGCAGACTGGACGATTAAGGCCGTTGTGCCTACTGTTACCTTCCCGTGGGACATTAGTGTCGCGGGAAGCGGCGCTACGCCGGAAGCAGTCGGCGTATATCTGGATATTAATTACGGCATTAATCCGTCCGATACTGAATTTCCCAATGTAGCTTTTCGTTTCAATACCTATTCAGCCATATTCGGCGCATATACAGGTTGGGAATTTCATCGAGTTTCTCCTCCTCACGTAGAGGAAGGATATTTCAGTACCTATTATCCCGGTGTTACGACAGAGGGAACCTATTATGGCGTTGCAACGGGCGATTTTGACAACGACGGCTATATGGACATCGTTGCCGGAAATAAGGGAAACGGTGGGGTTCAGGTCTGGCTGAATGGCGGGAAGCAGGCCTGGTGGCGAAACCCGAGCGACTGGGAAGGCCCGCAAAGTGATATTTTTACGCTTGTTGACCCCGACCCCGTTTCCTATGGCAACTATAACGGCGTGGCCGTTACAGACTTTAATAAAGATGGTTTGCCGGATGTCGTCTCGGCACACGATGTTACGAGCGGCGTCGGCGTCGAAGTCTGGATAAACACGCAGGATGCTATCCCGCCTCAGGTGAAGCCGGATGATCTTGATCCGCTTGCGGGAGCAGTCGATGTCGGTCAATCGACGGATATAACGATCGTCTTTGATGAAGACATGAATTCGCTGACCTTTAGAAACCTGGATGTGGATGGTTCCATATCTCCCAATGCGAGTTCGACAATCAAGGTTTACGGCTCGAAAAGCAGGTTCCATTCCGGCGTGATTCGTTATGATGCAGCGACATTTACAGTCACTTTTCAAACTGATTCGCCCTTTAGCTCTCAAGAGATTGTGACTGTTACGGTTGTCGGTGCTGTTAAGGACCTGGCCGGCAATAAGCTTGACGGGAATGCCGATGGTGTCGCAGGAGATCAGTATGACTGGTCTTTTACTATTCGCGATACCGTAAGACCTCAGGCGCCGGCGCCATTTTCTGCCATTGCCGGAGAAGATAATGCCTATTTGGCATGGACGCCGCCGACTAAAAATGAAGACGGCTCTCCCTTAACGGACCTTGCGGAATATAATATTTATAAAAAATTATCGTCCGAATCCAGTTATACCGCGTCGCCACTTGTGACTATTTTAGTCGGAATAGAGACCTATACGGCAACACAGTTAGCACTCGGTACTACGTATAACTTTATCGTACGGGCTGTCGATTCCTATGGGAACGAAAGTATCAATTCCACTGAACTGACGGTAATCCCGGTTGTGGATACAATTCCCCCTTCGCCCCCTTCAGACCTTGGTAAGCTTGATGGGGACGGTCAGGTAGACTTGACATGGACGGCTCCTACCACAAGCAGCGATAGCTCGACACTTGTTGATCTCGAAGAATTTGTCGTTTACAGGGCTTATTCCAGCACAACACTTTCGGGCGCCGAGGCGGCGGGTCAGACTACCCTGTCGGTAAATGGGGCCTCACGCCTGAATGTGGATGACCTGATTATGATCGGACCGAATGGTGCCGGTGAAACGGAGTTGAAGACTGTAACCGGTACGACGGCAACGACTATTGATGTCGATTCGGCCATCAGCTACGCATATTCAGCCGGTGCAGACATTACAGGTCCACTCGGCAGAATAAACAGCTTTGCGATAGGAGCAGGGACGGAAACCTATACTGATACGACGGTAATCAACGGGACGGTCTATTATTATGTCGTCACTGCGGTAGATTCATCAACAAATAGCAATGAAAGTGATCCCTCTAACCGTATAACCTCATATCCGAATACCGATGTGATAGCGCCAAAGGCGCCGGGAGCAATCGCAGCAATCAGCTTGGATAATGCGATTAATCTCGACTGGGCTGCTGTTTTCCTCAATGAATCGTCTGTCGCATTCGGGGTGACCACCACAGTTGACTTCGAATCTTATAAAATCTACCGTCATACATCTTCTTTTGCAACATACTCCACGGATATCGCTCTATCGGGGGCATCAGTAGTAAAAACCATCAGCGATATTGGGATGACCAGTTGGATGGACACTATCAGTAATGGCCTGACCTACGGAACTACTTTTTATTATCGCCTAACATCAACCGATGTGGCCGGTAACGAGAGCCGCCGTCCTTCAGCCGAAGTGAGTTCCACTCCAGGTAACCCCGTTTCCTTGATTCAATTAGATGCCGACAAATTTACATTACCCGCTGACGGCACATCCACAGCGATCATCACGGCCATCGTTCAAAATTCAGGCGCTAATCCGGTTGTAGATGGTACTTCAGTCACCTTTACGCTCGACTGTACCGCTTCTTCTAATTGCGGAACACTCTCTCAAACGTCGGGTGTTACCATCGGCGGAACAGTCTCTGTCGCTTTAACATCCGGTGTTGTCAGAAAGGATTCTGTTACAATCATCGGTACGGCCGGTGGGAAGTCAAGTCAACTGCTGACATTATCATATACGCCAGGGCCTCCCACCTTTGTGAGTATCTCATCATTGCCTGCGGCGATCCCTGCTGATGGTGAGAGCCAGACTCTCCTGAGCGCCAGGGTGACTGATTCTGCGGGCGTCCTGGTAAAAGATGGCCTCTTGCTTCAGTTCGTCACGAACAAAGGGGCTTTCCCCAACGATACCAAAATAAGCTCTCCCGTCGAAACGTCCGGAGGATATGCCTCCGTATTATTAACGTCAGACACCGTACCGGGTCTGCCGCAGATTGACGCCTATATCGGAAGTGCCACCAATACGATGTTCCCGGTTACCTTTACTGCGGTACCCGACGAACTCACATTGACCCCGTCATTTGCCAACCTGACAGGAAACGGGGTCGCTTTCGTCAATATTACGGCCACCTTGAAAAATAGCGGGGTTACCGTGACGGCAGCGGATGGGTTTACGATTACCTTCTCATCAGATGACGGAACGCTCAATACTTTTTCTGCAACAACAGTGGGTGGTAAAGCGATTGTAACATTGACATCTGAGGCGGCAAGAATTATTCACGGGACGCCTAATGTCCATGCAACGTGGACTGACGGGCCAACGACTCTTACTGCCGATGCTACTGTCGATTACCGGCCAGGGCCGTCCAATCAGGTAACTGTCTGGGCGGATGAAAATATCATATTAACAGGTGGGGTTACGACACAAGTTTATGCAAAGGTGATTGACAGTGGCGGCGACCCCATATCGAACTTGCAGGTCAGCTTCTCACCGACGAATACCTTTCCCAGCTCACCTGTCTTTACCAATGCCTCCGGCGTTGCAACCATAGATTTTGTTTCTACCTCCTACGAGTCGATAATTCCCGCAACGGCTACGGTTCAAGACGCTGGTGGCGCTTCAGGGTCCGTTGAGATATATTCTATTGATGCTGACCATTTCCCTGCGTTGATTACTCTTACTGCCAGTCCAATAGCTGTGAATGCCGATGATAGCAGAAGCTATACAACGGTTACGGCACAGGTGCTCGATTCCTATGGTAATCCTGTCTATAATGACTTTCCCGTTACTTTTTCTCTTGCCACGAGCTTCGGCAGCTTCTTCGATTCCGTAGTTAACCCCATACCTACAACTGTCAATTCTACAATTACGATACCCTCTACATCGGGAATTGCGACCGTTTATATGTATTCCCATAATGTTAATTCTCGTCAATCAGTGGTTGTGACGGCACAGAGCCTCGGTTCAACCACTGGAAGCACAACAGTCTTTTTTAGGCCTGGTCCGGCAGAAGACATCGCCATAAGTGCGAATCCGACGAGAATTACTGCAGATGGCATTTCATCCTCTGATGTTACGATCAAGGTGCGGGACGCGATTGCAGGTGGTAAATCGACGAGTCTCACAGAACTCAAACTGACAGATAGTACGAGGCAATGGACGACGAATGCCTTTAAGGGGATGTGGCTTAATCCGGATACAACGGATGCAAATAGTTACCAGATTACCTTCAATACCTCTACCTCTATCGATGTTGCAGGTGGCAGTACTATGGTCACTGACGGCGCGGGTGTAGGGGACAGTTACAGGGTTTCGGCATCAGGGACGTCAACTGCTTTGGAGGCAGTGAAATTACACGATTCAACGGCCTTATGGACGAACGGCGCGCTCCAGGGATTTAATTTGAAGCCCAATCTATCTGTTGATCAGGAATTCAGGGTTGTGTTCAATACATCGACAACAATACAGGTGGCCACGTGGGGGATGACCTCTGTTGCAGCTTCCGGTGATTCCTACGAAATCGTTGGAGATTTAATCAAGGACGGTTTAACAACCACCTTTACAACGACTGATGGAACATTCCCGAACCTTAACACAACGAGTGAACCGGTAGACATCCTTGACGGTGTTGCGACAATATCAATTACTAGTAGTACGACGGCAGGTTCAAATCCGCTGATTGGAGCAAACATTGGCTTCTTGGTGCAATATGCCCGGCCTGTCGTTTTTGACGCAAGACCTGACTCGATTACTGTATCAGCAAATCCATCAGCCATTGCGGCAGATGGTGTTGACACGAGCATCATTGTGGCACAACTTCAAAGCGGTGGTACACCCGTTGCCGCCGGGTATGAAATAGAAATTTTAACAACGGAGGGAACACTCAGTTCCGGTTTTGCTAATGTTACGGGTGTGAATGGGAATGCTGCTGTCTCTTTAACGTCTACAGCGACTAATACGACGGCTTACGTGAAAGCACGTTGGACAGACGGCGTCTTTCCGGCCATAAGCAGTACCATTGCTGTATCCTTCCAGTCGGGCCCTCCGGCGACAGCCGTCTTGACCAGTGATTCCATTGTTGTGGGCGTCGGAAATTCGATAGCTCTAAATGCGCTGGTGCAAGATGCAGACGGCAATAATGTGAACGACGGGACGAGTGTAACCTTCACGGCCTACAGCGGGATACTGAATAGTGGAGGCAAAGCTGTAATAGTTACCACCACCGCTGGAGAAGCTGTTGCGACTCTTACATCCAACTTGCCTGCGGTAGTCAATGTTCAGGCTGATGCCGGTGGAGGTGTGTTAAGCAATAGTTTTGATATTACTTTTGTTGAATCGCCTGCGCTTGTAAATGTTTATTCCGATCAGGCGCAGATACCTGCGGATGGGGCAAGTATTGCTAAAATTACTGCCATGGTGCAGGACCAGTTTGGAACTCCTGTGGCAGATGGTATTTTTGTAAACTTCTCTACATCTTCTGGAACCTTCCTTAACGGGAGAAATAAGACGAGTACGACGACGGTGGCAGGTTTTGCCGTGGTGGACCTTCAGTCAACAACTACGTTAACGGATGCGGTCACAGTATCAGCAACGACGGAAGGTCTGACGGCGTCTACGACGATTGCTTTTAAACCTGGCAGGGCGACTACAATCACATTCACAAGTGAACCCCAGGCGATTGCGGGTAATGGTGTGAGTACGGCACTTATCACCGCGAATATTACCGATGCCGGAGGTAATCCCGTAAGGGATGGTTTACAGGTCACCTTTAAGGCATACAGTTCGAGCGGTAATGCTCTCTCTGATGCCTATGGCACCTTCCCGACGGGGACAGCTACGAGTGCGCCGGTAGAGACGGCAGGTGGCGAAGCGAGCGTGCTCTTTACCTCTAATACGGTAGCGAAGGGCAAACCTTGGATTTATGCCTTGATCGGAAGTCTTAGTAATCAGAAGGGGCAACCTCTCGAAGTGACTGAGTTGCCGGTTTTCATGGGCATATCGGCAGTCCCTCAGACGATCGCGGCGGACGGCGCTACGACGAGTACAATAACGGCGCTGGTTCGTGACGGGTCATCGACGTATCTTCCGAAGGGGCTGGTCGTTGATTTTAGTACGACCAATGGGACTCTGAGTGCACTCTTTGCAAACATCAGCGGGAACGACGGCCGTGCGCGTGTCCAGTTGACCTCCACGGCGACGAACGGGAGTGCGGATGTGAAGGCGCGTTGGGAGAATGACGCGTCGCCCTTCGGAGTGGTGAGCAGTACGATTACGATAACTTTCCTGTCGAATAATCCTGCCACTGCAGTACTTAGCAGCGACAAGTATGTTGCCGGGACTGGAAATACGGCCACATTGAGTGTTCTGGTGCAGGATGCATCCGGTTTTAATGTAAATGACGGGACGAGTGTCACCTTTACGTCCATAAGCGGTATTTTGAACGGTGGCGGCAAAACGGTAGTAGCAACAACGACGGCGGGCGAAGCGACAGTAACGCTTACTTCGGGTGTGACAGGGGTTGTAAGCGTAGATGCGGATGCCGGGTTTACGGCGCAGAGTAACACGGTAGATGTGGAGTTCGTTAACCCCCCTGCACTGATAACGGTTTATTCGGATGCGACACAGATCCCGGCTGATGGCATCAGTACGGCAAAGATAACGGCTTTGGTGTTGGATAGTAATACCAATCCTGTCGCAGATGGTATTTTTGTAAATTTCTCTACATCATCGGGTCTCTTCCTTAACGGAAGCCACAAGGCGAGTGCGCAAACGGTGTCAGGTTTTGCCGAAGTTGACCTTCAATCGACGATAACGCTGACGGGCGCGGTAACGATTAAGGCAGTGAGTGGCGGCAAAAGTGCTTCAACAACAATTGCCTTCAAGCCGGGTCGGCCGGCGTCTGTTATCTTCGGCAGCGATCCAGCGGCTATCGTGGGGAACGGTGTTACTACGGCGACACTCACGGCGACGGTGAAAGACAGCGGTGGCAATCCCGTCAAGGATGGATTCTTTGTCACCTTCCAGACATGGAATGCGCTTGATACTTTGATATCAACGGACTACGGTACCTTCCCGACGGGGACTGCCACGAGTGCGCCTGTATCGACGGTAGGGGGTGAAGCGAGTGTTGTCTTTACTTCCAATACGGTAGCGAAAGGCAAACCAACCATTCATTCGCTGATTGGCGGGTTTACGAATATAACGGGAACGCCGCTTGAAGTAACGGAACTGCCGGTTTTCATGGGCATATCGGCAGTCCCTCAGACGATCGCGGCGGACGGCGC
>CBDVDA010000025.1:0-32068 GCA_965372635.1 uncultured bacterium | reverse complement strand
CGCGACCCCCTCGCGGCTCTTCCCTCCCAGGCGAAGGTGCAGGTGCGCGCCGGACAGGATGATCTGATACCGGTCGGTACGCGGGTATGTTTAACTGGAAGCGATCTACTCAACCAAATATGTCGTTCAGTTCAGTCAGCAGAGGAATATGACTCTGGTCATGCATGGCGCAGTTGAATTCAATCGTCTCCACCCGCGATCCGGGGAGTGCCAGGGAATATTGCCCCAGGTATCTTTTGAAGATAGCGAGCGTATCGGGGTAGTCCCGAATCACGTCGCCTATGATCATCTCTTTCTTTATCTTGCCTTCCGGCTCTGCATGCGCTGCCATAACCTGCTCCCTTAGAAAAATACCTTTTCCGCCATGCGGATTGCGTAATCGGTAACCGGCCCGGGGTAGACCCCGAGGTAAACGACGCCGAGATTACAGCCGGTGATGGCCGCCCGCATAGTGAAGCTTATGTTAATGGGGCGGTCGTCCTTCGGCGGACGCATATACATCGCCTTGATGACGAGGATGAAATAATAGAGCGTTACCACCGCCATGACGGCGCCCACAAAGGCGAGCCAGTAAGTCTTCTGCTCCACGATTGCCGCAAGGAGGTAGAGCTTTCCGATGAACCCGCCGAGCGGTGGAACACCCGCCAAAGACATGAGGCCGATAAACATGCTGGCAGCGAGATATGGCTCCTTCCGGGCAAGGCCGTTAAAATCTTCTATGAGATCGCTTCCGGTCACGTTCGTTACGGCAACGATAACGAGGAAGGCGCCGATGGTACTAAAGAGATAGGCGGCGAGATAAAAGATGACGCCCCCTGAACCGATGGCGCTTGCCGAGGCTAGGGCCATGAAGATATACCCTGCCGAACCGATCCCCGCATAGGCCATAAGCCGCTTGATATTTTTCTGAGGAATGGCGGCGAGGTTCCCGAAAATCATGGTGATCGCTGCAATCCCGGTCATCACCCCGATCCAGGCTGCTGAAGCCGGGAGCATGGCGTCCATGAGGATCCGCATGAGGACTGCAACACCGGCCACCTTGGAGCCGACGGCGAGGAAGGCCGTAACCGGAGTCGGCGCTCCTTCGTAGACGTCAGGCGCCCAGACGTGGAAAGGGACGGCTGATATTTTGAAGCTTAAACCCGCGATTACCATCACCATGCCGAGCTTGAAGGTGAGGGGAAACGTTTCCATCCCGGATAAGGCCTGGCGGATTTCAATATAGTTGGTGCTTCCCGTCGTACCGTAGATGAAACTCACGCCGTAGAGGAGTATGGCCGAAGCGGTGGCGCCGAGAATGAGATACTTGATTCCCGCTTCGAGCGAGAACTTGCTGTCTCTCAGATAGGCGGCGAGGATGTAGAAGGAGATGGTGGTCAGCTCAAGCGATACGTACATGCTCATAAAATCGTTGGCCGAAACCATGAGCAGCATACCGAGCGTGGCAAAGAGGGTGAGAATATAAAACTCCCCCTGGAAGACCTTGATCTTGTCTGCAAAGCTGATGGACATGACGATAACGAGAAGCGCCGTCACGCAGATAATCACCTTGAAGGCGAAGGTAATCGGGTCCTGGATGTAGAGATCGAAGAAGGCGAATCCCTCACTCCCCCCGCGTCCCACCACCTCGATGAGTGTGGCGATCACCGTAATAGCGCTTAAGTAGCCGATCCACTTCCGGCTCCCCTTCTTGATTAAGAAATCGAGGCAGAGTATGACGAGCGCCGAGAAGCAGAGCAGAAGCTCGGGCGACATGAGTTTATAATTGGTTACTGAAAAATCCATAAGACCTCTTTACCTGATCGCCTGCGCTACGTTGACGATCCCGGCAGCGGCGTTCAGTTTATCCACAAGGGGTTCCACCCCTGTATTGATGATTTCAAGGAGCGGAAAGGGATAGAACCCGACGATCAGCAGGATCGAAATGAGGATCACGAAAGGCGCACGGTGGAGAAAGGTGGTTGCGTCTTCGAGGCCCTCCCATCTCGGATCGGGTTCTGAGAAGAAGGCGTCCCGGACCGACCGAAGCATGTAGGTGGCGGTGATGATAACGCCGAAGATCGCTGCAACCGTCGCTATTGGATAAACCTGGAAAGCGGCGATAAAGACCATAAGCTCGCCCACGAAGTTTGCAAAACCGGGGAGTCCCGCCGAGGCGAAGGCCATGATGGCGAAGCAGACGCCGAGAAAGGGGATATGCTTTGCCAGGCCTGAGAAGTCGTAGATCATACGGGTATGGGCTCGATCATAGATGAAGCCGATGAGGGAGAATGCGAGGGCCGTCATAATGCCATGGGCGAACATGACGAGCACGGCGCCGTTGATCCCCACCACGTTAACACAGGCGAGGCCGAGGAGCACATACCCCATGTGGCTCGATGAAGAGTAGCCGATCATGAATTTGAAATCCTTCCGGTTCATGGCGACGAGGCCGCCGAAGACCATGTTGAGAACGCAGAGTACGGCAACGACGGGCATCCATTCCTGTGCGCCCGCCGGGAACATGTCGAGGCAGATACGGATAACGGCGTAGGCGCCGAGCTTCATGAGTACCCCGGCATGGAGCATACTGACCGCCGTCGGCGCTGCCGCATGACCGGCCGGCGACCATGAGTGGAATGGCATCATCGGAATAAGCGCCGCAAAACCGAAGAGCAGGAAGGGAAAGAAGAATATCTGGAATTCGGGATCGAACTTCGTATCCGCAAGCACTGTCATATCGAAGGTAGCGAAACCGTTCACCTCGGCTGCGAAGAAATAGAGAGCCAGCAGCGCCACAAGGGCGATGAGCGAACCGAGCGTGAGGTAGATGGTCAGCTTCATGGTGGCGTATTCCCTGTTCGAACTCCCCCAGATACCGATAAGGGGATACATGGGAATAACGGCCAGCTCGTAGAAGAGATAGAAGAAGAGCAGGTCGAGAGACATGAAGACGCCATGCACTCCGAAGACGAGGACAAGGAGGAAGAAGAAAAATTCCTTGTCCCTCTCCTTGATGCTTACCCAGGAAACGAGTACGCCCGTAAAGATGACGAAGGCGGTGAGGAGAACCATGGAGACGCTGATTCCATCGACGCCGAGGTAATACTGTACGCCCATCGTCTCCACCCAGGTGTGCTGCTCCTTGAACTGATAACCGCCCGTTGCGATATCGTAAGAAAAGGTCATCCAGAGCGCGAGCAAGAGCGAAATGCCGGTGGTGATCGTCGCTATCCAGCGAACCCCCATCCTGTTTCCCCGGGGGAGCATGGTAATCAGTATCGCCCCGATGAGGGGGAGAAACATGATGGCTGACAGTAGTGGAAACTTTTCCATAAAATTAAACTCCCATCCTTAACCTAAAGCAATATCGACAGAAATACGATCACCGAAAGGCCGAGGAGCAGTATAAAGGCGTAACCCTGCACCTTCCCCGTCTGGCTGAGTCGGAGGATCGCCCCGCTCTTCCGCGTCAGGTAGGCTGTGCCGTTAACGCCGAAGCCGATAACGATGTTCACCTCGCACCAGTTGCAGAAAGCGGCGATTCTGTTATATACGTTTGTGATGAACCAGAAATAGGCTTCATCGAAGTAGTACTTGTTTTCCAAAACCTTATAGAAGCCGCCGAGCCAGTTCTTTACCACGTCGTCTTCCTGCTTCACCGGCTCCCTGCCGTAGAACCACCAGCCGAGGACGAGCCCTGCAAGGGAAATGAGGGTAGACTGGATCATGATATTCCAGTGAAGCGGCCCGTGTTGATATTCCCCGTAGTGGACGAAATATCCAAAACCATGCATCACGCCGGGGATGCCGAACTCGCCGATCACGCCTGCAACGATGGAAAGAAGGGCGAGGACTACCAAAGGCATGGTCATGACAGCCGGAGATTCGTGGGCGTGGTGATCTGTCCGTTTCGGCCCGGTAAAGGCGACGAACCAGAGCCTCGACATATAGAAAGGGGTCAAGAAAGCGGCAATGCTTCCCATCCAGAAGAGGGCGGTATAGCCGTTGTCGTGTGCCGCGCCTAAGATTAGATCCTTACTCCAGAAACCGGCAAAGGGCGGAAGGCCCGCCAGCGCCAGGAACCCGATAAAGAAGGTCCAGTAGGTGATGGGCATATATTTTTTGAGTCCGCCCATGTCCCAGATGTCCTGCGAGTGAACGGCGTGAATAACGCTTCCCGCGCCGAGAAAGAGGAGCGCCTTGAAGAAGGCGTGGGTGGTAACATGGAACATACTCGCCGAATAGCCGAGAACGCCCATGGCCATAATCATGTAGCCGATCTGGCTGAGGGTGGAGAAGGCGAGTATGCGCTTGATGTCGTTTTGCGCCAGTGCGATGGTCGCTGCAAAGAGGGCCGTCACGCCGCCCACATAGGCGACCGTCTCCATCGCCGCCGGTGTAAGCATTAGGAGCGGGTAGGCCCTCGCCACGAGGTAGACGCCTGCCACGACCATGGTCGCCGCATGGATAAGGGCAGACACCGGCGTCGGGCCTTCCATGGCGTCAGGAAGCCAGACGTGGAGCGGAAGCTGAGCCGACTTACCCATGGCGCCGCAGAAGATGAGCAATGCGGCCATGGTGAGTGTCCCGGTGGCATAGGTGCCGCCTTGAGTCTCCAGGATATGCTCGATCTCGTAGAAGTTGAAGGTACCCACGGCATAGTAGAGAACCAGGATGCCGAGGATAAAGCCGAAATCACCGATCTTGTTGGTCATGAAGGCCTTCACGCTCGCCTCGGCGGCGGAACGTTTCTCGAAGTAGTACCCGATGAGGAGGTAGGAGGAGAGCCCTACAAGCTCCCAGAAAATGAAGATCTGGAGGTAGTTGACGGAGAGCACGATGCCGAGCATTGAGAAGATGAAGAGGGACATGCAGGCAAAGAAGCGGGAGAATCCCTCCTCGCCGTGCATATAGCCCCGCGCGAAGATATGGATCAGGCTCCCCACGCCGGTAACGACCATGAGCATATTTATGCTGAGAGGGTCGATGAGGGTCCCTATCTCAACGGTAAGGCCCGGCACGTCGATCCAGGTGATGGTCGTCTCGATCGGCTTAAAGTGGCCGTGAGAGTTTATCAACTGAAAGAAGGGCTTGAGCGTGAGAAAGAAGGGGATGGCAACGCCCGCAATGGAGATATAGGAACTGAGGTCCTTATACTTCCGCGTGAAAAGGACGATAGTCAGGCACGCGATAAGCGGTATGAAGAGTATAAGCCAGCTATAATGAATCATTTAACGCCTCATCCTTACCATTTGAGAGAATCGACTTCGTCGATCTCCATCGTTTTCCTCACCCTCATCAGATTGACGGCGATGGCGAGGCCGATAGCTACCTCGGCAGCCGCAACGGCCATAGTGAAAAGGGAGAAGACCCGTCCCGTCATGTCGCCGAGATAGGCCGAGAAGGTGACGAAATTAATATTGACGGCATTCAGCATGAGTTCCAGCGACATGAGAACGACGATGATGTTCCGCCTCACCATGATGCCGATAATGCCGATGGTAAAGAGGATTGCACTTAAGATCAGGTAATATTCTATTGGTACTGCCGGCATCTTAATTCTCCTCCTTTTTCTGATTCACCGTAAGAACCACGGCTCCTACGAACCCGACGAGGAGCACAACGGAGATGATCTCGAAGGGGAGCAGGTATTTGGTGTAGAGTACCATTCCGAGCGCCTTCGTGCTCTGTCCCATGCTGAGCATCGCCTCGATATCGGCGTCGCCCTTCACCGGTCCGCTGAATCCACCGTAGCCGATAAGCGACACCATCTCGGCGACGAAGAAGAGCGCCATCGGTACGCCGACGACAAACCAGCCGTTAAACCTCGTCTTGTTGATGGAACTCTTCATATCGAGAAGGAAGACGGCAAAGACGAAGAAGATCATGATTGCGCCTACATAAACGAAGAGTTGCGCACCGGCCAGGAAGGGGGAGCGGAGCAGGATGAAGAGGCACGCCACCTGCACGAAGCAGATAATGAGCGACAGTACGCTATGCACCGGGTTCCTCTGGAGGACAACCATAAGAGCCGAAACGACGGCAAGCGTGGCAAAAAGGAAGAAAAAGAGTGTCTCGATCATATCCGGTTATCCCCGTATCGTTTTAAAATTACCACCAGCGGTACCTTGTGCTGCCCGTCTCCTCGACGCGGAGGCCCTTATGGTCGCGTACCAGGCGCGCGCCGACAACGCTGCCCATCTTCTCCGGGTCCATTTCGTTCGGCTTGTTTTTAAGAAGTTTCTCCAGCGTCATGACGGCGTCTTCACGGTCGTACCCGGCAAATTCATACCCAGAGCCGTGCTTGATGGCGTCTTCGGGACAGACCTCGACGCAGAGCCCGCAATAGGCGCAGCGGTGAAGGTCCATCGTATAAACGGCAGGGCGGCGGTTCCCCTCTTCGTCTTCCATCGCCTCGATGGTAATAACGCCTGCCGGACAGATGGCGGCGCAGAGTTCGCAGGCGACGCATTTCAAGTCCCCCTTCTCATCCTTCGCCTGGTAATGAAGCCCGCGAAAACGGTCGTAGGGAACCCACTTCTCCTTGTCGGGATACTGCATGGTGATGATCTTCTTGAACCAGTTGTACTTGAAGGTCAGCCTCGCCCCGTTAAAGAGATCGACAAGAAATATGGTTTTTAGTAATTTTAGCACTCTATTATCCTAAAAATTCCCAGCAGAAAGAATGAGCCCGCTCACAAGCACGTTCGCTATGCCTAAGGGGATGAGGAATTTCCATCCGAGATCCATGAGCTGATCGTAGCGGTAGCGCGGCCAGGAAAAACGGAACCACATAAAGAGGTAAACGAAAAAGACGACCTTTAAAACGAACCAGACGATGCCTGGGATAAAATTGAGAAAGGGGAAGGGCGCGGCCCATCCGCCGAGGAAGAGCACCGCCGCCAGCGCCGCAATGGAGAACATGGCTACATATTCGGCGAGCGCGAAGAGGGCGAAGCGCATTCCGCTGTATTCGGTGTGATACCCGCAGCCGAGATCGCCCTCGCCTTCGGGCAGGTCGAAAGGAATTCTGTTCGCCTCGGCAAAACCGGCCACCATAAAGATGAAGAAACCGATGAGCTGCCGGTGAGGCATAATGTTCCAGTGAAACATATCCTCAGACTGCGAAAGTACGATGTCCTGCATGTTGAGCGACTGGGCCATCATGATGACGCCGATAACGGCGAAGCCCATGGCGACCTCGTAGCTGATCATCTGCGCCGAGGCGCGCATGCCGCCGAGAAGCGCATATTTAGAGTTGGAGGCCCATCCGGCGATTATCATCCCGTAGATGGAGAGTCCGCCTACGGCGAGGATGTAGAGCACCCCGATATTCATGTCGGAAATGTAGATCGTGTCCGTCACCGGGATCGCTACGAAGATGGCGATGTAGGGGACGAGTGCCAGGAAGGGCGCACACTTAAAGAGCAGTTTGTCTGCGCCGTCGGGGATGATATCTTCCTTCAGAAAGAGTTTCATGCCGTCGGCTATAGGCTGAAGGATGCCGTGGAAACCGACGCGCATCGGTCCCGGCCTCACCTGGATATGGCCCGCAATCTTCCGCTCGATCCACGTAAAGGGGAGCGGCAGGGCAAAGATGATCCCCACAGCAACGGCCGATTTGGCTATGATTATTAAGAGCTCCAGCATCTAACTAAAACCTTTTCCTCCCGAACATATAGGAAATCATATCTACATAGGTGGAGTTCATCCGCCTGACAATCATATCGACGTGAAAGACGATGTTTTTCATGATCTTGTATCCCGCCTTCGGGTGTATTTCTAGAAACGCATCGAAATCGACCTTCTCCAGCTTCAAAATCCGCGTACTGTGCACCGCTACAACCGAGGCCGAGTGGGGCCGCCCATCGAGAAAGGACATTTCACCGAAGATTTCCCCCTCTTTCAGCAAGGTGAGGACCTGCTCCCGTCCCTCAGGGTCTTTCTTGGTGATTTTCACTTCACCACTTTTTATGATGAACAGCGTATGGCCTTCCGCCCCTTCGTCAAAGACCTCTTTCCCCGCGAGAAAATCGACTTCCGTGAGTATCTCGCTGATGGCCTTCAGTTCTTCCTCGTTGAAGAAAGAGAAAAATTCCAGTTTTTTCAATACACTCAATTCTTCCGACATAACAACCTCCTTAGCTACTCTTGGTCAGCTTACCACCTGTTGATGTTTCCGCATCGTTCAATACCGCTCTCGGGTCCATTTCGGGGTGATTCATTGGGAGGACAACAACCCCTTCTCCAACTCCAGCCGTTACCTTTACAACGCCGTTGAGACTCCCCTTTTTCGACTCCACTGTTACCTCGTCACCATCACTAATATCGAGTGACGCACCCGTTTCATCACTTATAAGAATCCTCGGTCCAACGGAAAGACTCCGCACCCCTTCATCCCACGAGGTAAGGCTCCCGCCGAAAAAGACATCCCGTCCGGCGATGATCTGAAGGGGATAGGTCTTCCCTCCATCCGCCTTGCCGTTGCTCTTCAGTGTGAACCCGGAGATAGTCGGTTGGCTCATCTTTGCCGCGTCAACAAAAGCGCCGTCCCGTCCGATCTGATCCGGAGTTAGCCCCTCGTAAGAAGGGATAGAAGCTGCAATGTCCAACCTTACGGCGTCTACATTAATATAATCGAGCTTTCCACCCATAGCGGAGGCGATTTCCTGTACGATCTGCCAGTCTTCACGACCGTCTCCGGCGGGCTTTATCGACCTGTTCAGTCTCTGCAGTCGTCCTTCCATATTCGTCATCGTGCCGTTTCTTTCGGCGTAGGAGAGTGCCGGGAGAACGACGTCGGCCATTTCGGCTGTTTCCGTAAGAAAAATGTCCTGAACAACGAGGAAGTCGAGTTTTTCGAGCGCATCCTTAACGCCCTCTTGATCGAAGGCGGTGGCGACAGGATTGTCTCCCATCACGTAGAGGCCCTTAAACTTGCCAACACTGGCGGCATCCACCAAAGCACCGGAAAGTCCCATATCTAAAGAGCCTGCCTGGTTTCCTGCACCGGGGGTGTAGATAATCTGTCCCTTTTCGCCGTTGTACCCGAGGAGTGCGGCCAGTCCGTAAAGCGCTTCCACAACGTCCGACGCCGTAGCACCATCGATAAGATCGTCGCCGAAAAGGATAGTCCCCTTCGAGGCCGCCGCAAGCGATTTGGCCGTTGCAAGCAAATCCTCTTTTGAGATGCCGGTCTTGCCATCCTTTACACTTTTGATAAGTGCTTCCAGTTCCTTTTTACGATCTTTTGAAAAGCTCTCGCATACAAGCTTATTGTCGATAATAGTCTTTATGAGAGCGCCAACGGTGGCAAGCTCTGTCCCTCTGGCGTAGTTAATGACCGTCGGATTGGAATAGGGGAAGCGCTGCTCACCGGCCGTCATGACCGTAAGGGTCGCCCCGTTCATGCGCGCTGCAATCCCTGCGTTCATGGACGCTATCGGGGTTTCCGTGCTTACGGAAGAGCCGAGAATCAGAATAGCGTCGGACTCCTTGATCCCTTTCAGGGAACCTCTCATGGAAGCGAGGCGAAGAGTCGACTGGTCCGTCAGGGTTCCATCCGTTGAGACGGCAACATTGTTTGTACCGATCACATCGTTGAAAAGCTTCCTAAAGAGGAAGGCGTCTTCGTTGGTGCAGATGCCCGAGGTAATCCCACCGACGGCGTCGGCTCCTTCTCTCTCTATAATAGTAGAAAGCTTCGCCGAAACGAGGGTAATCGCTTCCTCCCAGCTGGTTTTCACCAGTTTTCCATCTTTCTTAACAAGAGGAGCGCTTAGGCGCTCTTCACTGTTGATGAAGTGGTAGCCATAGCGCCCCCGGTCGCAGAGGCTGATCTCCGTTGCACCCTTGTCTTCCGTGGCGCTGTTTCTTAATACGAGAAGTTCCGTATTATCGAGGGCGGCCGCTGCACCGAGACATTTCGTCTGGAGCATCTGCGTCGCTTCCTGGCTTACATATTTACTTTCCGAAGTAATGCTGCATCCCACGCTGCAAAGAGGACAGATCGTCTCCGTCCCGATGAGGTCCCAGGAACGCGCCTTGAAACGGGAGGGCTTGCTGGTAAGCGCCCCAACCGGGCAGAGCTGCGCCGTGTTCCCCACGAATTCACTCTCTATCGGTGTATGGTAGAAACTTCCCATTTCGAGTTCATGCCCTCGGTTCAATTCGCTGATTGCAAAGTCACCTGATATCTCCGCGCAGTATCTCGAACAACGCCTGCATGCAATGCAGCGGTTCATCTCTTTCACGAGAGACGGCCCCATATCCCGTTTTTCGAAGGTCCGTTTTTTCCACCGGAACCGGCCCGAGGTGCCACCGAATTTAAAGGAGAGGTCCTGCAAGTCGCACTCGCCCGCCTGGTCGCAGACGGGACAGTCGAGGGGGTGGTTGATAAGGAGGAACTCCATCTGGGCCTTTCTCGCCTCAATGAGCGTGTCCGACTCCGTATGGACCTTCATGCCGTCCATAACGGGCGTAATGCAGGAAGGCTGCAATTTCCGCATCCCTTCAATCTCTACGAGGCACATCCTGCACGAACCGAGCTTGCTCAGTTTGGCATGGTAGCAGAAGGTGGGGATTTCAAAGCCCGCATCCTTCGCCACATGGAGGATGAGCGCCCCGTCGTCTACCTGCAATTCTTTCCCGTTAATGGTTACTAAAGCCATACCTGTTCCTTATGCGTCAACCATGCATTTCTTGTTTTCAATATGGTAGTCGAACTCTTCTCTGAATTTCTTCACGGCGCCATTGACCATCATGGACGAACCGTCCGCCAGGGGGCAGAAGGTCTTTCCGAAGATGTTATCGGCCACGCTGGTAAGCAGATCCAAATCCCCCGCTTCGGCCGTTCCGTTTTCTATACCTTTAAGGATGTCCACCATCCATGTGCAGCCTTCCCGGCAGGGGGTGCACTTGCCGCACGATTCGTGGGCGAAGAATTTAGCGAGCCTGAGGACCGCCTTGACGACACAGGCAGTCTCGTCCATGACCATAATGGCGCCGGAACCCATCATAGAGCCTATGGCGGCAACGGAATCGAAGTCCATATTCACGTCGATCTCATCGGGCGTCAGTATCGGTGTTGAAGCGCCGCCAGGAATAACCGCCTTCAGTTTCTTCCCGTCCTTCATGCCGCCTGCATGTTCGAAAATGATCTCTCTAAGGGGCGTTCCCATAGGAAGCTCATAGGGACCGGGCTTCGCCACATGGCCGCTGATGGTGAATATCTTCATGCCGGGCGATTTTTCCGGTCCTATCGCCCCGAAGGACTTGCCGCCCTTCAATATGATGTGAGGCACGGCGGAAAGGGTTTCTACGTTGTTTACAATGGTGGGGCCGTCATAAAGACCCGCAATGGCCGGGAAGGGAGGCTTCATCCGCGGCATACCGCGTTTCCCTTCTATGGAATCGATGAGGGCTGTCTCTTCACCGCAGATATATGCGCCTGCGCCGCGATGAACGTAGATGTCGTGATCGAAGCCCTTGCCGAGGATATTTTTTCCGAGAAAGCCCTTCTCGTAGGCCTCCTTGATCGCCTCTTCCAGCAGGTCTGCGCCGAAAACAAACTCGCCGCGAATATAGATATAGCCCGCCTTCGCGCCGATGGCATAACCCGCAATGACCATCCCTTCGAGAAGCAGGTGCGGATCGTTATCGATAATCTGCCTGTCCTTGAAGGTGCCCGGCTCCCCTTCGTCCGCGTTGCAGCAGACATACTTGGGGTTTTCCGAAACCTTCGGAATAAAACTCCATTTCAGTCCCGCCGGGAAACCGGCGCCGCCCCGTCCACGAATGCCCGATGCCTTCATCTCTTCGATGATCTCGTCGGGGGTCATGGAGAAGGTCTTCTTAAGACCTTCGTAGGCACCGCCCTTCAGCGCAACGTCGATCTTGTGCTGGTCGGGCGTGTGCATGTTTTTTAAGAGAATCTTCTCTGCCATAATCCTATTCCAGACCGTCCAGAATTTTATCTACAACTTCTTCCGTCAGGTTTTCGTGGTAATCGTCATTAATCTGCATCATGGGCGCCGTTCCGCAGGAACCGAGGCACTCCACTTCGGAAAGCGTATATTTCTTGTCCTCCGTCGTCTCGCCCGTTCCGATGCCGAGTTTCTTAGAGAGATAACCGACGATATGCTCTGCACCGAGGAGCGAGCAGGAAAGGTTAGTACAGACCTGGATGTGATGCCTCCCCACGGGCTTCTTGTTGTACATGGTGTAAAAAGTTGCCGATTCGTAGACCTGAATGGGGGGAATGGAGAGTATTTTGGCAATCTCCTCCATCGCTTCCTTCGTCACATACCCCTGCTCTTCCTGGGCGATATAGAGGGAAGGGAGTACGGCACTCCGCCTGGTGGGGTACTTTTTCTGTACCTCTTCGATTTTCTTCAGTGCATTTTCGGAAAGAACCGCCACGTAAACCGTCCTCTATTTATCCGTCTCGCCCATAACAGGGTCGAGGCTTCCTATTACGGCAACCACGTCTGCAATGTAGCCGCCGGTGCTCATCGTATTCAGTGATTCGAGATTAACAAATGAGGGGGAGCGGATTTTCAGCCGGTAGGGCTTGCCGCTTCCGTCGCTCACAATGTAACAGCCGAGTTCGCCTTTGGGTGATTCCAGGCCGAAATAAACCTCCCCGACCGGCGGGGTAATGCCGTGCATCACCTGCTTGAAGTGGTTAATCATGGTCTCCATGTCGGTCTTCACCTTCTCTCTCGGAGGAAGGGCGAACTTGGAGTCTTCCGTACGGAAGGGGCCGTCAGGCATCTGGTCGAGACACTGCCTGATGATTTTCAAACTTTCGCGCATCTCCCAGATACGGATGATGTACCGGTCGAAGACGTCGCCGTTTTCGCGAAGAGGCACTCGAAATTCCAGCTTATCATAAACGAGGTAGGGTTCATCGCGTCTGAGATCACGATTGACGCCGGACGCCCTCAGGTTCGGGCCGCCGAGGCCAAGGTTCGTTGCATCCTCGGCGGAGATGACGCCCACGTCTTTCGTCCTTTTCAGCCAGATCCTGTTTTCCGTAAGGAGCTGCTCATACTCGGCGAGCGCCTTCGGGAAGTAATCGACAAAATCGCGGCATTTTTCCATAAACATATCGGTGGCGTCGTAACTCACTCCGCCCATGCGCATATAATTGACGGTCATCCTGGAACCGCAGAGCATCTCGAAAAGATCGAGGATCATCTCCCGGTCCCTGAAGCCGTAGAGGAGGACCGTCATGGCGCCGATATCGAGAGCGCTCGCCCCGATGCAGACGATATGCCCTGAGATCCGGCTGAGTTCCGCACAGATGACGCGGATATACTGCGCCCGTTCGGGCACCTCTAATTCGACCAGCTTTTCGACAGCCATTACATAGGCGAGGTTGTTCGACATGCCCGCCATATAGTCGAGGCGGTCTGTATAGGGGATGAAGCTGTGGTAGTTCCTGCTTTCGGCGATCTTTTCAACGCCCCGGTGGAGGTAGCCCACGATGCACTCGGCATTCATGACCCGCTCGCCCTGAAGATTCAGGATGACTCGGAGCACCCCATGCGTACTCGGGTGCTGGGGGCCGAAGTTAAGGGTCATCTCCTTCGGTTTGGCGTCCACTATGTCAACGTCCTGGTCAGACACTTCCTACTCCTCTTCACCAAAGGGTTGATACTTGTCTTTATAGCCCCGCTCGGGGTAGTCCTTCCGAAGCGGATAGCCCTTCCAGTCATCATCCATATATATTCTCTTGAGATCGGGATGGCCTTCGAATTCGATGCCGAACATATCAAAGGTCTCCCGTTCCGTCCAGTCGGCCGTAGCCCAGAGGCCGGTCACTGAATCGACCTTCTCTCCGTCCGCCACGGGCGTCTTGACACGGAGACGGTGATGCCTGCTGATGGAGGAGAGATGGTAAACCATTTCGAACCTCGGCTCACGCGGGAGGTAGTCCACAGCGCAGACGTCGAGGAGATAGTCGAAGTCGAGTTCGGCATCCTCTTTCAGGAAGGTGCAGATTTCAAGAAGTCTCTCCTTCTTCACGACGATCGTGTCGTCGCCTCTAAAAGAGTGGCTGCTCGAAACAGCATCGCCGAACTTCGCCTTTACCTTTTCTATAATGTTAACCGATTCCATGAAAAATCCTGTTAGGCGCTCTTCCTGAAGTTGGATTCGCGCTTGATCTTTTCCTGCAGCTGAAGGAAGCCGTACATGAGGGCATCGGGCCTCGGCGGACAGCCGGGAACGTAAACATCGACGGGAACGACGAGGTCGCACCCCTGAACAATACTATAGGTGTTGAATATGCCGCCCGATGATGCGCAACTCCCCATGGAGACGACCCACCTCGGCTCTGCCATCTGGTCGTAGAGTCTTCTCAAGGCCGGGGCCATCTTTTTGGATAAGGTTCCTGCAACGACCATCACGTCCGATTGCCTCGGCGAGGGCCTGAAAACGACGCCGAAGCGGTCGAAGTCGTAGCGCGAACAGCCCGACGCGATCATCTCGATGGCGCAGCAGGCGAGGCCGAAGGTCATCGGCCAGAGAGACGAACTACGGCCCCAGTTGATAATCGTATCGGCGCTCGTAAAGAATACGCTGTTTTCCAGTTCTTTTTCCATTATTTCACCCATTCCAGCGCTCCCTTCGACCAGGCGTAAAAGTATCCGACTAAAAGTATAGCGATAAAGAGCACCATTTCAATAAAGGCAAACATACCGATTTTGTTGAGGACAACAGCCCAGGGGAAAAGGAAGAGCGTCTCCACGTCGAAAATGACGAAGAGGACGGCAATGATATAAAACTGTACGGTGAAGTTACCTGCATCGGCGTCGCCCACGGGATCGATACCACACTCCCAGGGGCCGAGCTTATCTGCATAGCGGTTTTTCGGCTTAAGCAACATGCCGACGAGAAGGGCCATTTGCGCCATGACAAAGGTGATACCCATGACGACGATGACGGGAAAATAGTCCTGAAATAAATCAACCTGGGGCATAAACCGTTCTCCTTAATATCTGGTTCGGGTTCCACTCAAGGATTGCGTAGACTATTGCATCAAAAAGAGGATGTCAAGAAAAAATTGGCTAGGTATACTGTATACAATCTGTTTTTCTTCTCGCGCTCAAACCATTTTTCTTTAAATTTCAAAAGGTTATAGCGGGGATTTAAAACAGATAATATTGTCGGGTTGGATGAGGGGGCATAGGATGATATCACCCCCACCTTAATCCTCCCCCCTCAAGTGGGAGGAGATAATGAGAAAAGGAGGGTCAAATGAAGACGAGGTCGTCGCGGTGGATTACCTCGTCGTAATCCTTCTTGCCGAGCACCGCCTCGATCTCCGAGGTTTTCAGTCCCTTCATCTTTTCGATATGCCCGCTCTCAAACTGCACGAGTCCACGCGCGAACTCCTCGCCGCCCGTTTCTACAACGGAGACGAGATCGCCGAAGGCGAAGGCTCCTTCTACGGAGAGGACGCCCGAGGGGAGCAGGCTGTTCCCTTTTTCAACGGCGCGCCTCGCCCCGCTGTCAACGGTTATGCTTCCCGTCACTTTCAAATTGTAGGCGATCCACCGTTTCTTCCCCTTGAGCCGCTCCTCCTTCGGGATGAAGAGGGTTCCCACCTCGTCGCCCGCCATGAGTGACTTGAGCACTCCCTGCCGCTCGCCGTTAGCCATGATGGTGGGGATGCCGAAGGTGGCCGCCCGCCTCGCCGCTTCGATCTTGGTTACCATCCCCCCCGTCCCGACGGAGGAGAGTGTATCTTCCGCCCCTTCCGTCTGGGCGTCGAAGTCGTCCACCCGATGGATTAGCTCAACGTCTTCGGCCCGCCTCGGGTCTTTATCGTAGAGACCTTCCGTATCAGTGAGGATGACAAGCAAATCGGCATCTACAAGCCCCGCCACCAGAGCGGAGAGTTTATCGTTATCGCCAAACCTGATCTCATCGACGACGACGCTGTCGTTTTCGTTGACTATGGGAATAAGGCGGTGATGAAGAAGTGTAGAAAGGGTGTTTCGCGCATTCAGATAGCGCGTCCTATCGCTGAGTCCATCGTCAGTGAGGAGAATCTGCGCCACCTTTTTCCCCTGCATTTCGAAGGCCTTCTCGTAATGCCGGATGAGGATGCTCTGCCCCGCCGCTGCGGCGGCCTGCTTTTCGGGGATGCTCCTCGCCCCCTTGGTGAGGCCCATCTTCTTCACGCCCGCCGCAATCGCCCCGGAAGTGACGATGATCACCTCTTTCCCCTCGTCGAGGATGGCCGACATCTCCCCCGTGAGCGCCTCGATCACCGCGTGGTCGAGAATATCCCGGTGGTGGGTCAGCACGCTGCTCCCGATCTTCACGACGATGCGCCGCGCTTTTTTGACGATCTCCGTCCGTGTCATATTTTTGTCCGTTTCACCGTTACCGCTAACCAGCCGCGTATAAATGTTTGTTTTTAAGTCAGGCCACGTGTTGCGCGGTCTGGGGTGAGCAGCAGATAAACTTCAGTTTAAGTTTATAGAAATATAAAAAATAGAAGGCTTAACAAACAAACTGTTAAAAATAAGACAAATAAAATTGGGGAAATATCTTCTTTAGTCAGTTTTTTAGAATAAGGATCATCACCATGAAAACCTGCATGGTGCCAAACTCTAGTCCAAAAACTTTTTTTAATTTCTACCTTCTCCATAAAGCGTAAAGAGTCTAATTGTTCTGTTCTTTCAAGCTAACAATATATAGGCTACTCTTCTTCGTCCTCTCTCAGGCGGAAGTAATTTTCGGCCACCTTGTCGAGCATGTCAGACACCCCTTCTCCCGAAATGGCCGAGATGGGGAAGACGGGATACCCCTTCTTTTCAATTTTCTTGACCACTTGAGCCAGTTCTTTTCTCTCTGCCAAAAGATCGATCTTGTTAAGCGCCACCACCTGCGGGCTTTTCGCAAGGTCGGTGCTGAAGTTTTCCAGCTCGCGATTGATAATATCAAAATCTTCGAGCGGTTTTCTACCTGAAAATTCCGAGAAATCGACAACGTGAATCAAGAGGGCGGTCCGCTCCACATGTTTCAGGAAGCGGATGCCGAGTCCCGTCCCTTCGTGCGCCCCCTCGACGAGACCGGGGATATCGGCCACGACGAAACTTCGCTGGTCCTTGTAGCGGACGAGTCCGAGGTTCGGAACTAAGGTGGTGAAGGGGTAGTCGGCGATCTTCGGCTTTGCCGCCGAAATCTTCGAGATAAGCGTCGATTTACCCGCATTCGGGAAACCGATGATCCCCACGTCGGCCAGCAGCTTCAGCTCCAGTTTGAGGTCACACTCTTCCGCATCTTCACCCGGCTGGGCAAAACGGGGCGCCTGCCTGGTCGAGCTTTTAAAGAAGGCGTTCCCCTTGCCGCCACGCCCCCCTTTTGCGGCCAAATAGGTCTGCCCGTCTGTAATAAGGTCGGCGAGTACCTCGCCGCTTTCGGGAGCGCTTATAACAGTCCCGACGGGGACCTTGACAATCAGGTTGCCGCCGTCTCCACCGTGACGGTCCCGCCCCGCCCCCGGTGCGCCATTTTTCGCCTTGTTGATCCTGTTGTAGCGGAGATCGAGGAGTGTGCTTAAGCGCCGCGTCGCCTTAAAGATGACATCGCCCCCCTTGCCGCCGTCGCCACCGTCTGGTCCGCCTTTCGGCACATACTTCTCCCTAAGGAAGCTGACGCACCCCGCCCCGCCCCTTCCTGAGATAGCGCTAACACTCACCTCGTCTACGAATTTCATACTCGTACCTTCTGTGCCTGACTCATATGAACCGAACTCTTTTCATAACTCCCCTTCATCCCCTCTTATCTTAAGAGGAGAAACTAAACTCCTCCCCTTAAGGTAAGGGGAGGTTGGGAGGGGTTATGTCCGGCGTTATAAAAATTATAGATGGCAGTTCTCGCCAACCTTGGAATAAACACCAAAATTCCTAAGGTACTAAACAAAAAGGGAGGCCGAAGCCTCCCTTGATTATCGATTTAACATGTTAAAAAAACGATCAGGCCGCAGCGTAAACGCTCACCTTTTTCCTGCCGCTTCTGTGTTTTTCGAACTTCACGAAACCTTCGATGAGCGCGAAGAGGGTGTGGTCACGCCCGAGACCCACATTGCTGCCGGGGTGAACCTTGGTTCCCCGCTGGCGAATGATGATGTTCCCCGCCTTAACCGCCTCGCCGCCGAATTTCTTCACGCCGAGCCGTTTGCTCTGGCTGTCTCTCCCGTTCTTACTGCTTCCACCTGCTTTCTTATGTGCCATTTCCCTGCTCCCGCTTATCCGGTAATCTTGTTAATCTTGAGGGCTGTATAAGCCTGCCTGTGCCCCTGAAGTTTTTTATACCCTTTTCTCTTCTTCTTTTTGAAGACGAGAATTTTCTTCGCCCTGTCCTGCTCGACGATCTCGCCGGACACAGCCGCCTTTTCGACGAGCGGCGTCCCGATCTTCGGCGTATCGCCGCCGATCATGAGCACGTCCTTGATTTCTACCTTGGAGCCGACCTCGCCTTCGAGCTTTTCAACCCGGACGATATCGCCCTCGGACACCTTATACTGTTTCCCCCCTGTTGCTATCACCGCGTACATTTAAATACTACCTCCGCTAGTTCGCGTCCCGGTTTTTCCGAAACTAAACAGTGAAGTTTATAGATTTCTTTTTCTTTTGTCAAGATTTTTTAGCGGGGAAGGGGTTTGGGTGTTTTATGCTTTGAGCAGGGAGACAATGGGTGACCTGTGAGCAACTTGTTAGGTATTGCGCCCTAGTGAACTCAGCATTTTGAAATAGGGAGGTGTTTTCCACAATAGCCAATTACAATTTTATTGTCTATCCCATCCCAATAGAAATGAACACGAATCGTCATTTCTGTGTTGTCGGCAACCCCAACCCTTAAATGGCGGAACATTGACACGGCTTCCCCTTTATAATTAAACGTTCTCATTCTTCTTAAAGCAGGATTAGATGTCACAGTTTCAGATTCATTAGAAGAATACTCTTTATTTGTAAACTTAACCCGTGCTTCATTATCGCCACCCTTAATCATGGCATCTCGGTAATCAAGCACTAATCTACGCAACATATCTAATAGGCGACGACCTCTCTTAAAAGCAACAACATCTTTAGAGCTTTCAACGGCACTGTCTAATATGATGCATTTTTCAGGGAACAAATTTCCTACAAGTGAAATACATTCCTCTGGTGTTGGCTCATCTACACGGCACGAAAAGGCCAAAAGCTCAGCAATCTCTATTAGTTCTGGGCACCCACCAGATTGACTGAGTTGGTGCTTCAGCGTCTCTTTCGCCCATTTTTCCTTGCTTAATTCTTTTGCAAGTTGCTTGTTATTTTCTTCTAAACATAATTTTTCAAACTCAAGTCCAGAAAAATCTTCTTTGTACTGTTGCTCTTGTTCCGCAGCCATTCCTATTAATGTGTCAAAATCATTTTGCAACTTTCTTTCAGTGGCCGACTTTGCCTTTCCTTTTTTGTAGAAGTTCTCGCGCAAGGCTTTGATTCTGACACCTTCCGGTCTTATGTGGTCATGAAGTTTAGGGATGTTTGTATTGTGTGTAACCAGCGCCATGACTTTTTTTATTCGGCTCTCTGAATCAGCACCCCATGATTCAATCTCATCCGATCTATAGAGATGGTTTACAATACGTCCATCAGGAAAAGGCGCATGTATTATGTTTATGGCACCATCCCAACAGGAAAGGCGTCGGCTGAGAATTTCTGACATTTCGTAACTATTGAAGGAGGGCTCAATTTTAATGAGTTGGGCTAAGCCAAGAAGATTTTCCTGTAGATGGTCAACCTCCATTAAGTATTCGCCATCTCTTTTCGGACTAATAAGGAGCAGTGGGTGGTTGCGTTCGGAGTACTCAATTTCAGCCAACAGGGCCTTATAATGGTGTTCATCTCCATCAATTTTTTTGATATTGTGCCCAGGCGTACCAGCGGCTAAAGACGAATTCTTTACCGCATATTTAATTAAATTTGGACGAGTAGCTTCAACCTCGTTACGTATCAAGCTACTGATTTCATCTGTTCTAACAACACATGTTAAGAGTGTATCTGAATCATTTGCTTGAATACCAATCTCAACGATCCATTGCCTCCCACGCACAATATTGTCACCATGTTTAAAAATTAAAGAATATAAATAGGGTGGTGTTTCAGTTGCAGTTTCAATACTTAACCGAGAGTCTTCAAAATTGAACTTTCCTGATTTTTTTAATTCACTTATTCTAAGTTTTTTCCCTGTTTTCCTTAAGAACCACCCAGCTAGTGCGCAGAAGAGTTCCTTTTCAGAGTTCTTACCTTCAAACTTGAGGGTGTTTGCGTAAACTAGCATATGAATAACCTTTAAAATTTATTTGCCTTGCAAAAGAGAAGCCGTGAGCTACAAATGCTTTCATTACTCTAAATAAATAAAGCCCGAAACCGTGTTGCCGGTTCGGGCTTTTGAAGATTCGCGCATTGTTGATTAGTCTCTCGCTAGAAAGAGTGTTCTAACCCCGTTAGAAATTCATCACTCTAACGGGACAGGCGCGGTAGGCCCACCCAACATTTGCCCCTATTCTATACCCCAAAACCGGGCGTTGCAACTATTTATCGCCCTTCTGCGCACCATCTATCTCAGGCAGGTTGTCGTAAACAGACTCGACAACACCCTTCATCTCCTCATCGGAAACAGGGAGATAGTAAATCGCCTCTCCTTCGTCCTGCATTTTTTTCAGATCGAGTACAGTCCCAACGGGAAGGTCGTCGCCTTCTCCCAGGTTGCCCTTGACGGCATAGAGCACCCACCTCGGTCCTTCGAGGGAGAGAACCATGTAGGAAGCGTCGGAAACGGCGAGAATCGATTGTGCTCCAAGTTGGGACAAGGTGCCGTAACCGAGGACTACGCCGCCGCCAATCTCGTACCCTGCGGGCACGACGACCGCCTTTGAAACCTCGTAAATTCCGTAGGCTGCGCCGCCTGCAACGGAAGCGGCAGTTCCTCCCACAAGCGTAACCCCTGAAATGACGTTTCCAAAAACCTCCGTCAAAAGGGCGCTAACCTCTCCCGTTACAGCAACGGTTCCACCCGTTACGGCCCCGGCAGCGCCTACCGTTGTTCCGATGGTACCGCCACCGATGGCGATACCGGCTGCCGCGAGCGGTACGCCTACATACTCTACCCCGGCAGCGGCATAGCCGCTCCCTTTAACCGTAACGGCGGCAACGCGGCTTAAGCCTGCACCGCCATGACCGATCACTCCCCCTGCAACAGCGGTTGTTCCGGCAACGGCATGAGAGGCCGAAAGGTCGGCCACGCTGTAAATCCCCGCCACGGCGGCAACTGCCGAGGGCGCTACGATGTCATAGACCATTTTCCCAGTATTCCAGCCCACCTGGAGAGCCACGTTCGTTGTGGCGATCCCTTCCCGGACGATAACCATGGTCGGGAATGCCACGGTATTAACGACAACGTACCCGAGAGAGGCGGCTGATATTTTGGCGACCGGTTTTATGGTGGCATCCCAGAAGAGGCCCTGGAGCACCCACCGGATAGACTTGAGCGTCGCCATGCTGATACCTGTCGTCGTTCCGGCTCCTCTCATCTCTTCCGCCACCTTCGAAAAGGAAGATGTTACATTCTTCCCGTAGTTGCGCAAGGTATCTCCCATAATGTCGGTCGTCTTTTCCGACCAGCGCCCCCGCCGTTCGTATTCCTCGGTCAGGATGCCGCCGAAATCGGCCTCGTCCAGACTCTCCCCCATAGCACCCGCCCTCTTTTTCATTTTTGAAGGAACCGCAGCATAGCCCTTGACGAATTTCTTCGAGCCGTAAGCGAGCGTCGATTTTACCCGCTTTCGGCTCGCACGTGAAATGTCCCCGGCCATCTCCATCGATCCTGAGGCGAACGCCTTTCCTGCCTTCACACCTTCCCTGTCGATCACCCTTCCGGCCCAGCGGGTTCCTTCGATGGTGCCAGTCTGGATATCATCCAGCTTGTTGAGTGTTCCCTTCGAAAGTTCCCATGACTTTCCGACAATCTCCTTCCCAATATCAGACGAGCGATAGACGAGGAGTTTGCTATTCTCACGGGAGAATTTCTTTATTTTATCTGCGCCGGAAGAAGAGCCTTCATGAATACCCTTTGCCAGCCGGTAGCTCTTTTTCGTCCCTTCGGAAACGATGTAGACCGATTTTGACGCATTCTTGATCGACTTTAAAAAGGATTCCTTCGCCCGGATTCCAGCAAGTTCCCCGGCAAGTTTCAGCGCATCCGGACCGGGGGGAATGAGACTGATGGAGGTTTTGGGGACCTTGAAAGCGCCGTTGTTATAAAGGGAGGCATGCCCTTCCTTAACCAGTTTCTTCGTATGCTTGAGGGGATCGTCTTTTTTGACAGCAGAGCAACTTAACAAAACAAGAAGGAACAGAATGGCGAGTAGCGCGGTAAAAATCCTCCTCTTCATTTGCATTCACCTCCATTCTCTCTGAGATCACAGGGGAGTTTTCGGATCACATCCCCGATAACCGAGGGCTCTTCGGAAACTATCTCCACCTCCACTCCGTCGGCCTCCCGCAATTTCTCCAGGTCGACCACTGTACCCACAGGAAGATTCCCCACAGAGGTGGTTCCATCTCCCTCTGCCCCCCCCCCGCCTTGCAGATCGCCCTTCGCTGCGGCGACCACAAGGCGAGGTCCGTCCCAGGCGAGAAAGATCACCCCGTCCATCACCCCCGTCAGGAGGTGTGCGGGGATGGCGGTGAGCGCATTGTAGCCGAGCACCACACCCGAACTCGCTTGGTTGATGACGACTTTCGTCGTCCCCTTTGCCGTATCGTAGACGATGGAACCCACATACTTCGCCGTATCGAAAGAGGAAGTGGCCGTCGCTTCGAGGGCGGCGTACCCCGGCCCGCCCGCCGTGAAGGCAACCTGGTTGACGGCGCTAAGCGACCCGCCTGCCGCGTAAGTAACCGGTACGGCTCCGGCAGAGAGGATCGCCATTCCGCTTAACAACCCCCCTTCCACGGTGGGGGAGATTACCTTAACCCCTGTCTTGCCAATATAATAGACGGTGAGCCCTGTCGCCTGGACGGTCCTTCCCGTGATGACCGATACGGTGGCAACGGGCAGGAAAACGGCTGTTGCCGTACCCTGGACACCCCGCTTGACGATCGTTCTCGATGCAGGCGCCACCAGCCCCTCGTAAAAGGCCTTCAGGTAACCGTAGAGGATCGGGCCGAGGGCGAGAAGAGAATTCTTCTTCTCTCCCGACCGCTCGTATTCCGACCGGAACTCCCGGCCCGCCTTTTCAAAAGCTCTCTCCCACGAATCGTCGATGCTGCCCGCTACTTTCTGATTGATCCGTCCCGTAAGTTCATAGATATTGCTGAAATCTTCCTTCAGATCATTGTAGTAATCTCCGGGAACTGAAACAAGTTCATGACGGTCTTCTTTCGTCCGTTCAGCCAGGTGAAGATTCCCCTGTACAAAAGCGCCCCATGCTTCCTTAAATTTTCTCCCGCTATAGGCGAGTTCCTTTTTTGCCAGTGCATCGGTCCCCTTCCAGATTTGACCCGTCAGCTTTGTTCCCTTTTTTACGATTTTTCCACCCCGCCTGGCGGACCCCTTAATATCCGAGTTCAGGTCGGCGGCGTAACGCGACGAGTGTTTTCCGTACTCATCCATGGCTTGCGCGATAGCTTTCTTTGAAGAGTGAAGAGATTTATCTTCAGCATATTGGAACGCTTTTTCGCTGGAGGTGATCACATACCACCCCTCTTTATATAATTTTTTGTGCTCCTCTATATTCCTTGCCGTCTGGGGTATAACATCTTCCAGAGATTTCGACGCGCCTCCCTTTGGCCCTTTCTTTGCGGCGTCTGAATGACTACAACCCGTTGCCGCCAGAAGACAAAAAAATACTGCCGCTAACAAACAGGCGCTCTTTTCAATCTTTATGTACATCCCTTTCACTTTATGTACATCCCTTTCATACGCTCTCCATCATTTCCTAAACGGATAATTCAACCTATTTAGATCGTGTTAAATGGGGAACCCCCGACAGTTCAAAATACTACCCTCTCAAAAACAAAAAAGCCCATCACCGTGTTGCCGGTTCGGGCTTTTGAAGATTCGCGCATTGTTGATTAATCTCCCGTTAGAACCTTCTTTCTAACCCCGTTAGAAATTCATCTCTCTAACGGGACAGGCGCGGCAGGCCCACCCCGACATTTGTCCGCTATTCTAACCCTCAAAACCTCCCTTTGTAAATCATTATTAAAAGGAATCCGCTTTTTCTGCCGGGCATCTAAATAACAAGGGGGGAGAAACACATTTCTTAAACAAAACAAAGGAGCAGGACAATGAATAAAACCTTTGCAGTCCTAGACATGAGTGATGCCGGTGTATGCAAGAGTTGTGAGGCCGTGAGGAAACTTGCCTCTCACGGATACCGGGTGATTCCCGTCTGCCCGCAGATGAGCAGCATCGAGGGGTTAGAATGTTTGCAGGAAGTGAGTGATATCGGTGAGGAGGTCGATATATTCTGTATCTACGCCGATCCCGGTTATTTCGAGAGCATAAAGGATGAGATCATCAGCCTTCATCCGCACCTCGTCCTCGTCAATCCCGGTTCCGAATCGAACGAGGCGGAGAGAGAGCTTGTGATCAAAGGCATTACCGTCAACCGTGGAGATGCGCTCGAATTCCTGGAGATGGGGATGATCTAGAACCGGTTCAAAACAAAGGAGGCTAATGGGGTCGTGTCTTGAAACTTGAATTCAAAACCAAAGATCTTTATTACTCCCCCGATTAAAGTCTTTTAAAGTCATTGCCCGTAGGATTCTGGAAAACCTTAAGATCTGCTAAATAGGGTTAGCGACTGCTTAAACCCCGTTAGAGATTCTTCTCTAAACGGGGTAAACCGCTCTCCTTTGCGGATATCTCATCAGTTATCAAAGACGACCTGGTTTAAAAGAAAAGCGACCGCTACCATGCCGATCTTATCTCTTTCCTCTTGAGACAAAGAGTTATTGAACCATACCGGCCCCTCCTTGCTTACAACATCCACGGCGGCAATAATCGTCTTATCCAGGTAAAAATAATACCCTGTGTTAAAGCCCAATTTAAAGGGTGAACCTTCCATCTTATCGACCGGCTTAACGGTCACCCTTTTTGACCCGAGCTTAATTGTCCCTGTCGCCCTGTCGGACCTGTCCCCCTTGAAGTTGAATTTCCATTCCGAGCCGACCCCCTCTGCGGGGAAGAAGCTGCAGCTTAGATCAACATAAAATCCGGCGGCAACGATGCCGAATGACTGATGACCCTTACTCGCTTTACAGTTCCCCTTCCAACTGCTTTTGCCGTCAAATTGATAGGTATAGTCCTGGCCCGTATCCTTTTTATTGTACTTATATTTTCCAACGCTCCACCCCGAGCCGGTACCCTTGATCCAGCCCCGGGAGATATTGGTGGCCCTGTATGGACCGAAGACCAAGTCGCCCTTTGCTGAGAAGGAACTCGGCATCTCCGTTATTTTATAGCTCACAGAATCTGCTTCCAGGCCGGGCAGCTTTGCCATCCTTGCAGTAGAGCAGGCAGTGAGTACCCCCAGAGCGAGACATACAATAATGCGAATAAACATATCAACCTCCTTTGTTTTTAATAGGTCCAGCCGGGGTGTTGAAAAACCCCTGTTTCAGTCGTTGCGAGCAAAGCGAAGCAATCTCGATTCCATATAAATCAAGTGCTTAGAGATTGCCGCGTCGCTGGCGCTCCTCGCAAAGACACTTTTTCAACAGGCCCAGCGACCATTTATTTTATACCTTGCCCTTTATCCCGTTAGAGCCATCTCTCTAACGGAGCAAGCCCCCGGTATTCGGCATCTATAATATACGTCCAAAACATGCATTGCAATTTTTTTTGGAACTTTTCCTTTTGTCCCTCATCTAAAGAAACAAAATAAGATGAAAGGTGTTTCACATGTACTACAGAGTTTTAATGGAAGGCGGGCATATGGGGGCGGGGAAATCCTACGATATGGTTCGTTATTTCCAGGCCGACAGCCTCCTTTCCATATTCGACATCCTCTCCCACCTTCCCCGTTTGAAGACCAAGGGAGCGGGAAAAGCGGTGAAACAGATCGAACCGGTTTCGAAGAGAGAATATGTAGAGGGCAGAGATGATGAAGCGAGAGACCCGTACCTGACACGTCACTGATTTATCCGTGACCGTTTGTCCCCGGTTTCTTTCCTCTACTCGCCTCTCAAACCCTCTTTTTTTAGTCCCTTTCAAGTTCTCCATATTTTTTTTAGAATCATCCTCTTTCTCGATTCTTCAATACTTTTCACCTCTTACCGTTCTTCAATTAAAAATAGTCCCATCAACTCCGTTTAATGCTTGAAAAAGGGAGCCGAATCTGCAAAAATCGGTGCCAATCCCTTTGGGGTATTCTCGTCAGTCAAAAGAACTTTTTCTGACGTAAAAAACGGAGGAACGATGGATACAACCAAGCTCGACAATCAACTCGTTAAAACAGCGGTAAATACAATCAGGATGCTCTCGGTGGATGCCATCGAGCAGGCAAAGTCGGGCCATCCCGGCCTCCCTATGGGGTGCGCCGATCTCGCCTTCGTCCTCTGGACGAACTTTCTCCGTTACAATCCCGAAGACCCGGCATGGCCGAACCGGGACCGTTTTATCCTCTCTGCGGGGCACGGCTCCATGCTGCTCTATTCCCTTCTCCATCTTTCGGGCTACGATCTCTCCCTCGACGATCTAAAGAACTTTCGCCAACTCGGAAGCAAAACACCGGGCCACCCCGAATACGGTCACACGCCGGGAGTGGAGACGACGACGGGACCGCTGGGCCAAGGTTTTGCCAACGGCGTCGGCATGGGCCTAGCGGAAAGGATGATGGCAAAACGCTTTAATAAAGGGGACGAGGATATTTTTGGCCATTATATCTATGCCCTCGTGAGCGACGGCGATATGATGGAAGGGGTCGCTTCCGAAGCGGCGTCCATCGCGGGCCATCTCGGCCTGTCGAAGCTAATCTATATCTACGACAGCAACGAAATCACCATCGAAGGTGATACGAACTTCACCTTTTCCGAAGACGTGGGGAAACGCTTCGAGGCGTACCACTGGCAAGTACTCAAGGTGGACGGTTACGATCACGCCGCCATTTGTGACGCGGTCATGGCCGGGCAAAAGGAAACAAACAAACCTACCCTCATCATCGCAGAAACCCACATCGGCATGGGAAGTCCGAACAAGCAGGACACCGCCTCCGCTCACGGCGAGCCGCTCGGCCCGGACGAAAGAGCGAAAACAAAGGAAAACCTCGGCTGGCCGTCGGACGAACCTTTTTATGTCCCCGACGAAGTGAAATCGCTCTTTAAGTCCCGCAGTGAAGAACTTAAGGGCGAATACGAGGCATGGCAAAAAAGCTTCGCCAAGACGGTCAAAGCGGACAATGAACTGAACAGCCTCTGGGGAAAACATTTCGACCCTTCCCTGCCGGAAGACCTTGAGAATCGGCTGCTGGAGACGATCAAGAAGGAGAGCATTGCCACGCGCGCCGCGTCAGGCGATATGATGCAGGTTATTGCCGAAGAAGCGCCGTCGCTCATCGGCGGTTCGGCCGATCTCGCGCCATCCACCAAGACGGCAATCAAATCCTCCTCTTCCGTTGGGAAAGGAGACTTTTCGGGGAGAAACCTCCACTTCGGTATCCGCGAGCACGCCATGGGCGCCATGATGAACGGCATGGCCGCTTACGGCGGCATGATCCCCTACGGCTCCACCTTCCTCGTTTTTTCGGACTATATGCGCCCCTCCATCCGTCTTGCGGCGCTCATGAACCTGCAGGCGGTATTTGTCTTTACTCACGACAGCATTTTCGTCGGTGAAGACGGGCCGACTCACCAGCCTGTGGAGCATGTCTCTTCGCTCCGGCTTATCCCGAATCTCACCGTGATTCGCCCGGCCGATGCCACGGAGACGGCTGCTGCCTGGATGGCGGCACTGGAAAAGAGGAACGGCCCAACGGCACTAATCCTCACGCGGCAGAACCTCCCTGTCATCGACAAACAAAAATATACCGATCCGTCGAATCTTAAATCGGGCGGCTACGTATTGAAGGATTGCAGCGGCGACCCGGAGATCGTCCTCTTGGCGAGCGGGTCGGAGGTTGAACTCGCCTTAAGCGCCGGAGAGGCGCTTAAAGAAAAAGGGATCAATGCAAGGATCGTTTCCTTCCCCTCTTTCGAACTCTTTGAAGCCAAAGACGAGTCGTACAAGGAGAGCGTGATCCCGGTTACTTGTGAAAAACTCGTTGCTATCGAAGCGGGATCGACACCCTGCTGGCACAGGTATGTTGGCCGGAAGGGGCTCATTATCGGCATCGACAGTTTCGGCGCCTCGGCACCCCAGAAGCAACTGGCTAACCGTTTCGATCTTACGAAAGATGCTGTTTTGGAGCGGATTAAAGAGAAGTGGAACATTTAACGGTCCTGTCAGTTTTTTTGGAAATCGAAAAGGGACAGTTCTCAAAAGGCTGTCCCTTTTTTGATTAAAGAAAAACAGGCTTTTACTAATGGAAAAAATGTGGTAAAGTTTGCCCTGTTTAAGATAAAGCCCTTTAATTATCAAGGAGTTTTTGGCTGTGGCAGGTAAGACGGGAAAGATCGGAGACATACTTCTTCGCCTCGGTTATGTGCGGGAGGCTGATATCGAAAAGGCCGTGGAACTCCAGAAGGCGGAAGGGGGGAAACGGAAGCTCGGCGAGATACTGACGGAGCTCTTCCTGAGCAAAGAGGACCTCGCTCGCGTCCTCGCAATGCAGGGAGAAGGGTATTCCCTCGACACGAGCCTCGATATCGTCAGCAACATCATGAAGCAAAAGCTGGGGCAGGACCAAATCAGGACCATGCTCAACAGCCTCACGGCGAAGGGGAAAAAGGCCTTCGTCCATAAAATTGCAGACATCCTTGAAAAAGTCACCTCCTTCATCGACGTCTCCAACCAGATTGCCGATGTTCTCTCTCTCGATGTGCTCCTCGAAAAAATGGTCACCACAATAAACGGCGCTATCGGCGCCGATAGAAGCAGCCTCTTTTTAAATGACAAGCAAACGCATGAACTCTTCTCCCGCATCGCCATGGGGGAGGGGATCAACGAAATTCGTTTCCCGAACCACCTCGGCATTGCCGGGTCGGTTTTCACGAGTGCCAACGCGGTCATAATCGACGACGCCTATGCCGATCCGCGCTTCAACCAGGAGGTGGATAAAAAAACAGGGTATCGTACGCGAAATATTCTCTGCGCCCCCATCCGCGCCAAAGACAGCGAGATCATCGGCGTCGTCCAGGTACTCAACAAGGAGGAAGGGGACTTTGATACGGACGACCTGACTCTGCTGGAGGCGCTCACCTCCCAGGCCTCGGCGGCGCTGCAAAACGCCCAACTCTTCGATCAACTCCAGAAGTCAATGGAGGAAGAAAAAAGGATGCGCGAGGTGATGGGCGCCATCTCCACAGAACTCCAACTCCAGCCACTCCTTAAAAAGATCATGGAGACCATCACCGACCTCCTCGATGCCGACAGGAGTACCCTCTTCGTGAACGACGAAAAGACAAACGAACTCTGGGCGCAGATCGCCCAAGGGCTCGAAGTGAACGAGATCCGCTTTCCAAACCACCTCGGCATCGCCGGGTCGGTCTTTACCACGGGAGAAACGATCAACATCCCCGAGGCCTACGAAGACGACCGTTTCAATCCGGCAGTGGACAAGCAAACGGGCTACCGCACCAAAACGATCCTCTGCATGCCTGTCACCAACAAGGAGGGGAAGATCATCGGCGTCACCCAGGTGCTGAACAAAAAGGGCGGCCCCTTCACTGCCGCCGACGAAACGCGCCTTGCCGCCTTCACCTCGCAGGCCTCGGTAGCGCTGGAAAATGCCACCCTCTTCGACGAAGTTCTGAGGATGAAAAACTACAGCGAGAGCATGCTCGAAAGCATGAGCAACGGCGTCATCACCCTGGACGACGAAAACAAGATCGTCAAATGTAACTCGCCCTCCTTAAGAATTCTAAAAACGGAAGAAGAAGATATTACCGGTAAAATGGCGGCCGAGTATTTTACCGATAAGAACGCATGGATTGCAGAGCATGTTGCCGAGGTCTTTGAAACGGGAGAGCAGGACATCACCATGGATACGGAGATGTTCCTCGAAGACGAGACCCCTATCTCGGTAAACCTCACCATCGTCCCCTTAAAAAATGCCAAGGATGAGATGATCGGCTCCATGATTATCTTCGAGGACATTACGACAGAAAAACGGGTCAAGGGGACCATGGCGCGCTACATGACGAAAGAGGTGGCCGATAAGCTTCTCGAAGAGGGAGAGGACGCCCTCGGCGGACAGGCCCAAGACTGCGCTATTTTATTTTCTGATATCAGATCCTTCACCACCATTTCTGAAAAACTCGGCGCCGCCGATACCGTCTCCATGTTGAACGAATACTTCACCGTCATGGTCGATTCCATCTTCAACTATAACGGCATTCTCGACAAATTCATCGGCGACGCCATCATGGCCGTCTTCGGCGCACCCTTCAGTACCGGGCGAGACGCCGACAACGCACTCAGCGCCGCCATCGAAATGATGCGAAATTTGAGGAAGTTGAACGAAATCAGGACGGCACGGGGGGACGACCCCATAGACATCGGCATCGGCATCGATACCAACGAGGTCATCTCCGGCAATATCGGCTCCAACAAGCGAATGGACTATACCGTCATCGGTGATGGCGTCAACCTCGCGTCCCGGCTGGAAGGCGCCACCAAACAGTACAAGGCGAAGATCCTCATTACGGAAACCACCTTTAACAAACTTAAAGGGAAATACCTGCTTCGCCGGGCCGACGATATCCAGGTAAAGGGGCAGACACGGCCCGTTGGAATCTACGAGGCACTCGATTTCCACAAGTGGGAGACCTTCCCGAACGTCACCCCCGTTGTGGCCCTCTTCAACAAGGGAATAGACTTCTACCAGTCCCATCAGTGGGAGGAGGCAATTGAAAAGTTCGAAAAGGCGCTCTCGCTAAACCCCAACGACGGCCTCTCCCAGATATATGTGGAAAGGTGCAGGTACTTCATGGAAAACCCGCCCGCAACCGACTGGGACGGCGTCTGGATAATGACCACCAAGTAATAGCTTCGCTATTTTCCCTCCTTTCCCCGAACCTTCTTTCCTCCTATTCCATCCAAAAAGTGTAGAGTTAAATATCTCTTTGAAGATGAGTTAGGGGAAAATCTGATGGCAGCGCAGCCGGACAAACAGAGAAGCAAGAGAAAAAAAAGCGTCCTCAATCTCTCACTCTTTGTCACTGCCCTGGCAACGATAATTGTTGTCGTAAAGATGACCGGAGTGGATGGCTACCTCGATAAAGAGGTGTTGCAGGCGTCCATCGCCCGCTTAGGCCCTTGGGGGCCGCTCGTTTTTATCCTCATTTATGCTATTTCTCCGACTCTCTTCCTACCCGGCCTGCCTCTCACGGTGGTCGCCGGGCTCGCCTTCGGGCCGTTTTACGGCATCCTCTACACCATTATCGGTGCCACCACCGGGGCTTCGATCGCCTTTCTCGTGGCGCGCTATTTCGCCCGGTCACAGGTGGAACAGCTTTTAACTGGAAAAATGAAGGCCATCGACGAAGGCGTTAATGAGAAGGGATGGGTTTACGTAGCCATCACGCGCCTCATCCCACTCTTCCCCTTTAACCTGCTCAACTACGCCTTCGGGCTTACGGGAATAAAGTTCAGCCACTACGTAGTGGCGTCATTCATTTTCATGCTCCCCGGCACGGCAGCTTACGTCATTTTTTCAAGCTCCCTCCTCGACGTTCTGAAAGGGAACATCTCCCCCGAATTCATCATCGGCCTTCTCCTGATCGTCACCGTATCGGTGATTCCCCTCATCTATAAAAAATATAAAAACAATTCCTCATCCGGGTAATAACTGCCTCGTTGCAATACTCCCGCCAAAACGTTAAAATAACAAACGAGTTCTAAGGAGGGATTTCCCCTC
>CBDVDA010000024.1:0-32923 GCA_965372635.1 uncultured bacterium | reverse complement strand
TCTACACTAAGCATACTATATATTGGGGTCTTCGGAGTAAGGTGACGAATCATAACAGTTAATTCAACTGCACCTTGAATGAATTGTTTTAGATTAAACTTCTTGCTGTTTATTTGTAGCTTATGTGAAAAAAGATTTTCTCTTTCGGATGGACTTAACACTTTTAATAAATCATCTATCATTTTTTCAAACTCAATGTAATAGGATGACCTCTCGATTTGCTCTTTAAATAAAATATGATCTTCCTTTAAATCAAATTTATTGAGCATATTTAATTTACCCAAGTCCCGCCACCACAAAAAAGCGCCTCAAAAAAGAAAAAGGGACGCTCGCCCCTCCGGGCGTTACGTCCCTTTTCGTAATTAAATTACCCCCCCACCTTTCAAACCGTGCATCCAAATTCTTCACCCCTCTCCTCTACCCCTGCTTTCCCCGAAGTCCATAGGGCATCAACCTCGCCTTTTTTACTGCTGAGGGAAATCATACCACCCTCTGTTGTAGAGTCAATAGTTTTGAGAAAAATCAGGGACGCTTGCCATGCTCTATTTCGGACCAGTAACGTTCGAACTCAAAAGAAGGGCTGTGTGGGCCCACATGGCACTGTTTGCACATCTTTTCAGGTAGCCACCCGGCATTACCTGACGGTTTTGCACCTTTAGACTTGGCATGGGCCCGGCTCGGGCCGTGGCATGATTCACACTGCACACCCAGCAGATGGGCGGTAGCGACGGGATCGGCAAATCCGCCGATGTTTTCAAAACCGACGGTATGACAAGCTACGCAGTTCGGGTCGTATCCCTTATTTACAGACTTTAATCGCTCATAGGCTCCGGCATGTTTGCTTTTGGCCCACACATCATAAGCCTGAGCGTGGCAGCCTTTACAGGCCTCGCCTCCCTTGTAGGGGCTGGAACCTGTAATTCGGGCTCTGCGAATCCGGGCTCGCTTTTTAAATTCTTCTTTACCCCGTTCCAGGTATTCAAGATACCACCCCCCCAGTTCTGGATCGTCGGGCACCGAGGAGGGGAGACGTATCGACTCAAAGCTGAAGTCACCAATCCTGTTGTCCCGTTTAACGGCAATATTCACACGCCCAAGCCGCATACCGCGCGTGCCCGGCTGCAAAACCAGCGTATTGCCGACCCGTTTCGGCGCCTGGTACTTTTCATTTAAGGGTTGAACAAGCAGGATATCGACCTTTTTAAGGGAGAGGCCGCTTTCACGGACCTCTTCCAGCGACAGGGTAGTCGAAAGCAGTGTGAGGTTGCCGTCACCCTTCGCTTTTGCCATCGCGTCATTGATCATCTGAGGCTCAACCTGGACGCTTTTTTCAGTTCCTTGCATCTGCCGCGCGGGGGAACTTTTCGGGTCGAGCCATGAAAAAAAGGCGACACGAACTCCAGCGCGTTCCACCACGCGCACGGTGGGGAACTCATTACCAATCATATTACTCGCCACCCAGGGCAGATTAGCGCCCTTAATAAAAGCGGGACTGAAGGCGAGATCAGGCCACTGGACTCCAATGGCGTCGTAGTCCATAGTCGCCAAACCCTTGAGGATGTATTCTCCCGTAAGGCGGTCCTGGGGGTTGTTACTCGTTAATAATCCTCCGCTGGAGATGAGAAAGAGGTCAGGCTTTTCTTCCCGCAACTGTTTAATCTTGGTAGCACGACGCTTGATACCGCCCTGATTGCTCTCTTCCGCACACCCGCAGGGTTCCAGTTCACCATTTAGATTACCCGAGTAGATGAGGGTTAACTCCCTTTCTCCAGTGCCGGGACAGCCTGCCGATAGCAGGGAAAAAGCGATAACGATAAACACCAAAGATTTGAGTAGCTTTGTCATCATGACTTATTGACAGGGGACAAGGGTTGAAGGTGGTGAAGAAGAGAGTGCAGACAACTATTTTTCATATGTTCCTTGCTGGTTTTTATTGGGATGTGTCCTTATTATTACCTTTTAGATATTTTTTTGCTTTTTCATATTCCAGACCGATTTCCCGCGAAAGAGGCGAATCAGGATAATGCTTTAGAAATTCCCCATAATATTTAATAATGTCCCGGCTTCTTGCAACCTCATCACCTTCATATTCGTAGGCAAATTTTGACTTCTGAATCTTAAGGAATGCAAAGTCCGCCTTCTCGTGGTTAGGATATTGATTATATATTGATTTGTAGATCTCAAGGGCATCGGGACAAACCCTGTTAAACATGCTGTTTAAAGGGCATATCTTCTCGTACCTTTTGGCAAGTTCCGTCGAAATAGTGATAAATTCATCACCTGTACCTTTAGTTGAGTTAAGCCTTTTTTGATGAACCTCTATCTCTTTCAGGACAGGGCGTAGCTTTGAAATCCTGCTTACAGAGATAAGCTCCGTACAGTTCTCCCAGGCGGGTTCGCATATGCTATAAGGATATGTTGAAAAATTACGCTCATAAAAATTATAGTCAGGATATTGTTTTTCAATTGCCGTCAATGACTCCATAGATGCCTTAACATCTCTAAGTATGAGGTTGACAACAAGAATATTGTGCAATGTGGCGGCTTTAAGCCGGTCATCGCGAACAATTTTTAGAGTTTCATTAAAAGCGCTCAAAGAGTCTTTAAAATTACGACTCTCAAAATAAACCCTGGCTAACAAAAAACGCTTCCAGCTTTTAAGGCCCAGTGACTTCTCTTTTGAAAGTTCCTCCTTGAGGGCATCCAGAACAGATGGCAGGCATGAGGCACTCCTGTAACGATTGCAGGAAAGAATCAACTGCTGCGAGCTGGGGAGACTGCTTTTATCAACCATTTCAAAGGCGAGTTTGTTGTTTTTTTCAATCGCAAGCTTCTCATAAAAAGAGTACCCATTGGCATAGGAAATGGCAGATGAGAAAAAAATCAAAACATAGGTAAATACGGAAATTACTAATACTCGTTTCATAAAACCTCCCTCATTATTCAATCCACTTCAGTTTATTGTTTTCCTTGAAAATTTTTGGGGGCACAATACTTAATTATGTGCCGCCTTCGGGATCCACTGTAATTAACAACTTGGGTTGCAAAACCCAACATTGCCAACGACTCCAACATGTGTTGGGTTTCATTTTATTCAACCCAACCTACACGTCTCATCAATATCCTTCACCGTCAAAACGAGCCGATCTAATCTGCTGATTTCCATAGGCGTCAATTTGTCATGCCTTTTCATCCTCAGGGCCGACCCAGAAAAAGGGGTTGTGCGCAACCTCCCATAAATAACCATCCCGGTCTTTGAAATAGCCGGAGTATCCACCCCAGGAAACTTTTTGCGCCGTCTTAACAAGCGTTGCACCTGCTTGCACTGCCTGTTCGATGATTTGATCCACCTCAGATTCCGATGCAACATTATGAGAAAGAGTGAAACCGTTGAATCCACTCCCCTCGGATGAAACAGTTGCATCTTCAGCAAGAGACTCGCGAGGGTACAAACCTAACCATGTGCCATTCAAAGTAAAGAAAGCGACCTCAGGCGATGATTCCATTTTGGGGAAGCCCAATCCGTCGCTATAGAATTTCACAGATTCTTCCAGATCAGAAACACCCAACGTTATCATGCTGATTCTAGGTTTCATCTTCGCTCCTTGCTTATGATGCATGAGTTATGATAGCGACACCGGGGACAGCCCTATCACCCTAAGAATCTATCGCTACCTCAAGAGCATCGAGAAACTTGTTGAAAGCGGTAAAGGTCTCCATTACACCAAGCGCCTCGATGATCTCGACATCGGTTGCTCCTTCGAGTTTAAGGTCGTTGAAAATGCTGCCGGGTATTGCGTGTGGATTGACGTTTGCAGCCCGCGCAAGTCGGATGAGGGCCGCCTCCTTCTCCTCAATCCCCGCCTTTTCAAGCTCATCATTGAGGATGAAAGCAACCTCCTCTTCACTCACCCCGACCATCTTCAGCATGGCCGTATGAGCGCCGACACAGTAGTCACAACTATTGTCATTTGAAACGAGCACTGCTATCGCCTCCTTCGACTTTCGAGTCATAACACCGCCCATCATGACCGCCTTCACCTTTTCCCAGTTCGCCTTCAATAAGGGCGGAAAATGGGCGGAGGTCTTGAAGAGATTCGGCACCATCCCGAAGGCCGCCTCGATATCTTCGTAAACAGTCTTTACTTCATCAATCGCATGATCCTTTTCGATAGGTTCAATTTTAGGCATCTGCTCCACCTCCCTTTATCTTTTATTTACTTCGTCTCAATACCTTCCTGCACTCTCCCATGGCATACTCAATAATTTTATCACCCTTGCGGCAGGCAGTTTCTACGTTTGGATAGTTAACCCACTCAGGTGGAAGATCGGGGCAGGGAGCCTTGATGCACTGAGCGATGCGCTTTTCCATCGCACAGATCGGCTTGTCATCTGCGGCCTCGAAGTTGATTGCCCGGCAGTTGTACCTCGTGCCTATCCCATCGGGCGGGACAAACTCCGTCGGTCTTTCAAAAACTTCATCCTCTCGACGGAGCTGTTTTCTTCTATCTATTCGCTTTTCCCCTTCTTTCTTTTCAGGCTCTCTCCTTTTTAGGCGGAGCGTTTTTACCTCGGGCGATGGTTGCAACGGTTCCAACTCTTTTACGGAAGGGGCAATACCTATCTCTTCAGACAAAATCTTCCTATCGGCAATAGTCCCTTTGCCCGCATCATTCTCCCCTCTCGGAGGCGGCGGTGGTGGCCGCCAGCCGGGATCGGTAGCCTCAACAGGTTCCCCTTCGAAGGTCGGTGGCGATGGTGGAAGAGGGCGCTCATCTCCATAAAGTGGCAGAGTCGGCATAAGCAAGGGTATCGATGCAAGTATCAGAGTAGCGACCAATCTTTTTGAGATTTTCATAAGGCTTCTTCCCCTTTCAAAAAGATAGGGGCTACATCTTTTCCGTCTTCGAAACGAGCCAGTAGACCAATCCGAGGACGGCGAGCGCAAGAATGAGGGAATACTGCGCCTGCACGGCGGCGGGTTCGCTTTTCAGCGTCGTAACGAGCACCTTTCGGATCACCGCCACCATGGCAACGCTGATAAAGACTTTGACGGAAAACTTCGCTCCCCGCATATGCTCCACCTCCGTATCGACCAGTTCGATCACCACCCAGAGCATGAGAAGTGCGCCGAGGGTGGCGAGTAACCCTTTCTCCATATCGCCCTGGAAGATGTAGGTCAAGTCGTAGGCGAAGAGGCCGAGCACGATAAACCCGAGTATCACCAGACCGACGACAAGCAGAAGGTTGAGGCCGTAGGAAAAGCGCTCGGCAAAGTTGATAAGCTTGCTTTCCGCCTTTTTGGAGATGAAAAAGAGGTTTTTTTCCTCCTCGATGTAGGAACTGGTGAGAATATCAAGGTTTATATCGAGGAGCTTCCCGATAGCGACGATGGTGTCCGTCCGCTCCTCGCATTCGTCGATATTTTTTAAAATCATATCAATGGCGTACTTCCTCGCAAAACTAATGCAGACATTCACATAATGGGGAGGGAGATCGATCTTCACGTGAGAATAGCCGATCTTTTCGAGGTAGTGGAGGTAGTCGTCGTCAAAAGGCCCGGAAAAGAGCTTGAGAAACCAGCCTCGTATGGAGACCTTGTGCTTTTCGATTATGACGCCGTCCTTGAGGAATTTACTTGCATTGCTGAATCGGCTCACCTTGTCGTAAAAGGCGGCAACGAAGCCGTCGGCCTCCTTCTCCATGATGGGGACTATCTTGAGGAGCAGCTTCTCGTCCCAGCTGGTGAACTGGTAGTTCTCTTTTATCCTTTCTATGGCCATCTCTCTTCTCCCTTATTTGAAATAGATTTTTTCGAAGTTACTACGTCAGGAAATAAAAAAAGGGCGAGACCCTCATGAGGCGCGCTCTCCCTTTGTCTCAATCCAGCCTTTCCCTAAAGTCAATCCAGTCTCCAAATCTCACCCGCTCCCGGCCCCGTTATTTTCTCCCTCGCCAAAGCGCCCTATCTGGCAGCATCCAGTCATCATATCACCCTATGTTGTGGAGTCAAGGCTTTTGTTGCAGCAGGTAAAGCTTCCATTATTTCAGGAGGTTACGGCCAACCCAACGGGGTTTTTTCAAGCTCCCGCCAAACTATTCCGAAATAAATATTGCGGGAAAACAGCGACTGCTGGTAGAACAGGAAGTTCGACAGCTATTAACACTTTTTCATAATTTAAGGGAGAGATAAAAAATGAGTGCAATGAATTGCTGGGAATATAAGAAGTGCGGCAGGGAGCCGGGCGGAGAGAAGGCGGAGGAACTGGGCGTTTGCCTCGCTGCGACAGACACCCGCCTGGACGGACTCCACGGCGGAGAAAATGCCGGGCGGGTTTGCTGGGCTCTAACGGGGACGCTCTGCGGAGGCGAGGTGCAGGGGTCTTACGCCATAAAAGAGGAGAACTGCCTGCAATGTGATTTTTACAAGGACGTTCGTAAGGAAGAAGGGAAAGGCTTCGCCGGCGTGCTGACTATCTTCAAAAAATTGAAGGGTTTTTAACCGGCTCGGCTTTAACAAATCAGGCCGGACTCCCGGGGGCTAGAGATTACACCGCTTTTTTTATCACCGTGAGGAGCGTTTCATTCAGTTCTCCAATGTCATAAGGTTTCGGCAGCATAGCAGCGAATCCGTAACTCTCATAGTTGGCCATAATATTATTGTTGGAATAGCCGCTCGTCACCACCGCCTTAACGGCAGGATCGATTTCTAGCAGCCGTTCCATCGTCTCTTCCCCTCCCATCCCTCCCGGCACCGTCAGGTCGAGGAACACCACATCGAAGGAGAGGCCTGCGGCCCTCTCAGCGTTAAAGATCTCCAACGCTTCCTTCCCGTCTGCTGCAAAGGCAACATCGTAACCCAAGTCATCCAGTAAAAACCCTACACTTTTTCTCAAGCGCTCCTCATCATCCATCATAAGGATTCTTTTCCTAACTGGGGGAAAAGAGATCGTTCTCTCTTCCACTTCCAACAATTTCTCCTCCAAAGCCGGGAGATAGACACGAAAGGTCGTCCCCTTCTCTTTTTCAGATTCTACGTCTATCAAACCGCCATGCTTTGTCACAACAGAATAGGCGGTCGATAAACCGAGGCCGTTTCCTCCTGGCTTTGTCGTAAAATAGGGATCGAATATCTTCGGCAGCACACCCTTATCGATGCCCTTTCCTTCATCGGCTATGGTTATACAGATATACTTTCCAGCCGGAAGCTTTATCCTGTCTTTATCTTTCTTAATAAAGTTTTTAGCGGAGACTGTTACCGTTCCACTTTTCGGCATGGCCTGGACGGCATTGATGACGAGGTTGTTTATCACCTGGCAGAGCTGACCTTCATCGACTTCAGCTGTAAAGAGATCATTCTGCAGGTTAAAATCCGCCTTCACGTGGGAACCACTCAAAGCAAGAGTGGCGGTCGTCTCCAGCAGGACGGAAATGGAAGAAAGCTTTTTAATCGGCATCCCCCCCGTAGCAAAGGTGAGAAGTTGTTGGGTGATCTCCTTTGCATAAGTAAGATCTCCTTCCAGCAACTCCATGTTTTTGCCGTCGAGGCCCGCAGTTTTCTTCATGCGGGAGACATTTGCATTGATGGAGGTGAGGATATTGTTGAAATCATGGGCGATTCCGCCTGCAAGGACACCGACGGCTTCGAGCTTTTCCAGCTTTAGCCTCGCCTCTTCCGCCTCTTTCTTTGTGCTAATATCCAGCCAGGAGCCGACAAAGTTCTCCGCTTTTCCGTCATTGTCCCTGAAGATGTTCAACTCGTCACGCACCCAGACATAATCCCCGTTCTTTTTCATGAAGCGGTATTCATGGGCGAAGTTATCCTCTCTCGTGGAAAAAACGACGCGACCAAATTCCGTAAGGACATCATCTGAATCTTCCAGGTGAAGATGGCTGGCCCACCATCCGGGGTCTTCGATATAATCCTCCACCTCATAACCGAGTTGTTCCTTGACATTACTGCTCACAAAGGTGGGGATGACGGCATCACCCTTCAGGTCGCAACGGTAGATGATGGCAGGGCTTGCCTTCAAAACTTGCTCCAGCCGGGCATTGGCCTCAACAAGCGCCTCTTCCGTTTCGTGGCATTTGGTCATGTCCTGGAAGGTGCCGAGCATGCGGAGAGGGTTCCCATCCCCGCCAAATTGCATCTCTCCCTGGGCGCTTGCATAACGGACCTCGCCATCTTTCATTATGATCCGGCAATCGACGTTGTAGGAAGCCTCCCCCTCCAGGGAATCAGCTACCGCTTTTTTCAGTCTTTCACGGTCTTCGGGGTGAATGCGTTCGAGGAAGAGTTCATAGGAAGGAGTGACTTCGTTGACCGAATAACCGAGTATCCTGAACACCTCATCCGTCCAGAGTAACTCGCCCGTACCTGGGTTCCAGTCCCATACGCCGACCCGGCCTATCCTCTGGGCCATCTCAAGCCGATCACCGGCTTTAAGGAGGGCCTCTTCCTTTTCTCTTAATTCGCCGACCTCCTGACGGAGCGCTGTCAGTTCATCAACTGATTCTTTTTCTATTTTACCGGAATTCTTCATCATCGGGTTACCTTGTTGAGAAAGAGTCGCTTGTCCATAGCACTATCTTCCTTCTTTGGCGGCGCCACCGGGCAGGGCTCTTTAAGAGGTTGTTGCTTTGAAAAAGAGAGGAATAAAAACAGGCTGTTTTGTCATAGAGTCATTTTAGAGGCCTTAATCAATATTCTTCAACTCTTCCTTCCACAATTCCTTGGATTCCGATTTGAAGGCGTTATATTTATCGACCTCTTTTTTGAAATTACTTTCGAGCTTTTGAAGCACCTTCTCCGTCTGTGTTCGCCTGGCGATCAGGTCCCGACTGTCGGGAGTCTTCTCCAGTTGCTCTTTTATGGCCGACCGCTCTGCTTCGGCCTCTTTTACTTTGTCGTTAAGCTCCTTTTGTTTCTGCCCCCACGTGTGATCGAAGGTTTCCACTTCCCCCGAAGGATACTGGAGAATCTTACCATGGGTGTCGCAAAAATCACATTCGAGGGTAAAAACGACGCCCGCCCCCTCCCTGAAGGGATAATCATATTTTTTCACCTCTTCAGGGTTGAACTTGATGCTGTACTCCCTGTCACAGACAGGGCAATTGACAAAAAACTTCTTTCTCTTAAAATAACCGAACATAGTCTGTTCCCATCAATCCTTCCATCGTTGTTTTTATTTATTTGGAAAAATGTTCTCTGCGGACAATAAAGCGTTACCTGCTTTCGGCAATAAATTTCTCCGGCTCCGGGGCCTCTTTACGTGGAGGGCTGTAGCGCTCAGCTTCCAGTTCGTCTCTCAGTTGGTGGTAAATTTCCTCGAAATCCTTTTCTCTTTTGATAAATGCACTAATCACGTCGGGATCGAACTGCGTGGGCATCGTCCTTCCGTCCCCCTCGGTTATGATCTTGAAGACCTCGTCGTGGGGAATGGCCGGCTTGTATGTTCTTTGGGATCGCAAGGCATCGTAGACGTCGGTCAACGTGACGATCCTTGCCGAGATCGGTATCTGCTCTCCCTTTATCCCTTCGGGATATCCGCTTCCGTCGAAGCTTTCATGATGACAGAGCGCAATCTCCCTCGCCATGACAAGCCTCGGTTCGTCACCGAGGATGTTGGCGCCATAGTAGGTATGGTTCTTCACGATGCTTATCTCATCATCGTTCAGCCGTCCCGGTTTTTTCAGTATTTTATGAGGAATATGAAGCTTCCCCACGTCGTGCATCTGTGCAAGAAAGCTTATATCCCTTGAAAACTGGGGAGGCATTTTCAACTCTTCTGCGATAATTTCGGCAAACCGGTTTACCCGGAGCAGATGGCTGGCCGTCTCCTCGTCTTTTGCTTCTGCCGCTCTCGACAGGGCGGAGATGAGATATTTGAAGGCGTTGTCGATCTCGTCCATCTGTGATGAAATAACGGTAAAAACATTGGCCAGGAGGAGCAGGTTTTTCATCACGTCAGATTCGTGTTCCGAAACAGACCGGCCATAATTGAAGGCAATAATTATGTCGTCTGCCTGTTCCCTCTTGAATACGGCATAGTTTTTTATGGCGCCCACCGCAGCGGAGATTTCGTTTCCAAAGGCGTAACGCCAGTTCGAAGGATCCCGGTTCTCCTCCAGATAGATAGCCTTGCTACCGGAAGGGATAGTGTCCGCTGATTGAGACCTCTCCTTAAAGGATGAACGAACGGCGTCCCTTGAAGGCCGGCCCTTTTCCGAAGAATAGAGGCTCCCTGCCACCCTTTCCTTATCGATCCACTTCCCGAGCAGGATATGGGTGGGCCGGTCCGTTTCCTCTTCCGCACGCCTGAGGAGCTTTGCCACGAGCGTACCGTTCGTATCGATGTAGGAAAATGTTTCGTGGCTTAAGTTGGAAAGCTCCATATCGGCGAAATCGGTGAGGCCGTTGATATGGCGATAGGCCCCTTTAAGCTGGTCGTGAAGGGACTTCTTTTTCAGAAGCGACTGTACCCGCGCTTTCAGCTCAACAGGATTTACCGGTTTTGTCAGGAAATCGTCGGCCCCGCATTCGAGAGATTTAACCATTTCCTCGGTCCCCTCAAGGGACGTGACCATGACAACCGGGATATCCCTCCGGGAGGGGTCTTCTTTCAAACGCTTGCAAAGCTCATTGCCATCCATAACAGGCATGACAATATCCAAAAGCATCAAATCGGGAATTGACTGAGAAATAAGACCTAAAGCCTCTTCACCATTCCGGGCTTTTATCACGTCATACCCGAGAGGCGTCAGGATATCGTCCAGGATGGCGAGATTGATCTCCTGGTCGTCCACAATCATGATGGTATAACTGTTTTCGTTCTCTGCCTTCACCGTTTTAGCCTTAGTGAATTTCACCCGGTTAACAACCTGCCTTTAAGAAGAGAGAACCCGCCCGTTTACAAAAAACAGGCAAAAGGGATCAAGAAAGAAAAGGATTAATAAACAGTCCCAACGATCCTGTCATATTCCAGCCATAGGAATGCGAGTAGACGGAACTGCCGCTAAAACCGCCTTTTTTTCTTCTTCTTCCTGTCGATCCGCCTGTTTCCTCCGGCCTCTGCAGCGTTGACCTTGATCGACTTCCCGTTCAACCCCTCCTTGTTAAGAGTCTTGATTGCCGTGTCCGCCTCCGAATTGTCCGGCATATCGACAAAACCGAACCCCTTCGACCTTTTCGTATAAGGGTCTGTCACAATCTTTACGCTCTCCACATCCCCGAAGGCGGAGAAGGCCTTTCTCAAGTCTTCTTCCGTCACATCATAGTGAAGCTTACCCACATACATGTTCATGAAACACTCCTTTTTCTGTTTTCGTCTTTATTGTCAATCTCCAACCCTGGCATAAGCGACCAGGGAATGTGTAATTTCTCATGACGCCTTCAACGGGTCTCCCCGGCCTAACCCGTGGAGACCCATCTCCCGCTCCACCCGCTCTCCATCGGGGTCATCCACCGATTCCACACTCAGAAAACGCTCCACGTATTCATCGGGAAAGCGGTGCTCCCTTGCACCGATGAGCAGATGCCCCTTATACCAGTGGAAGGGTTTAAGCGTCTCATCAATGGCCGTCGCCACGTAGGTGAACGCCTCCATCTCGGCGCCTGCCGCCGAAAAAAGGCTGATCTCTTTTTCCTCATACCCCTTGCCGAGTCCTTCTGCACGATCGAGCAAATCTTTCTCCGTCGGGTCGATCCGGTAAAGCGCACCGAGTATCAGATCCCGGTCTTCCCCCGTATAAAAGGCGTCACACTTGGCCGAACCGTCCATACCGATTTTATGGAAGCAGAGCCGGTATTTAAGAAGATACCCGGTAGTAACGAGTTCAGCCGAAGGAACCCTCGCACTCAGCCTCACCGAAGCCATATTTGAACCGTAAGCGAAATAATACACCCTAAGCCCCGTATTGTGCAATCTTCTTTAACATATCACCGAGGTCAGGCACGCCTGCTGCCGACTCGAAGAGAGGGCCTTCTTCGAGGCATCGTTAGTTTTCCACTGCATATTCTTCTCTTCAGTCAGACTTGCTCCACAGTATACCTAAAACAGCGCCAAAAAAAAAGGACAGGCAGCCTCGTTAGGCAACTGTCCATTCGCTTTCTTTTACTCAATCAAACGCCCACGCGTCACACGCCTCTCACGCGACCTAAGGGAAGAGCACCTCTTTTTCCGAATCCTGCGAGAAAAGATGCCGGATATCATTCTCGTTGATCTGGCAACGGGCCGACAAAGAACGCCGTTTCAGTATGCCGCTCACATCGACCAGGATTTCGTCACTCGTCTTTTCCGTGGAAAAGAACCAACTGAAAAAATGTTTAATCATCTTCGTCATGAAAAAAACTCCTTATAAATTTCTCTGAAGCCTTAGGATCAGGCCTTCGGCAGGGTGACGCCCGTCTGCTTCTGGTATTTCCCCCCCCGGTCTTTATAGGAAACCTCACAGGTCTCATCGGACTCAAAGAAGAGGACCTGGGCCACCCCCTCGTTGGCGTATATCTTGGCAGGCAGCGGCGTGGTATTGGAAAATTCGAGGGTCACAAATCCTTCCCATTCAGGCTCGAAGGGGGTGACGTTTACAATAATGCCGCACCTTGCGTAGGTGGACTTGCCAAGGCATACGGTGAGGACGCTCCGTGGTATTCTAAAGTACTCTATGGTCCGCGCCAGGGCGAAGGAGTTTGGCGGGATGATGCAGACGTCTCCCTTGAAATCGACGAATGATTTTGGACAAAAATCTTTCGGATCGACAATGGAACTGTGAACATTGGTGAAGATCTTGAACTCATCTGAACACCGAACGTCATAGCCGTAACTCGATGTACCGTAGCTGACCACCTTCTCGCCGTTCCTCTCTTTCACTTGTCCCGGTTCGAAGGGCTCGATCATCCCTTCCGTCTCCGCCATCTTGCGGATCCAACTGTCCGACTTGATCGACATGGATTACTCCTTTACTTTCTCCACCTGCCCGACTGCGGCGCTGAGATCTCTCGGAAGAGGGAGGGGGCAGACATCAGGCGCGTCTTCCTCTCGCGAACGTGGCGGGTTGATCACCGGCTCACGCTCCAGGAAGAGCTCCTCGTAGAAGGTCATCCACTCCTTCGGCGTCATATTCGATTTCATCTCCGGCATGGCTGAAGTTACCTTTCAATCAGCACTTCGAGTAGCCGCAGCCCCGGCAGGTGAGGCACCCCTCGATAAACTCGATAATATGGCCACACTCGGGGCATTCGGGACAGACTCCCATGTCGATGGAGTCTGCCTTGAGGCCCGATTCACTTGCCGCCGCAAGGGGCGGCGGGTCCGCCGCCATGTAGGCATCGGCGATTGCGGCAACCGCTTCCTTGCTCTTAGCCTGGCCGTTCATGAAATTTTCAAGCACCTGGCCGATGGCGTCGGGGCACGAGAGGACGGCATTTTTGCCGATCCCAAGCGGGATGGGGCAGCGGACGCCGCGCATCTGATCCACAATCGATTCGAGTTTCACTCCCGCCCGGAGGGAAAGTGAAACGAGCCGTCCAATCGCTTCGGAGTGGGAGTTGATGCAGCCCCCCGATTTTCCCATACGGGTAAAAACCTCGCAGAGCCCCTCGTCGTCTTCGTTGACGGTAACATAGAGATTACCGCAGCCGGTAACGATCTTCTGCGTACGTCCGTAGGTCACATCGGGACGAACACGGGGTGCGATGATCTCGTCACGATGAATGTGAACTTCATGTTTCGCTTCCACCTTCTTCTCCTTCTTCACGGAGAGGACCTGCATGTCGCGGCTGCCGTCGCGATAAATGGTAATCCCTTTGCAGTCGTTCTTGTAGGCGAGCATGTAGGCGTGCGCCACGTCTTCACGGGTCGCATCGTTATGAAAATTGATTGTTTTTGAAACGGCGTTGTCCGTATATTTCTGGAAGGCTGCCTGCATCTTGATATGCCATTCGGGGTTAATCTCGTGGGCAGTAACGAAGACGCGCCTGATATGTTCGGGCACGTCCGTCATGTTATGGACCGTCCCCGTCCCGGCAATCTTCCTCATCAGTTCCACCGAGTAGAACCCTTCCCGTTTTGCCATCTCCTCGAAGAGGGGGTTCACCTCGGGGAGTTCATCGTTGTCCATCACGTTCCGCACGTAGGATATGGCAAAAAGCGGCTCCACCCCGCTCGAACAGGAGGAAAAAATGGAGATGGTCCCTGTAGGGGCGATGGTAGTCGTCGTTGCGTTACGCATCTTGACGGAATCTTTTCCCCGGTCGTAGGTGCTCCCCTTAAAGTTAGGGAAGGCGCCCCGCACTTCCGCCAGGTCCACCGACGCCTCGCGCGCCTTCTCCTGGATAAACCCCATTACCTTCTCCGCCGTCAGCACCCCTTCATCCGAGTTATAGGGGATGCCGAGCATGATGAGCATGTCGGCAAATCCCATGACGCCGAGACCGATCTTCCGGTTGGATCGCGTCATCTTCGATATCTTGTCGATGGGATACTTGTTGGCGTCGATTACGTTGTCGAGAAAATGGACCGATTTTTTCACCGTACGTCCCAGCTTGGCGTAATCGACAGCGCCATCTTCCACCATCCGAACGAGGTTGATGGAACCGAGGTTGCACGCCTCGTAGGGGAGCAGTGGCTGCTCGCCGCAGGGGTTGGTGGAGGCGATCTCGCCCACCTTCGGCGTCGGGTTGTCCCGGTTAATTCGATCGACGAAGATGATGCCGGGATCGCCGTTCGTCCAGGCGAGATCGACGATCTTGTCGTAAACCTTCTTTGCATTCAGTCTCTCTACCTCTTCACCCGTTCTCGGTTCGAGGAGACTGTAGTCCCTCTCCTTCTCTACGGCATCCATAAAATCTTCGGTAAGCGCCACGGAGATATTGAAGTTGGTGAGAGTGACGCCATCTTCCTTGCAGGTAATGAAATCCATGATGTCGGGATGATCGACGCGGAGGATTCCCATATTGGCGCCGCGCCGCGTCCCCCCCTGCTTGATCGCCTCTGTGGCAGAATCGAAGACCTTCATAAAGGAGATGGGGCCCGAACTCACCCCTTTGGTAGAGGCGACCATGGAGTTTCTCGGACGGAGTTTTGAGAAATCGAAACCGGTGCCGCCGCCGCTTTTGTGGATAAGCGCCGTGTCTTTAATCGACTCGAAGATCGATTCCATGGAGTCCTCCACAGGAAGAACGAAACAGGCGGAAAGCTGCCCCAGTTCGCGTCCGGCGTTCATGAGGGTGGGCGAATTGGGCATGAATTCGAGGTTCGTCATCATGCAGTAGAACTCATTTTCCAGCCCTTTGATGTCCGCCTCGGGATCGTACTTGATATCCGCCGCAGCGATCGTCTTCGCCACCCGGCGGAACATCTCCTCAGGTCTCTCGATCGGCTTTCCGTTATCGTCTTTTTTCAGATAACGCCGTTCAAGCACCGTGATGGCATTGTCCGTGAGCGGGAGTTTTTCTTCACCCCCGACTCCTTCCTTTTCTCTTTTTTCCGCCATAGTCCCGGTCACCGTTCCCAGTGTTCCCATATCCGCCTCCTTAAAAAAATAGAATTAAAATTGATATAAATTAAAGGCTGTCGCCCATTTTATCCCTGTTTACACGGAAACAGCGCGTCGCACCTTCCATTGTAGCCAAGAAAGATCATACCACCATATATTGTGGTGTCAAGGGGAAAAATGAAAAAAAAAGAGGAGGGCAAACAAGGGGTTAATCTATAAGCTTTTTTTCTCACCTAAAACTATAGGCAACCTCTAATAATTTGATTTTTGAGGTTGTCATCAATGATAAAAAATTCAGGTTCTTCTCCCAGTATTGGCGTAAGAGACAAAATGTAGCCTATAACAAAATTAGTAGCATCCCAACGTTGCAAAATATAAGTTCTATAAATAGCGGCAATTAAACATGAAATCCAGCAAAACAATTTTAAACGACTTGAGAAGTCATGATCACCGGCATAGCCGATGGCTTGCTTATAGCCCTATAAGGGCATAAAATACTTTAGGGGGTATGTCGAGTCTTCAAATGCTGTTCTGTGACCGGCAACTTTATGAAATCATGCTCAGAATACCCCGTGCTGTGCACAGGGATGAATGGCATCCTTACCAAGGGGTTATAAGGGGAAAGGATGTCCTCTTATCCTTGCTTTTTAGATGCCCCGCCTTGCAGGTGGGGAGCTTCACTCGCCTTCCGGATAGTTTTAACGTCCCCTTCAATTTAATACCTCACGTAACGCACCCTCAAGATCAGGATGGTTGAACTCAAACCCTGCTTTGATTGCGGCTGTGGGGTGAGCCTTTTGCCCGGTGAGCAGAAGCTTCGCCATCTCCCCGAAACCAACTTGAAGGAAGAGTGCCGGGAGAGGCAACACGGCGGGACGGGAAAGGACGCGGGCGAGTGTTTTGGTAAACTCACTGTTCCTGACAGGCCTCGGTGCTGTCCCGTTGAACGGGCCATCCAGATTCTCATTTTCGAGGAGAAAAAAAATCAGCCGCACGAGGTCGTCCCGGTGGATCCAGGGCATCCACTGCCTGCCGCTTCCAAGTCTGCCGCCGAGGCCAAGCTTGAAAGGGAGCAGCATTTTTTGGAGAAACCCGCCGTCCTTGCCTACAACGAGGCCGGTTCTAAGGAGGCAGACCCGGATGCCGAGACTCCGAGCCCTTAGCGCTTCGGCCTCCCAGTCCCGGCAGAGGCGGTGGGTAAATTCGTCGTGAGGTTCTGTCTCCTCATCAACTTCAGGTTCTCCTTGATCGCCGTAATATCCGACGGCTGAGGCGTTGATGAGGCAGGCCGGTTTTTTATCCAAACGTGCGAGAAAATCGATGAGACGGCTTGTCAGTCCGATGCGGCTCTCCCTGAGGAGCGCCTTCCGTTCTTCCGTCCACCGTTTATCGGCAATGGGCGCGCCTGCCAGGTTAATGACGGCATCGAAAGTCGATTCTTTTCCAAGTTCGTCGAAGGATTTAATCCCCTGCACGGCAGGACCAAAAAGTGCGTAAATACGGTCGGGATCTCTGCTGAGTACCGTGAGCTTGGCCCCTTTCCCAAGCAGCTTCCGGCAAAGATCTGTACCGATAAAGCCTGTGCCGCCGGTGATGAGAATTTTTCTGGCCCTCATTTTCCCTTCCGCCTTTTATTAACTGCTTTTCATAATAGCACACAAAAAGAAAGTGTCAACTATAGGGGGTTTTATGTCCTCCTCCCTTTACATGGCTTCAATTTCAGGGTACCATTCTCGCATATGCGCTATCAAGGAAACCTGAAATAACAAATGAAGATGAAATTTTACTTTGTTCTCGTCCTGCTCCTCCTTTGGCTCCCTTCAACAACATTTGGCGCTGCTTCTTTTAGTCCCGGTGAACGGCTCCAATTTAACCTCTCATGGGGCGGGATAGCAGCAGGGACAATGGTGCTGGAGGTTGTCGAAAAAACAGATGTAGATGGCCGTGAGGCTCTCCACTTTAGATCGATCACACGGTCAAACAAGTTCGTCTCTGCTTTTTACAAGCTGAATAACCAGGTCGATAGCTTTGCCAACCCGGAATCAATGGCAAGCCTCAGCTATAAGATAGTAACGAAGAAAAAAAAACGTATAAAAACGGAAAAAGCCCGCTTCGATTATGAGGCAAAGAAGGTGGAATATGAAAAAAACGGTGCGAAGAAAACCATCGACATCCTCTCTCCCGCCTGCGACTCTCTCTCCAGCTTTTATCACACGCGCACCGTTGCTTTCGTGCCGGGGAAAGAATTCAGATTCCCTACTTTTTCCGGCGGCAAACTGCTGGAGACAATCATTAAAGAAGTGAAACGGGAGAAGATAAGAGTCAAGGCGGGAACCTTCGATACAATAAAGGTGCATACCGTCCTCAAGGAGGGGGATGTCTTCAAGAGCAAAGGCGACTCTTACATCTGGCTCACCGACGATAATTTCCGGATGATTGTAAAAATCAAAACAAAAATAAACGTGGGTCACATTACGGCGGAGCTTGCAAGCTTCACCCGGGGAAAAAAAGAGTTGTTCTTCAGTTCATCCCAACCTTCCTTTACCGGATCGACCAGTCTTTCATCTGCACCTTGACAGTCTGAGGCTGTTGCTACCTCATCCTCACTTCTTTTAAAATTACAACTTGCTTTACTTTTTTCTTGCACCGAATAACAAAAAAAGATATCCTAATATTAGAATATATGAATTATTTAATATTTATAGGGCAATGGACAAAGAAACTATAAAGAAGGCTGACTTCTCAAAAGAAGCCGAAATCCTTAAAACGATAGGGCATCCCCTGCGGCTGAAGATCGTCGTCGGCTTGGCAAAGAACGAATGCTGCGTCAAGGATATCTGGGAATGTATGGAACTGCCCCAACCGGTCGTCTCGCAGCACCTCGCTATCCTAAGGAACAAGGGGATCGTCACGGCGAACCGCTGCGGCAACCGGACCTTCTATCACCTAACCGACGAAACGACTATCAGACTTGTAAACGCGCTTTTCGAACAATAAAAAAAGGAGGCTACACTAAATGAGGAAACTGTCCCTACTCTTTTTGATTTTCTTCTTGCTTCACGCTACTGCACATGCAGAAACAAGGAGAACCGACAAAATGGATGCCGCAAAAGAGAAGGCGAGAAAAATCGCTACCACGATCATCGAACTCAGGAGCGAGAGGGCCGCCACTATCGAGGAAGGCACTGTTGTTACGCCAAAAGTCTTCAAAAGCGTCTGCGGCGCCGTAAAAAAGAAGGCGATGGAGATGGCGAAAAAGGAAGGCGTGAAGATACGGCATGCAGCGGTAAAGTACAGGAACCCCAGCCATGCTGCCACGGAAGAAGAGACATCCATGCATATTTTATTTTTGGAGAACCGGGAGTTGAAAGAGCTCTGGAATAAAACGGCTATAGGCGGTGTAAACTATAACAGGTATGTTCGGCCCATTTATGTGGAACCGGCCTGCCTTTTATGCCACGGTGAAAAGGAGAAACGGCCTGAATTTATCAAGAAAAAATACCCCGAAGACAAGGCCTTCGGGTTCAAACCAGGAGACCTGAGGGGGATCATCGAGGTGATGGTCTCCGAAAAGGGGATTTAACGTAAGGAGGTTGTCATGCATATCGAAAGACTGATCAGGATTATCGCCGGCACGTTCGTGCTCTTAAGCCTTGGACTATCGCAACTTCACTCCCCTTACTGGCTTTTCTTTACCGCCTTTGTGGGAGCGAATCTTTTACAGTCGGGCTTTACGAACTGGTGCCCCATGATGACATTTTTAAAAGCGTTCGGAGTGAAACCCTGTAGACCCGCCGACTAAATTAACCTCTCCTCTGCAAAGAGCGGGGGAGAGTGTAGAAGGGGATTTATCTCTTCATGGGGAGGAAAATGGTCACTTCCGTTCCCTTCCCCTCGTCGCTCGTCACCCCGATCTCACCCCGGTGAAGCTCGACAAAGTGCTTCACGATCGGCATACCGAGTCCCGTCCCCTCTTTTTTTGTCGTAAAGAAGGGGACAAAGATGTTTTCAAGATTCTCCTCTGAAATTCCGCACCCCGTATCGGCAATGGAAATTGTCAAGCGGTCGCTCTCTGCCCCCGTCCTGACGGTAAGTGTTCCACCCTTCGGCATCGCCTGTACGGCATTGCTCATCACATTGGTCAGCACGTGATTGATCTTCAGGACATCCATTTCCAGGATAATCCCGTCGCAATGAAGGTACTTTTTGATGCGGATGTTCTTTTTCATCGTCCTTTCAAGGTCGGAAAGAACATTGGAAATAACCCGGCCCGGCTCTACCGGGTCCAGGTTCAACTCGTCACGCCTGCTGAAATCGAGGAGATCGTTGGCGATGGAAAGGAGGGTTTCGAGCCCCTTCCCCATGATATCGAGCGACTCCCTGTCGTCCCCTTCCACATCGGGCGACTCCTTCAAAACATGGTAGCTGAGACCCACCGTATTGAGAGGCGCACGGATTTCGTGCGCCAAATGGGCCGACATCTCTCCCATCGCGGCGAGACGCCTTTTCTGATTAAGCTCCTCTTCCGCCCTTCTCCGTTCCGTTAGGTTGCCGATCTGCCGTGAAATAGCATCTATGAGGGCACGTTCCTCCTTTAGAAAAGGTCCTTCGCCGGAATCCGGCTTTTTCTTTCGATAGCAAACCTCTATGGTCCCAAGCTTTTTGCCCGAGCAGAAGATGTCGCTGGTGAGCTTCCATTTTGTCGTCCTGAAACGGTCTGTGGAAAATTTCTTTTCCCCCAGGGTAATGCGTGCGCAGGTATCCTCCGGGTATTGCCATGAAGGGGGGATAATCTTGACTATCTGACCTAAGATGTCCGCCATGGAACCCTTCGATTCGGCAATAATACGCATTACCTCGTAGAGGCAGTTAAGTTCTTTTACCCTTTCAGTTACTTGATGGAGAAGATCTTCACGTTCCTCATCCGCCTTTTTATGGTCCGTAATATCACGGATCACCTCAATGACCGAAGAGGAGCCGTCCTGGTTTTTAAAGGGGATGGCGGAGATGGCGTAAATCTTGTCGCCTGCCGCCTCTTCCTTACTCTTTACGGTCCACTCTTCTATCGCTTCCTTACTTACGCACCGTTCGCACTCCTCCGATTTGCCGAGCAGGCCGTGGCAGGTCGTTCCTACATTATCCCCGAATACGGCCTTCATTTTCGGGCTTTCATACTGGACGATTTTTTTTATGGGGTCCACTACGCGAATATACTCTTCGAGATTGGCCAGGATGAGCTGCTGGTAATCCATGAGGTACCGAAGCTCCTTTGTCCTCTCATCGACAATCTCTTCGAGCATTTCCGTATAGATTTTTCGCTCTTCCTCGAGCCTCGATTTTTCCTGTTTAACCCTGTGGTCTTCTATGGCTCTATAAACAGTCTTGTTGAGAAGCCGGGCGCCCACTTCCCCTTTAAGGAGATAATCATAGGCGCCGAGCTTCATCGCCCTTACAGCCGTCTTTTCATCCCCTCTGTCGGTGATGATGACGGTGGGCAGATTGTCACCGTGGTCGAGCACATGCCGGATGAATTCGAGCCCCCCGAGGCCGGGCAGGTGAATGTCGAGGATGCAGATGTCGAATTTATGGGTTTTGAGTTTTGGGACCGCCTCTTCGGCGGCGCGAACGTGGGTGATGGATACGGGCGCATCATACCCGGCGAGACACTCCGAAAGGAGGGCCACGTCGCTGTCGTTGTTATCGATAATCAGTATCTGTATTTCGGTGGACGTCACGGCTCTTCCTCTAATTTTGTACGGCAATGGATGATCCTTATTTTAAAGGATATGTGGACCAATTACCAGAAACTTGTCTGTTCATTGATGTTTCGGCCCGAGATGTTTTGAAAAAAAGCCGCCCACCCGTTCGCTGTATTCCTCCCCGGCCGTGTAGAGCGTTCCCCCGTGGACGGCGCCCGGTATGAGCCAGAGTTCTTTCGGCTCCCTGGCTGCATTGAAGAGCCGTTTCGCTACCGAGGTTGGCATCTGCTCATCCTCCCCTCCGCCGATTATCATGACAGCGCCGGGAAAAATCCCCGACATGGCATCGAGAGGCGATACCTTTTCGGGGTCACTCCCGAAGTAAATCTCATAAATCCACATGAGCGGGTAGACGAGTGGCTTAAAGGGCCTGCCGTAGGCCGTTTCAAGAATGGTGATAGTCTGCTCGCGAAGGCTTGCAAAAGAGCTGTCGGCAACGACCGCCTTGATTTCTCCATTTTCCACCGCCGTCATGAGGGCGGTAGCGCCCCCCATTGAAAAGCCGTAGACGCCAATCCTGTCCGGGTCCACTTCTTTCCGTCCGGTAAGGTAATTGATTGCCGCGAGAAGATCCTCCTTTTCTCTCCACCCGAAGGAGGATTTTCGCCCGCCGCTTTTCCCGTGTGCCCTGAAATCAAAGAGGAGCGCGTGAAATCCTTTCCGTGCGAGTGAAACACCGAGTTCCGTAAAATCACTTTTGGAGGCGCCGAGGCCATGACAGAGCACAATGGCAGGGGAAGTCCCTTTTGCCGAGGGAGAGGGGATAAACCAGGCATCCAGTTTAATGCCTTCTTTGGAGTCAAAGGCAACAGCCTCGAATTCAAGCCCATAATTGGAGGGCGGAATAAAAAGAGGGTGTCTCGGCGGGTGCGCATTGGTATAGACAAGGAGCCAGCAAAAGGCACCCACGATAAGGCAGGCATAAAAAAGGATTTTAACGTATATCATTTTTCTAAAAACCATTCACTCCGGGTGTTGTTTCAAAAGAAGAGCCCCTTGTGGATTATTGCCCTGAAAGGGCCTATTTTACTTGATTTTTCGCATGATTTCGCTAGAATGATAACATAGATATTTTACTATGGGAATTATAGTCGGTTTGCTTTCCCTCCGAAAGACGGGTCTGAAATCACTTTTAACGGGACAGCGTTGAGATGCAGAAGAAAATTTTTATAACCCAGACGACGCTCGACAAGTGGTCGTCGGAGGGAAAACTCGCCCTCGAAGGGGACGAGGTGACCCTCCTTACGAAGGACAATCCGAAATACAAACTTACCCCGGCGGCAAAATTCCTCGCCATCGACACACAACCGAACGACCCTCACAACCTCGTCGGCAAGATCGTTCCTCTCGACCTGCTCAAAAAAAGAGACGTTGAAGTCTACATGGACTCCGCCATCTATAAGGACGATGCCTACAAGGTGGAGCAGGGCTTTGCGGCCGTCCTTGTCGAATCGGCGGGGGAAGTGCATGCCGCCGAACCGATGAAAGAAGAGAAGATCGACGAATCGGCGAAAAGCGACGAGGAACTTCTGACAGACTTTTTCCTGAAAAACCTCTGATCCCCCGCCGAACCTTTTCCCTTATCGCAACGACCTACTTTCTATCTATGCCGCTTCATAAAAACCGCATCTTTTCCCCCTTTCAAAAAACATTAAAGAGGCGTTTTAAAGAAGTCGCAGCCTCATAATCATTGACAGCCACAGGCTGTCTGTGCTAATTTCAATGGCTAATATAAACACAAAAGGGAGGCTTTACTTTGAAGAAAACAAGTGTTTGGGCATCAAAAATCATACCCCTGCTGGTCATATCGTTTATCGCCCTGGCAGGGTGCAACGAATCCGAAGAGAAGGCGGAAAAAGAGGAAACTGATAAGCCGAAGGCGAACGTTGCATTTACCGAACAGAAGGGGATGACGGAAGCCTTTTCTTTCGATCCCCTTCCTGAAGTTGTGGCAACGGTAAACGGTTCGAAAATTGAAAAATCGCTGCTTGAGAAGATATACACTGTCATGTCGAAGCAATCCATGATGGCGGCGCAAAAGAAGAGCGACGAGGAGATCGTCCAGATTGCACTGAAGGAACTGATAAGCGCCGAGCTTCTAAAACAGGAAAGCAAACGCCAGAAGATCACTCCAGCGCCTGAAAAAATCGACGAGAAACTGGAATCGATCAAGGTGCGATTCCCCACCGCCGAGGCCTTCGAAAAAACGATAAAGGAAAATGGCATGGATATGGAAACGCTGAAGGCGGAAATCAAAAACCAGCTTGCACTGGAAGAACTTCTGGCGAGAGAGATCGAAAGCAAGGTCACTGTTAAGGACGAAGAGATCAGCAAGTTTTACACGGAGAACCCGGACTACTTTAAGAGCGAGGAATCGGTGAAGGCCTCCCACATCCTCGTAAAATCGGAAGAAGGCGCGGATGAAGCCAAGGTGGCCGAGGCAAAAAAGAAGATTGAAAAGGTCCTCGCCGAAGTTAAAAAAGGAGCTGATTTTGCCGCAGCGGCCAAGCAGTATTCGGAAGGTCCCTCTGGACCGAACGGCGGTGACTTGGGTTTCTTTTCAAGAGGCCAGATGGTACCGCCTTTCGAAGAAAAAGCCTTTGCACTTAAGAAGGGGCAGATCAGCGATATTGTCAAAACCAAATTCGGTTTTCATATCATAAAGGTGGTTGACAAGAAGGAGGGGGGCATCACACCGCTTAGCGAAGTGAAGGAGTCCATAACCGCCTTCCTTTCGAAAGCAGAGAAAGAAAAGCTCTTCAACGCCTACGTGGAAAAACTCCGTTCCAGCGCCGCAATATCGAAAAACATATAAAGTATCCCATTGGTTTAGCGCCGCTTCCGCCAACCTGGCAGAAGCGGCCTTTTAAATGCAAAGCATGAAGTACGGAAAAAAAGAGATCAGCGAAGCGAAGCTGGAACCCTGGGAAAACCCCTTCCCCGACCGGGACTACACCATCGAGATTTCCTTCCCCGAATTCACCTGCCTCTGCCCCCGCTCGGGCTATCCCGATTTCGCCACTATCCACCTCTCCTACGTACCGGACAAGGTTGTGGTGGAGTTGAAAAGCCTGAAACTCTACCTTAACGGCTACAGGGATGAGGGCATCTCCCACGAGGCGGCCACCAATAAAATCTTCGACGACCTCAGGGAAGTCCTAAAACCCCGCAAGCTGGAAGTAACGGGGGATTTCAACGTTCGCGGTAATTTAAAAACTCTCATCAAGGTCGCCCTTTAAAAGTCCGGCACCGGCAGTAATGATCTTTTCTCCCATAGTCTCCCCCAAAATAAAGAAACGCTGAGCCTTCGATGAAACTGGCATCCATCGACATCGGGACAAATACCATCCGCCTCCTCATAGGAGAGGTTGGTGGAGATGGGCGGGTTCGTGACGCCCTCTTGAAAAGAGAGATTACACGCCTCGGCGGAGGTTTCGACGGAGAGAAACTTCACTCCGAAGCGAAACAAAGGACTCTCACAGCCTTAAAATCTTTTGCTGCCATATTGGCTGAAGCTGGCGTCAAAAATGTTAGGGCCGCAGCTACGAGTATCGTTCGGGAAGCGAGGGACGGCCTTACTTTTCTTGAAGAGGTCAAGGTTCAAACAGGTATTGCTGTGGAAGTGATCGACGGTGAAACCGAAGCGACTCTCACCCTGAAGGGGGTACTCTCGGCACTTGAAAAAGGTGGAAACAGAACGCTTGTTTTCGACATTGGCGGAGGGAGCACGGAATATATTCTCTCCGGCACAGGCGGAATCGTCGCTGTTTCGAGCCTCAACATGGGTGTCGTTTCTCTGGCAGAGGCCCGTCTCCACTCGGACCCACCTTCAAAAAACGAGGTTCAGAGCATTACAGAAGAGATCGACCGTTTCCTCCTCTCCCTGGAGAAAAAAATGCCACCATTGAATCAGCTAAAAGACAGCGATACGCGCCTCGTCGGTACGGCAGGCACCATCACCACCCTGGCCGCCCTCGACCAGGACCTCGAAGTTTACGATTCGAGAAAGATAAACAATTATCTCCTCACGAAGGCCGCCGTAGAGAGCCTTTTTCAAAGGCTGACCTCTATGAGACATGCCGAGCGTGCGGCGCTCAGGGCGCTGGAAGAGGGGCGAGCCGACCTGATTATTCCGGGCACCCTCATCGTTCTTGAAACGATGACCCGTTTCGGATTCGATGAGATGGTGGTGAGTGACTACGGCCTGCTGGAAGGGCTCCTCCTCGACCTGGCGGAAAGGGAGGGGAACATTTGATTCGGTTGCAAAAGATACTTGCCGAGGCGGGCGTGGCATCACGTCGGGAGGCAGAGCGGATGATTCAGGCGGGGCGAGTTGCTGTAAACGGCAGCATCGTCAAAGAGGCGGGAACGAAAGCCGACCCGGCGAAAGACCGGATTGAGGTCGATGGCGTTCTCCTCTCTTCGCCGGAAAAAAAGGTTTACTACCTCCTTCATAAACCAACAGGCTGCGTAACAACCATGAAAGACCCCCAGGGGCGTCCCACGGTAGCGGCGCTTCTCGGTTCCATCCCGGAGCGGGCCTACCCCGTGGGACGGCTTGACTACGATACCTCGGGCATCCTGCTTATCACCAACGACGGCGATCTTGCAAATGCCCTCGCACACCCTAAAAAAGAGGTGGATAAATGCTATCATGTCAAAGTGAAGGGAGTCCCACCTGATGAGAAGATTACTAAACTCAGCATGGGTATCCTCCTCGATGACGGAATTACCGCACCGGCAAAGGTCAGCTTCATAAAGGCGGAGCGGAACAAGGCATGGCTGGAAATTATCATCCACGAGGGGAGAAACCGCCAGGTACGAAGGATGTGCGAAGCAATCGGCCACTCTGTAGTGAAGCTGAAACGGGTTCGTTTTGGGCCGCTCGAACTGGGATTACTCCAGCGAGGCGAACTGAGGCCTTTATCAACTGAAGAGGTCAGCAAATTAAAAAAACTGGTATAAATCTCGAACAGGTTTACCAAAAACTGTTTGCGGCTTACGGCCCCCAAGACTGGTGGCCGGGAGAGACACCCTTCGAAGTGATCGTAGGGGCGATCCTGACGCAAAACACAAACTGGACGAATGTTGAAAAAGCGATAAGAAACTTGAAAGACAAAGGGCTTCTGACGCCGGAGGAGTTGAGGGTTGTCCCGGAAAAAGAGCTCGCCGAACGGGTTCGACCGTCAGGTTACTTCAACATCAAGGCGATACGGCTCAAGGAATTCATCACCTTCCTCTTTAGGTCATTCGACGGCGATCTGGAGAGGATGTTCTCCCTCGACTTTAAAAAACTCCGTCACCTGCTGCTGGAAGTGAAAGGCATCGGCCCCGAAACGGCCGACTCAATTCTTCTCTATGCCGGAAGTTATCCCGTCTTCGTAGTCGATGCTTACACGAAGCGAATATTCTCCCGCCTCGGACTCCTAAGTGGTGAAGCAACCTACCAACAAGTGCAGGAATTTTTTATGGGAAACTTGAACGAAGAGACGCAGCTTTTTAACGAGTACCATGCACTAATAGTCACCCATGCTAAAAAACATTGCAAGACAAAACCAGCCTGCAAAAGCTGTCCCCTCCTTGGCCTTCCTTGTCCTCAAGGTAAATGCCTTGCTTAAAGATATTCAGCTTTTGGTTGAGTGTGTGAAGCTTTAAAGGGATTAATTTGGAAAAAACAGAAAAGACCGATCTAAGTCTACAATAAAGAGATCAGGCTGCCACCATCCGGTTCCTGCCCATTTCTTTGGCCACATACAACTCTTCTTCAGCCCGCTTTATCAAATCGGCAGCCTCTGGAAATTCCCTCAACTCCATCGTAACTATCCCACCGCTTACGGAAACGATTTGGCAATCTTCAACCTTCGATCCGGTGTTGGGAATATTCAAATCGAGAACGGCTTCTCTCATCTTTTCGGCAAGTTCTTTCGCGTTGAAGGCATCCGTTTCAGGCAATATGACAGCAATCTCCTCACCGCCAATTCTGGCGACAAGGTCTCCCGGGCGACTAACGCATCGGGCAATGGTCTCACTGACACTTTGCAAGCATTTGTCTCCTGCGATGTATCCATAGGTATCGTTGAATGGCTTAAAATAATCAATGTCTATCAAAATGAGTGAAATCATAAGCTCATCCCTGAAAGCCCGCCGCCATTCCTTTTCAATCGACTCATTGAAATAACGGCGGTTGGCGAGCCCGGTGAGACCATCTTTCAGGGACATCTCTCTTAACTTCAGTTCCAACTTCTTCTGAGCAATTGAATACCGGATAGAGCGTTCCAGAATGCCCCCGGCGATTTCATCCTTGCTCAGACAATCGGCAACGCCGAGTTCCATCGCCTCACGCTCTGTTTTATCATCTCCCTCAGGAGTAATGAGTATGATTGGAAGGCTGTTGCACCCTTTGTCCTGCGTTTCTTTGATAAGATCGAGTCCGGTGCTGGCATCCAGATTATGATCGATCAGGCAAAGATCGTGCTCTCCCGAAGCTATTCTCCCTAATGCTTCTTCCGGCTTCGAACACCGGTCGATTCCATACTTGGCATTTTTTACTTTTCCAAGCAGATCATTTGCAAGGGTAAATATCGCTTTATCACCACTTATAAATAGTATTTTTGTCTCATCCATAATCTACTCCGAGGCAGTTATATGACCACCCTTATCAAAATAACAGCCTGTATTATACACATCTAACCCAATCTTCCAAAACTTTTTTCTACTAAGACCGTCACCAAGGTCAATTTTATGAGATAAAACTGTGAGGAACGACTCTTAATTGCCCTTCCACTAAGCCGGTTTGATAAAAAATACGGGGAGAGATTAAGCATCATTGAAGATGTGAACATTATGAAAGCCAGAAGTGGCTGACATAGAACTTCACATACTTATTAAGAATCGCCGGAAGCTGCAAACCTTTTTGGACCGTCTCACAGATAGGGAAAAACTGCCCAAAGAGTTGCAAGAAAGAGAAAGGTCACCAAGAGAAAGGAAGGCAATGGACCGTTTTGTTTTCAGCGGAAAGGGGGGAGGATCAGGCCTGTTTTTTTACGGAGCCTTCCTTAACCGGACGAAGCAGCGTGGCGCGTACGTCGCCGAAACCGATATAGTCCTTCACGATACCGTGGACAGGTAGAATAGAATCATCGAAGAGGAGGGCAACTTCCCCTGTCTTCGATTCGAATATTTCCTTAGGGACACGCACATTGGCGTTCAGGAATGTATCGCTCGCACTGCGCCCGAAAAGAAACCTCCTCCTCTTCGCTTCTTCCGGCGTAGCGATCTCCACATCGATCACCGACTGCCCCTCCCTCGGAATGGTCATTAGCTGGAAACTGCGTCCCGCCTTAAGGGGACCGTAGTAACCAATGCGAACGTTATAGAGAGCGGAGAGGATATCCTCGTACTCCACGCCCAGAGGAATCGGCTCCACTGTTTCCTTTACCTGTTCCCCGTTTTTGAAAAAGGTGGAAATGACCTGCCGTGTTTCATAGTCGAGACGGGACAGCGTCTTTTCGCTTTTACGCCCCTCAGTCACATACCGCTCGAAAAAAGTGCTCCTGAAACGGTTTTCCTTTCTGACGTAGGTCATATGCGACACATAACGGTGCTTCTTGTGGGAGGTGAAAAATCCGACGATTCCCTTCGTTTTCGCTTCGAGGGCAGCAAAAAAACCGTTCCCTTCCCGACCGAAAGTGACCGAGCCTGCGGCAGCCTTTTTAAACCACAAAAAACTGATGTCGTAATTCACGGATTCGTTCAAAAAATAATCGATAGTTTTGAAGCGGTGAGAGGCGGGTTTGTTGGCCTCCGGGTTTGACAGAGGCGACAGACCGGGTAGCGCCCCTACTTTCCCGGAGAGGGAGATACGGGGCCGGAAGAGATGCCACACCATAAGAGCGGCGGTGATAAGGAATCCTCGTCTTCTAAATATCATGGCTGAAATTCCCTTTTTTAAAAGATAGTCGCCTCCTTTTGCAACAGATCGCCACGAGATGTAATAAAGCTGCTTACATTATTTAGACAAAGTTACCCCCTTTTTGGTTCAAAATAATTCCTGCAAAAGGGGGAGGTTGCTTATTTTTCAGGAATGGAACTGAAAGTTCCTATTGCTTCGATCCGTTGGATCAGGGGGGGATGGGAGTAATGGAGGAAGACGTAAAAGGGGTGCGGCGTCAGATTGGAGAGGTTGTGGAGGGAGAGTTTTTTTAGCGCACTTATCATCTCGGCAGCACCTCCCGTCGTTTCGGCGGCAAAACGGTCCGCCTCGTACTCATTCCGGCGGGAGAGGAGGTTCATAATGAGAGAGAGAAGAGTCTCCACAGGAGACAAGAGGAGGCTGAAAAAAATGAGTCCCGCATAAACGGACATTTGTTCCATATAAAAGGCCTGAAAAAGGCCCTTTTCGGTGAGAAAGAAGGAGAGCAGCCAGAGCATAACGCCCATATGAGCGATGGCGATAATCATCCCTTTAAGGATATGCTTTTTCTTGTAGTGCCCGATCTCGTGGGCCAACACCGCTACCAGTTCGGAAACGGTGTGCCGCTCTACAAGCGTATCGAAAAGGGCGATCCGCCGGTGTTTTCCGAAACCGGTAAAAAAGGCGTTCGACTTGGCAGAACGTTTGGAGCCGTCCATGACGAAGAGATTTTCCAATGGGAACCCGACAGAGGCGGCATAGTCGAGCACGGCAGATCGAAGCTCTCCCTCTTCCAAAGGGGTGAATTTATTAAATAAGGGCATGATCCATGTGGGCGCGATGAACTGGACGAAGAGGATAAAGAGGGTGACTGCCCCGAAGCAATAGAGCCAGGCGAGAGGGCCGGCAAATTGGAAGAACCAGAGCACAAGGGCGAGAAGCGGTCCGCCGAGCAAAAGGGTGAGGAGAATTCCTTTGGCGATATCGGCCACAAAGGTAGCAGGCGTGGTCCGGTTGAAGCCGAACCTTTCTTCTATAACGAAAGTGGAATAGAGGGAAAAAGGGAGATCTATGAGCGTCTTGCTAAAGAGAAGAGTACCGATGAAAAGGAGGCCCGTCGCGATGGGGCCGTAGTCAAAATCTCTCAAAAAAAGGTCGAGCAGGTTAAACCCGCCGAGGAACCAGAAAAGGAGAAAAAGAGCGAGGTCGAAGGCGCCCGTTATAATGCCGAAACGGGTCGTCGTTCGCGTATAGGCCTGTGACTTTTCGTAGCTTTCCCGGTCGTAGTCCCCCTCGAAGGCAGACGGCAGCTTTTGATCGAGGCTGCGGAGGTTCAGGCTGTCGGCAACGAGTTCGAGCAGGTGATTAAAGAGGAGGGCGAAAAGTATGATGAGTGCGTAAACGTTCATTAATGAAGGGGAGCCAAAAGGCTGGGGCCGCGTCGTTTAGAGATTGCCGTTTTTTACGAGGGCGAAGTGTTTGATTTTTGTTTGCGCGGCGGTGGAAAGTTTTATGAACTGTACTCCCATACCGGTAGGGAATGGCGACCCGGCGGGACGGTTTCCGTTGACGGAGCGGACGACGCGCCCTTGCGTCTCAATCGTGTCTCCCAGTTTGCTCAACTTGAAGCGGGCCGTCAGATCCGTCCCCTCGGCAAAGGGCGCTTCGCTCCTGATAAACAGCCCCCCTTCGCTCACATCGTTTAGAACACCACTGCACTCCCCGCCGTTAGCGGAATAGACAACCTCATTTTGGCAGGGAATCCTCTCGTGAGCCCTCTCCACGACTTGGATGAACCGCTTGATCCCGGCATAAAGTCTCGGCTTGTTGATCGGTTTGGAGATGAAATCATCGCACCCTGCCTCGGTGCATCTTTTCATGGCGTCCTTCTCCCACCCGTTGGCCACCATGATAACAGGGATTTGTTTCAGTTCCGGGTCATTCTTTATCGTCCGGCAGCACTCGTCCCCCTTCATACCGGGCATGGAGAGATCCATAATCACGAGAGACGGGGACGCTTCCTTTGCCAGTGTCAACCCCTCTTCACCGCTGCCCGCCTTCAAAATCACGCAGTCGCTCCGCTGGAGGAAACCTTCCTTCAGTTTTAGGAAATAATCGGCATCGTCAACAAGGAGTATCTTTTTTAGTAGATTCAAAGGCGTCTCTTTTCAAATGATGTGATGGTGTGCATTGTAACACGGGAAGCCGGGTCATATCAATCCAGACCCGTCTTTTCGATGGAAATAACGGTGGCGGTCTCCCCTTCGAGCCGCCATTTTACTTCTTCGTCACCGAGATGGAGGAGAAAGAAGGACCTCACATGCTCCGGCCTATAAAACCCCGGCCTCGGGTCCTGGGCAATCAGCTCGGTAACGAGTTTCAGGAAATCCGCTTTCTCTTTCATTGATTCAACTGCGGTGAGCGCTTCCGTACTAAAAACAACGTCGAATTTTTTCTCCGGCGCCTCCGCCGCATAGCCTCCCGTTGCCGAAGAGAGGGCGTCCGAATAGGGGAGATAGGGTTTTATGTCGATCACCGGTGTGCCGTCGAGAATGTCGAGCCCTTTCACGTGGATACGGGTTTTCCCCTTTTCAGTCTCTATTTTTTCGAGTTCCAAACAGGAGAGGCCGATGGGGTTAGGCCGGATTGGGGAACGTGAGGCAAAGACCCCCACCCGTTTCTTCCCTCCAAGGCGAGGCGGCCTCACCATGGGCCGCCAGCCATCGGTGAGCGCGTCGTGAAAGAGGAAAATAACCCAGATGTGGGAAAAGCCGTCCAGGCCCCGCGTCGTCTGTTCGTTCCCGAAAGGGGGGGTGAGTTCGATAATTCCCTTAGCCCCCTCCACAAGCCCCGGCTGCCTGGGGATGCCGAATTTCTTTTTGAAAACAGACCGGACGACGCCGATTGGGGTGAGGGTAAAAGGGGCGGGGGGGTGATTGGGGTGCATCATTATTGTTTAAGGGCAGCGGGAAGGGCGGTTGAAAACCAGCCTTAACCGTCCCGCTTGAGCGCTTTATTATATCATTTATCTCTGTTACCAAATAATTTAATCCAAAGAGCAAATCCTCGTTGTTGCAAACGATACTCGCCCCTTTTTGATGTATTTTTTAGTATGATTTTTCTATCTGTTAGAGCACTTAGCGCGTTTGAGAGAACAGCGTCATTACCACTAAATTCTTCTCTAATTCCGCTCTTTTTAACCCATGCGTTTAGATTTTCAGCCATAATTGTAAGAATTTCTCTATATTCATCAGATTTTATTTTGTCGTAAAATGAACTTGCGTAGTACCTCTGTCCAATAGCGTAGAGAGCGCCTCCTTTTTCAAGTGCTGCTTCCAAAACATCATCAGACGATATATTATTGTCACTATCTAACTCAAACGCAGAATACGCAAATTGTTGGATAAAGTGGGGATAACCTTCAGACAGTGTTGATATATTTTTTATTGCGCCTTCGGCAATAGTTGTTTTCTGCTCATTCATCTCATTTGCTTTTTCAATCCCTTTTTCAATCACATATTTCCTGTCATCTGGAGCAAGTTCCTTGACATTCAGATGCGAAAATAACCTTAGTGATGAGGGATGAGACTCTGATAGCTTTTCAACAACATGGGGTAGTCCGGCAACGACAAACATGGCATTTTGGCAGTCGTTTTTTTTTAGTAATTAAGTGACACCTTTAAAAAAAAAAACCACCCTGAGATCGTCACAAGCGTTATAAGCGTCATCAAAAAAAAAAAACATTACAGCACATTTG
>CBDVDA010000023.1:0-32929 GCA_965372635.1 uncultured bacterium | reverse complement strand
ACTAAGCATACTATATATTGGGGTCTTCGGAGTAAGGTGACGAATCATATTTTTTTAAATCAAATTTAGTTAGAAGATGATAGACGAATTTTGTATCATTTCCATGAAAATCTTTTACATATAAAACAGTATTTAAGGGCCAATAATCTTGTTCAATAAAAAACACCTTTCCAATACTTCCGCTTCGCCCTGTAGCAATACCGGGGGCACTGACTTTTGCTTCTGAGTGAGAATCTATTACACCACTGGAACTTACCAACGGAATATCACCATCTTTTCTGAGACGTTTTGGTAAATCAAAACCTCTCTGAAGAGTACACACATCCCCGAACCTTTTCATTTCCCACCCAGCCCTCACAATTCCTCCTCCGTTCGTCCTGAGCTTGTCGAAGGATGATCGGATGCCCCCTCCGTTTTGGGACAGGCTTCGACAGGCTCAGCCCGAACGGGTGTGGAGGTTTCAGCCCGAACGGCATTTTTTATCTCGGGGTTAGATGATTTGGCAAGCCGTGAAACCTCCGCCCAGTCGCCACGCATCATGGCTTCCTTTTTCTTCCTGCTCCATCCTTTTATCTGATGCTCAGAAGCCAGTGCCTCATCCCTTGTTGGAAAGTCACTGGAAAATACCAATTCAACAGGGCGTCTTTTAAAAGTGTAGCAACCAGGCAAATCACCGCCTGCGTGTTCGGCAACCCGTTTTTCCAGATTATCGCTGTGACCGGTGTAGTAACTACCATCGGCGCAGCGCAGGATATAAACCCAAAAGCTCATCCCTTCCCCCTCCCCTTCCTCTGCTCATCCCGAGCCTTAATCCGTGCTTTGGTCATCCGCTCGCGCAGGCCGCCTTCTTTCAGAAAATCCTGCTCCAGCCTTTTAATCTGCTTGTCCAGCAGATAATTGGTCTGGTTAATCAGGCAGATGGCCATATTGGCCACCACCTCGGCGGGACGGGTTTCGCATAATTCCCTATAGGTCTCATAGGTCACATGGGACTTATGGCCCATTTTTCTGACATATAGCGCCTCTTTAGAATCTTTATCCCAGATCGGAAAATTGCGTACTCGCAGAAAGTCGCGGTAATCCTCCAGAAGCTCCTCCTGGCTGGCACGCGCCACATTGGTCAGTTTTATCTCCATCTCTTTGGAGGTCTTTGCCGCCTTGCTCCCTTCTATTATGTTCTGCTTGCCCGAACGGGCAGCCTGCACCATCTGGTCTATGGTGCGGTCGAATTTTTTCATAAACTTTTCACAAAAAGCAAATGTCAGATCATAGACCACTACCGCCTTCTGATAGGAAAGCAGCTCCCGGTAATTGCCGTGAGGCGGCATGAATGTTTTGTCATCTTTTTTCATAGGTCTTTGTCCTATAAGTCTTATGAGTCCTATAAGTCTTATGGGACTTATATTACAACAGCCCTTTAATGCCTGCCAGTATATTGGCGCTCTCGGCGTCGAGCTTCGCCATTTCTTCCATTATTGCCTGCGGCTCTCTCAGTTTCACTTCATCGTTACGATTCGGGTTTTTTGCCGAAAGGTCACAGGTAGCGGCGTCAATATCAGCCGCATTCAGCGACCATGAATTATCAGAATGGGCAAAACTCTTCTGCAACTCCACGAAACCGGCCAGATCCTTATCATTCAGCGGGTTGGTCTTGCCGAGGTTTCTCCCCAAATTAAGCTGGTAATACCAGACCTTGTGTGTGGGCGCTCCCTTCTCGAAGAATAGCACCACCGTCTTGACGCCCGCCCCCTGAAATGTGCCGCCGGGGCAATCAAGAACGGTGTGCAAGTTGCAGCTTTCAAGCAAGTCTTTGCGCAGGCTGATGGAGGCGTTGTCCGTGTTGGATAGAAAGGTATTCTTGATGACCACAGCCGCCCGGCCACCGGCCTTGAGGGACTTGATGAAGTGCTGCAAAAAAAGGAAGGCCGTCTCACCCGTTTTTATGGGGAAGTTCTGCTGCACCTCCTTGCGCTCCTTGCCGCCGAAGGGGGGATTGGCAAGGATGACGTCGTAGCGGTCCTTCTCCTGTATGTCGCTGATGTTCTCGGCCAGCGTATTGGTGTGGATGATGTTGGGCGCTTCGATGCCGTGGAGGATCATGTTCATAATGGCGATCACATAGGCGAGGCTCTTCTTCTCCTTGCCGTAGAAGGTCTTTCGTTGCAGTGCCTGAAGGTCGCTTGTGGAGAGGCCCTTGTTCTTTCTAAGTTCTTCGTATGCCTCGCACAAGAAGCCCGCCGAACCTGCCGCACCGTCGTAGACGCGCTCGCCGATTGTGGGATTGATTACCTTGATCATGGCGCGGATGAGGGGCCGGGGCGTGTAGTATTCGCCGCCATTACGTCCAGCGTTGCCCATGTTCTTGATCTTCGCTTCGTAGAGGTGGGAGAGTTCGTGCTTCTCCTTCTGGGAGCGAAAGCGCAGTCCGTCCACATGCTCCAGCGCATCGCGCAGAGAGTAGCCGCTCTGAAACTTGTTCTTGATCTCGCCGAATATCTCGCCAATCTTGTATTCTACGGTATCCGGGCTATCGGCTCTCTGCTTGAATCCCTTGAGATAGGGGAAGAGTTCGTCGTTCACGTACTCGATCAGGTCGTCACCTGTGAGGGCATTGTTGTGGTCGAACTTACCGTCTGCCGTCTTCGGAGCCGCCCATTTAGTCCAGCGGTGCGCCTCATCGATGATGTAGCTGTAATCCTTGCCCGTAAGCTCGGCAGCAAGCGCCTTCTCACCCTCAAGGTCGTCGAGATACTTGAGAAAGAGCATCCATGAGGTCTGCTCCGTGTAGTCAAGTTCCGTCGTGCATCCCGCTTCCTTCCAGAGCACGTCGTCTATGTTTTTAAAGGCCTGTTCGAACATTCGTGTTGGTATTCTCCCTATTGATTTACCGGGCGAGATTATACCATACTTCAATAGGGTCACATTCCATTAAAAGCTCCTTCTTCCTTAATGAAAAAAGCCCGGTCCGTCTATGCGGTCACCGGGCTTTGAACTGGCGTTTTATCTTTCATCCCACCTCATTTGAAAAAGCAGCTATTAGCTGTCAGCCATTAGCTTTTAACTGTAAAGATTTACCAAGTGGGTTTTATATCCTATTTGAGGGGAAAAGGGAAAGGCTATTTGGGCCACGGACTTTCACGGACTAAAAGCGGACTAAACCTTTAGGGCCGCTGCGTGGGAAGGTCAAAAGATTTAGGCCACGGATCGGCTTAATTCTTCAAGAACATATCTGCACACTTAATAATTCAGTTCATTATGTTCTATACCGTGACAAGTGAGGGAGCATTCCCCTCTGAAATTACCTTTATCAATAAATGTCAATATACCTGATGAATTAGGGAAGACCACTTTAGTATCAAAACGAATTAGATGAGTATATTCTGAACTTCCATGACTGTCATGACAGGCGTAGCATGAAATATCGGCATACCATATGTGACCAGAATGCCACCTGAAACTCTCGTCGCCTAATATGCTAGACCTGCGATGACATGAGTAGCATAAATCGTACTTAGCTGGATATTCCGGACCGCCGGTTGTGTCGTAGTTTTTAACAAGTAATGGACTTCCTTCGGCGATATGGCAATCGGTACATTTTATAATTGAAATCTCCCACGGGCCTTCGGAGGTTTCGCTGTAAGGGTCTACCAAGCTGGGGACGATGCCATTTTTCCCTTCCGCTTCTACAGGGTGATACGAGGGATTATCGGGATTAAACAAGGGAGTCACATCGGCAAGGGTGGGAGTGTCATCCTCACCACACCCTGTGCTCAACACGATTAGGAGCCCTATAATAACGAGTAAAAAAAACTGTTTTTTGTCTCAGATTTCATAGGTAATTACTCGAAGGGTGCAAATTATTAACTTCAAGAAGAAAGCTGCTTCCCCTTCCCCCCTTTGCAAGCAATTTCTCCCAAATCTTTTCAGGTTCTTTACTAAATACCATTTTTGAGTCGGCTTCTACGACCAGCCAGTCACCTCTCCTTATCTCCGCCTCAAGCTGGCCCGGGGCCCAGCTTGAAATTCCGATGTAGGCGCGTATCTCGTAATCGTCTTTTTTCTCCTCGTCATCAAGAACCGCCGTCAGATTGCCGCTGAAATAGACGTTGCCGAAGATCTTTTCGAGCCCTTCGGGAGGGGTGGCGGTATGAATCAGCAGCGTCGGTATCTTCTTATTGACGGGGCCGCCTATGAAGAGATCTTCATAAAGATTGTCGACCTCTTCCAATTGACTTAAAAAATCTCTCGGTGAATATCCCGTCGGCTTGTTGATAATCAGCCCGAGGGTTCCCAAGCTCCGGCTGTGCCTTACGATGAGAACGACGGACTCCATAAAAAGGGGGTTTGCAAGCTGGGGCCTTGCAACAAGAATGGCCCCTTTTTTCAGCCCGTATGGCCCGCCGGCCTCCGAATAGGTTCCGGGTGTTAATGCCAGCAGACTGCATAGGGCCGCCGTAACAACAAGGGTGATTTTATATCTTTTCAGATTAACCATATTCAAAGAAGTAAACCGGTTTAAAGTATATTATTTTATATCCTATATCGGAGGAGATTGCAAATAGTTTGGGCCACGGACTTTCACGGACTAAAAACGAACTAAGGACAAAAAATGGAACGCGGATGACGCAGATTGAGCGGATAAAGGCGGATGGAGAGAAAGGGCTTTATGGCCGCTGCGCGGGAAAGGACAAAAGCAAGAAATCCCCCCTCACCCTACCCCCCCATCAGGGGCGAGGGGATTAAATCCTGAAGATCCTGTTAATCCTGTCAAAAAAAAATGGGCACTGCCGTGAGGAAGAGACTCCTGCTCACCTCTCATCCTCCGGCAGATAGGCCGCATCGTGCTCATCTTCGGAGATGATCACGCAGTCGTGCCTCTTGTAGAACCTGAAATAATGCGCCTGTTGGAGAGAGACAAGGCCGCGCTCGTGCCCTTCGTCGATTATCTCTTCTATCCTGCAATCTTCTCTTTCATTGTCCAGGTCGTGCAGTTCGTGCGTAAGGGTGTTTCCGCAATACCTTTCCCTGTTCATATGTGCCCTGTGCCGTCTCATTTGACCTCCTCCTTTTCCACCTCTTCCCTCTTCGCTTCATTCCAGAGATTTTCCATCACTTCCAGCCCCGCCTCGCGGATATCGACCCCCCTCTTTTCGAGCCCCTCTTCGATGTAAGAAAAACGCCTCACAAACTTACGCACCGTCCCTTTAAGCGCCTCTTCGGGATTCACCTCAAGAAAACGGGCGATGTTGACGAGGGCGAAGATAACGTCGCCAAGCTCGTCCTCTACCTTCTCTGTATTCTTGGAAGAGACTGCCTCCTCGAACTCGCCAATCTCCTCTTCCAGCTTTTTGAAAACCTCGTCGATATGGCTCCAGTCGAAACCGACACGCGCCGCCTTTTCGGTAAGTCTGTGAGCCCTAAGCAGCGCGGGCATATGGACCGGCACCCCATCGAGGACCGACTTCTTCCCCTTCTCGCGCTTCTCGTCGATCTTGATGGAGGCCCAGTTCTTTACAACCTCCTCGGCTGTCTCGCTTTTTTCATCGCCGAAGACGTGGGGATGACGCCGCACCAGCTTTTCCGATATCCCTTCGATAACGCCGTCGATGTTGAATTCCCCCTTCTCGTCGGCAAGTTCGGAGAGAAAAACCACCTGCAAGAGAAGGTCGCCAAGTTCCTCCTTCAGTTCCAAAGGGTCGCCATCGTCTATCGCCTCCACCACCTCATAGGCCTCTTCAATAACGTACGGTTTGAGCGTCTCCTTGCTCTGCTCCCTGTCCCAGGGGCAGCCACCCGGCGCACGGAGTTGTTTCATGATAGAAAGGAGGCCGTCGAAACCTTTGAATTCGTTGTCCATAGATATTGCCCCTATTATTAATTCTACTTTGTCAGATTAAAGCTTGTTGCCAATTGAAAGTAACCCTTCCCAGCCTCCCCTTAACCCAAGGGGAGGAGTTGTAAACCCCCATTTTGAATCAGGGTGGGGAAATAACACTCTCTTTTTAACCTCCCCCTTGGGTTAAGGGGGATTGAGGGGGTTACTATAAATGGACACTGAATAGTTACATGTTTGGGTTAATAAAAAAAGGGCCACTTCATTAAGGCGGCCCTTTTGGGTTAAAAAAGTGACTCGACGGATTGAATCAATCAAGCCGGTAATTGGGTGCCTCTTTCGTTATGGTCACGTCATGCACATGGCTCTCACGCAGGCCTGACTGGGAAATCTGTACGAACCTCGCCTTCGAGTGCAGGTCATCGATGGTCTTGCACCCCGTATAGCCCATCCCGGCCCTGAGTCCCCCGATGAGTTGATGAATGGTGGACGAAAGGGGGCCACGGTAAGGGACGCGTCCCTCGATCCCTTCGGGCACGAGTTTGATCTCGCTGTCCACCTCGTCCTGGAAATAGCGGTCGCTGCTTCCCGCCTTCATGGCGCCGATGGAACCCATTCCACGGTAAACCTTGTAGGTTCGCCCCTGGAGAAGAACCGTCTCGCCAGGGCTTTCGTCCGTTCCGGCAAAGAGGCTGCCGATCATCACTGAATGGGCCCCCGCCGCAATCGCCTTGGCGATGTCGCCGGAGAACTTGACGCCGCCGTCTGCAATGACGGGGATATTGTTTTTCCGCGCTATCTCGGTACACTCCTGAATTGCCGTAAGCTGTGGCACACCGACGCCCGCCACGATCCGCGTGGTACAGATGGAACCGGGGCCGATCCCTACCTTAATGGCGTCTACGCCTGCCTTGATTAAATCTTTGGCTGCTTCTGGGGTAGCAATATTCCCGGCAATAAGCTGGCAACTCGGAAACTTTTTCTTCACTAGCTTTACCGATTCAACAACCCCGCTCGAATGGCCGTGCGCAGTATCGATAGCGATCACGTCCGCCCCGGCAGCAAGCAGCGCCTCAACCCGCTCGTCGCGATCCTTCCCAACACCCACTGCAGCACCCACACGCAAGCGTCCCATGGAATCCTTGCAGGCGTTCGGATATTTGATGCTTTTTTCGATGTCCTTTATGGTAATGAGGCCGTCTAATTTGTAGTCTTTATCGACGACGAGAAGCTTTTCAATCCTGTGCTTGTGGAGGAGTTCCTTCGATTCGTCAAGAGTAGTTCCCACAGGAACCGTGACCAGATTCTCCTTGGTCATCACCTCTGAGACTTTAAGGTAAAGGTTCTTCTCGAACCTGAGGTCCCGGTTGGTTAGGATACCGACGAGCTTCCCTTTTTTTGTTACGGGAACGCCGGATATCTTATATTTCTTCATGATCTCAAGGGCGTCGAAGATGCGCTGGTCGGGACCTATGGTGATGGGATCGACGATCATGCCGCTTTCCGATTTCTTTACCTTGTCTACTTCGAGTGCCTGCTCTTCGATGGAGAGATTTTTATGGATGATCCCGATGCCACCCTCCTGAGCCATTGCAATGGCGGTTAGCGCTTCTGTAACGGAATCCATGGCGGCACTTACGATAGGGATGTTCAATTCTATATCACGCGTGAGGAGCGTCGATGTATCTGCGTCTTTCGGCAAGACATCGGACTTAGCGGGGAGGAGAAGTACATCATCGAAGGTAAGAGCTTTTTTTATAGCCGCCATTTATTTAACCGGAATCGGTTCCTTTCTGTCTGGGTAATTTTGGTCGGGAATGAATCCCTGGCGGGTGCATTCTCCGCAGCTTGCCGCGATAAGAGGGGAATGTAATCTCCGCGTTCACACCCCGCTGCTTGCGGCGGGGTTGTTGATTAAAAAAGGGGGAGGGAAGCCCCCCCGTTTATCAGGAAAGCAGTTCCCGGATGCTTTCCAACTCTGTTTTAATCTCTTTTAAAATCTCGGATTTATCTTTGGTGACAACCTTCTTTAGCGTTTTTAGCGTTTTTTTGCTTTTTTGCCGGACCTGTTTTTTGGCCCCTGCAATGGTAAAGTTTTCATCATAAAGAAGGCGTTTAATATCGAAAATGGCATTGAGGTCGTTTTTCGAATAGAGTCTCTGGTTGCCGCTGTCTTTTTTCGGACGTATGATTGCAAACTCTTTTTCCCAATACCTGAGCACATGAGGCTCAAGCTCGGTAAGCTTGCTTACTTCGCCGATTTTGTAGTACTTCTTTTCAAAAAGGGGTAGAGACATCCTCTTCCTTCATTCAACGCCGAGAAGTAGATGAAAGAAACTTAATCGTTGATAAGATCTTTCAAAACATTGCTCGGTTTGAAGGTAATCACCTTCCTGGCCGAGATGGTGATTTCCTCACCTGTCTGCGGGTTTCTTCCCCGCCTCGTTTTCTTACTTCTCACAGTAAAGTTACCGAATCCCGATACCTTCACGTTTTCCCCATCTTCCAGGGTGTCTTTAATGATATCGAAGATGGACTGAACCACATTGGAGGTCTCCTTCTTCGATATTCCCACCTTTTCATAGATATTCTCGATAATATCCGCCTTCGTCATTACTCCGCCTCCTTACTCCTTTAAAGTCATCTTATGGTTGCATTTACTTTTTTGCAAACCAGGTCCGTAATTGCTCTATGCGCCTCGTTCACCTCTTCATCGGTGAGTGTTTTTTCCTTCGAACGGTAACGGAGCCTCACAGCAAGACTCTTTTCCCCATCCGCCATACCTTTCCCCCGAAATTGATCGAAAACTTCAACCGATTCGAGCAAAGGGCCTCCCTCCTGTTCCACCACCGATAGGATATCCGCGAGAGGAAGACTCTCATCCACGAGAAATGCGGCGTCCCGCTCTACATAGGGAAAGGACGCTATCTCACTAAAAAACTTTTCGGCCCGTGGAAGAGTTTTCAGGGCATCGAGATCAAGATCAAAATAGTCAACCCGGCCATCGATATCGAAGTTTTCACTAATTGAAGGATCTACTTCGCAAATCCGGGCGATTTCCAGACTACCGGAAAAGACGCGAGCACTCCGTCCGGGGTGGCCGAACTCAAGATCATCGGAATTCACAAAAGTATAATCCCTAACCTCCAGCAAATCAAGGAGATTTTCGAGACATCCCTTCAAATCGTAGAGATCGCTTTCCCCTCGCCAAAGGAGAGGTCTCCTATCCCCGGAGATGACCGCCGCAAGACGATGTCTCTCTCCGTAGCCATCCTCTTTATGGCTAAAGACCGTACCTGTCTCAAAGAGCCTTAAATCCTTGACTTGCCGGTTCATATTCAGGGAAACCGTATTCAGCAATCCCGGCAGAAGGGTTGTCCTCATAAGGGAGAGGTCCTCTGAAATTGGGTTCAACAGCTTGACCCCGTTTTTAAGATGTGAGTCTTCGGGGAGATTCAGCCTCTCTATATCGGCAGGAGAGAGAAAGGAATAGTTTAGCACTTCATCGAACCCTGCCCCGGCCATAAAGGATTTCACCGGGTAAAGACTGTTAGAACCGCGCTGTCCCGAAGAATGAGTCATTTCACCAAGCGAATAATCAGCAGGAATGGCATTGTATCCCTTCAGGCGGGCTACCTCTTCAATAAGATCGACCTCCCGTTCGATATCAACCCGGTAAGAGGGTGGAGTCACATCATAGCGTTCCCCCTCCCCTTCTACGGCCATGCCGAGCGCCCGGAAATAATCGGTCATTTCGTTATTGTCGATCTGAAGGCCAAGAGTTGCCCTGCATTTCTCAGGTCGAAAAGGAATCGCTTCCCTTTTGACCGGGTCCGGGGAACTGTTAACGACGCCCGCAGAAACCTCTCCTCCTGCAAGCTCACTAATAAGCATAGCCGCCCTGTCAAGAGCCCGTACCGTCCCTTCGGGGTCTACGCCCCGTTCAAACCTGTGGGAGGACTCGGTATGTAATCCAAGCCGTCTCGCCGTCCTTCTCACCGTCTCCGGTGCAAAATGAGCGCTTTCAATAAGTATGTCTGTCGTCGTCTCAGAAACGGACGACTTCTCACCTCCCATGACACCTGCGAGAGCGACGGGACGATTAGCATCGCAAATAAGGAGTTCGTAGCCATCAAATTTCCGTTCCACATCATCCAGAGTGAGGAGTGTATCGCCTTTTTTTGCGAGGCGAACGACGATTTTACCGCCCCCTATCTTCGCAAGATCGAAGGCATGAAGCGGCTGACCCAGCTCCATCATGACATAGTTGGTAACGTCTACGATATTGTTGATCGGCCTTACACCGGACGCCTCAAGTCGTCTTCTCAACCACAAAGGAGACGGCTTAACTGTCACCCCTTTTATGATCCGTGCCGTATAGCGGGTGCAGAGAGAAGGCTCCTGGTTTTCAACGGTAATATCTTTCTTTACGTCTCTTTGCGATTCCTCAACTTTAATGACCGGCTCTTTTGCAGTCCCACTTGTCAGGGCGGAGAGTTCACGAGCGAAGCCGAAAAGGCTGAGACAGTCCGACCGGTTCGGCGTAAGGCCCACCTCGAAGATAGAATCGCTGAAGTCATTCACTTTTGCCGTCCTCTTCCCCGTCCCGTCAGTATCGATCTTGAGAAGCGCACTCGATGCTCCGAGCAGTTCGTCAAGCTGGGTTCCTGGAGAAGTATCGTCGGGAAGCAGCATGACGCCTGCTCCATCTTCGGAGAGGCCCAACTCCTTCTCGGAGCAGAACATCCCCGCCGATACGACGCCGCGTACGCTTTTGCTCTCTACCACCAATCCGCCCGGCAAAGAAGCGCCAGGGGCGGCAAGAGGGACGATATCGCCTTCTTGCAGGTTCTTGTCACCGCAGACAACGTCATAAACGTTATCTTTTTCTCTGGCGACGCAGACGATCAGTCCGTCCGCATCGGGGTGGGGCCTAACTTTCTCCAGTCGAACGGCAACGACTCCCTTAAAATCGAGTGATTTAAAGTCAATCCCTTCCACCTCAAGACCGGCGTTGGTGAGGACCGCTGAAACTTCAGCCGCCTCCATGTCGATATCAATATAATTTTTTAACCAGTCAATACTGAATTTCATGACAAAAGGGAAACCTTAATTAGAATTGTTTCAGGAAGCGCACATCGTTTTCAAAAAAGAGACGTAGATCGTTGATGCCGTACTTCAGCATGGCGATCCGTTCGACTCCCATGCCGAAGGCGAAGCCGGAATAAACATCGGGGTCATAACCAACCGATTTGAAGACCTCAGGATCGATCATCCCGGCGCCGAGTATTTCGAGCCAGCCTGTCTCCTTGCAAACGCGGCAACCGTTGCCACCGCAGATAACACATTGTATATCTATCTCGGCGCTCGGTTCGGTGAAAGGGAAAAAGCTCGGTCTAAAACGAAGGCCCACTTCTTCACCGAACAGAGTGTGGACAAAGAGGGTCAGTAGACCCTTCAGTTGTGCGAAGGAAACCTTTTTATCTACGACGAACCCTTCCACCTGGTGAAACATGGGCGTATGAGTTACGTCGGAATCGCAACGGTAAACCGTTCCCGGTGCGAGAACACGCATGGGCGGGGAATATTTTTCCATGGTCCGTATCTGGACAGGTGAGGTGTGTGTACGTAACAGATGTTCGCCCGACAGGTAAAACGTATCCTGCATATCCCGTGCAGGATGATCTTTCGGGATGTTTAGGGCTTCGAAATTGTAATAGTCGTTTTCAATATCAGGCCCCTCCTCGACTGTAAAACCGAGTGGGATGAAGGCCTGTTCAATTTCGTGAGTGATGGTAGTGACGGGATGGAGAGAACCCTTTTTGACTCGTCGCCCCGGAAGGGTGAGGTCGAGTTTCTCGCTTAGCAGTTGTTCCTCTCGCTGTTTGCGTGAAAGGTCCTCTTTTTTTCCAGTAAGAACGGCTTCGATCTGCCCTTTTATTGCGTTGGCACGTTGGCCGAGTTTCGGCCTCTCCTCTGCGCTAAGGGCTCCGACTTTTTTCAGGATTTCACTGATCTTACCCTTTTTGCCGAGATAGGCGACTCTCGTCTCCTCAAGTTCGGCCTCGGAAAGGGCGCGCGTTATCGCCTCTTCTGCATCGGCCCGAAAGGCATCCAGGTTTTCGAGCAGATCGTTCAGCATCGCCTTTTAGGCTTTTGCTGCGCTTTTTGCCATATCGGTAACTGCCGCGAACCCCTTCGGATCGTGAACAGCGAGATCGGCGAGCACCTTCCTGTCGAGCGAAACAGCCGCCTTTTTAAGACCGTCTATGAGCCTGCTGTAGGAAAGACCATTCATCCTAGCGGCCGCATTGATCCTGGCGATCCAGAGCTTCCTGAAATCCCTTTTCTTTAATTTTCGTCCTGTATAGGCATAGGCGAGAGCACGATCAACTGCCTCTGTGGCGGTTCTGAAAAGTTTGCTCCTTGCCCCCCTGTACCCTTTGGCCAGCTTTAATACCTTATTTCTCCTGCGCCTTGCCTTGCAACCTCTTTTTACTCTTGACATCGTTTCAACTCCTCTTTAAGTATGCAGCCGCTCAGGCGTCTTCCTCTGAGATGGCCTTTATCTCTTTAATTTGTACGTACTGCTTATGCGATTTACGCGTAGGGAAGCAGTCTGAGTATTCCCTGCTTATCGGCGGGTGCAACCATTCCATCCTGCCTGAAATTCCGCTTCCTTTTTTGCGATTTCTTCGTCAGGATATGATTGGCATTCGCCTTTTGTCTCTTCACGTTACCTTTGGCCGTTACTTTAAAGCGCTTGGCCGCGCCTCTGTTTGTCTTAATCTTAGGCATTTGAAATCCTCCAGAATTTTCGAGTTTCTTATTTTTTGTCTTTTTTCGTCGGCGCGAGCATCATAAACATGTTCCGGCCCTCCACCTTGGGGAGAAATTCGACGACCGCCTCTTCCTTCACTTCCTCTGCCACCCTGTCGAGTATCTTGCGGCCCCTGTCCATGTAGGCCATCTCTCTCCCCCTGAAGACGATGCTGATCTTGACCTTATTCCCTTCGCCCAAAAATTGCTTCGCATGTTTGATCTTGAACTGGTAGTCATGCTCGTCGATCTTGGGCCGTATCTTGATCTCTTTCAACACGACGACGGACTGCTTCTTCTTCGCCTCATGCGCCTTTTTGCTCATTTCATACTTATACTTGCCGTAATCCATGATTTTGCAGACCGGCGGGTCGGCATTGCCGGCTATCTCGACGAGATCGAGGCCACTCTCCCGCGCCTCGGTTAGGGCCTTTTCAAGGGGGATGATGCCGAGTTGTTCGCCATCGGCATCGATGGCCCGCACCTCCCGGGCCCTGATGTTCTCGTTTATATTCGTTTTGTCTTTCGAATTTGGAACGAAACCTCTTCTGTTTTTAATTATGACCGCTCCTCCTCTCTCATCACTTCGTTACTATTTCACTTTCCTTCTTTATGTACTCTACAAACGCCTCAGGCGTCATGGGATCGACGGATTCGCCGGACCGCATTCTCGGCGCAACCACGCCGTCGGCCATCTCTCTATCCCCTACGACGAGCATGTAAGGGATTTTTTGCAGTTGAGCTTCTCTTATTTTGAAGCCGAGTTTTTCATTTCTGTAATCACTTTCAACGCGAACACCGGCGGCCTTTAATTTCGCTTCCACTTCTTTCGCAAATGCCTGCTGGTTGTCCGTAATATTTATAATTATAGCCTGAACCGGCGCGAGCCAGACAGGAAAAGCGCCTGCAAAGTGCTCGATGAGTACGCCGATAAAGCGCTCAATCGACCCGAGGATGACCCGGTGAATCATGACGGGACGGTGTTTCTCCCCGTCTGCGCCAACATAACTGAGATCGAACCGTTCGGGCAGGGTAAAATCGCACTGAATAGTAGCGCACTGCCATTCCCTCTCCAGGCAATCCCTCAGTTTAACGTCGATCTTGGGGCCGTAAAAAGCACCGTCCCCTTCATTGATCTCGTATTCCAGCTCCATCGCGTCCAGTGCGTCGGTGAGCGCCGAAGTAGCCTTCTCCCAGTCTTCGTCGGAACCGATCGATTTCTCGGGACGCGTACTCACTTCAAGTCTGAAGGGGAAATCGAAAACTCCCATCACGTAGCGGATAAAATCGATGACCCCTTTGATCTCATCCCTCAACTGCTCCGGCGTACAGAGGATATGGGCATCGTCCTGCGTAAACCCTCTCACCCGCATAAGACCGTGCAAAACGCCCGATTTTTCGTGCCGGTGCACGGTGCCGAGTTCGAAATAACGGAGCGGAAGATCGCGGTAGCTCCTGATCTTCGACCCAAAAACAATCATGTGAGCGAGGCAGTTCATCGGCTTCACGCCGTAACCGGTTTCATCCACCTCGGTAAAGTACATATTTTCCCGATAATTATCGAAGTGGCCCGACTTTTTCCAGAGGTCCGTTTTGAGGAGTTGCGGCCCCTGCACCATATGGTAGCCCCGCTTCAGATGCTCTTGCCTCTCGAATTCTTCGAGCAGGTATTTGAGCATGGCCCCTTTGGGGTGATAGATGACCAGCCCGGCGCCCGCTTCTTCGTTTATCTCGAAGAGTTCGAGTTCCTTGCCGAGCTTCCTGTGGTCCCGCTTCTTCGCCTCTTCAATCCGCTCAAGGTGGGCCGTAAGCTCCTTGCTTGAGGGAAAGGCGGTTGCATATATCCGCTGGAGCATGGGCTTCGTCTCGTCGCCCCGCCAGTAGGCCCCCGCTACGCTGAGCAGTTTGAATGCCTTGGCACGCCCCGTGGAGGGAAGATGAGGCCCCTTACAGAGATCCACCCAGCTTCCCTGACGGTAAAGGGAGACATGATCGTCTCCAATCGTTTCAATGAGTTCGACCTTGTAGGTCTCACCCATCTTCTCAAAGAGCGCTATCGCCTCGTCTTTCGAGACGACTTCCCTCTCAAGAGGGAGGTTTTCCTTAATAATCGAGGCCATTTTGGCCTCGATCTTTTCAAAATCTTCCGGCGTAAAGGGCTTGTCATAGTCGAAGTCGTAATAAAAACCGTCGGCTATAACAGGTCCGATGGTCACTTTCACGCCGTCATAGAGTTCCTGAACGGCCTGCGCCATAATATGGGATGAGGTGTGACGAAAAACCTCAAGCCCCTCATCGTCCTTTAACGTGACGATGGCGAGATCCACATCGTCCTCAAGCGGCATTGATAGATCGGCTAACTCACCGCCTACCTTCCCTGCAACAGCCGCCTTGCCGAGCCCCTGACCAATAGAAAAGGCAACCTCGCCGATGGTTGTACTCTTTTCGACTTCTCTTACCGAACCGTCCGGCAGTGTAACCTTTATCTTTTCCAATTCGTCAACTCTCGTAAGATGCAAAAAAGAGGCGTCGCAGGGCATTTTGCACGATGCCTCTCCTCGAATTCATGGTAGGCACGGGCGGTTTCGAACCGCCGACCTCTGCCTTGTCAAGGCAGCGCTCTCCCCCTGAGCTACGCGCCTGCTTCACTCATGATGCCGGGAATTTAATAAATAAAAAAACCCAACGCGCCTTCCCCTTGCAGACACGCACCGTTCTCAAGCGGGTAAAGCTATGCTTTTAAAAGCTGTGTATTTTACCATAAATGATGAATCTGTCAAGGAAAATGATGGGCCAATCCGGCGTCAAATAAAAAAGGCGGGCCATTCGGCCCGCCTCATATTTAAACCTGTTGGTCCGAACTGAAATCAGACTCCGCTCATCGTCCCACCCGACATGGAAGAAACGGTGACGCCGGAAGGCGCGCTGTCGTAAAGATCGGCAACAGCAAAGTCGATGGCTGAAGCGCCCGTTGCAATCACCGTAAAGGGGATGGTGACGAGCACTCCCGTGGCAGGATTGACAGGCGTCGCCCCACCCTGAAGGGAAGCGCCCACAACCACCGTCCCCTCACTGCCGCCGTCGAGGCCGACAAGGTAGTTCACCGTACCGCTCGCCTCAAGGACTGTCCCCGCCTGGTAGCTTCCGCCCCACTTCACCTTGGCGGGATCATAGCTCAGCTTGATGTCCGCCCCGTAAAGGTTGCTCACCTCCGTCACAACTATGTTTACGTAAACCGTCGCACCGCTTACGCTGTTTTTCTGCAATGTCACACTCTGCGCCCCGCCTCCACCGGCTGCCGTAAAGTCCGCCGTATAAGAAGGCCCGCTAGTTCCGCTGCCGCCGCAAGCCGCAAGGGCCGTCATGAAGAATGCCGTCGTTATAATCTTAATCATCTTATTCATTCTCTCCTCCCTTAAGGCCGGTAAAGGCCGAAATTAGTTGCAAGCATGGCCAGATCCGAACCGTCTATAATTCCGTCATCGTTCAAGTCGGCAAATGCATTGAAGGCCGGATCGCCGCTACTCTTTCCAAAGACGACAGACATTACTATGAGGTCATAGCCATCCACCTGCCCGCTGTAATCACTGTCTCCAGCGATTGTGCCCTCTGAAACGACAAAACTGCTGGTCGTTACGGGCGACGTGACCAGACCGTCACTTGCCGTAATCACTACCGTGTAGATCGTATCTTCTGCCAGCGCATAGGCCGGACTGTAGCCGCCTCCAGGTGTAACTGCACCGTCTGTCTCAAGCGGCTCGGCTCCCGTATCGAACCCTTCATAAAGTTTTGCACTGTAAGTCACATCCTGCCCTTCCGGGTCGGTGGTGACGTTGAATGCGATCATAACCGTATCGGCCACTCCGAAAACAGCACCGTTTGCTGTGGTAATCTCCACGGCAGCAGGCGGCAGGTTGACCATCGGGTTTGATCCGGCGACATATTCGGCAAGATCGGTAATGCCGTCAAAGTCACTGTCGATCAGGCTATTGTCGGCAGTCGGGTCGAGGCCGTTGGCAGCCTCCCAAAGATCGGGTATCGTATCGCCGTCAGTGCTATCCGTTGACATGCCGAGCATTCCGTTCATGTAGTCGATATAGATTGAACTATCGTCGGTAAAGGAGGGGTCGAGCCCTGCCGCAATCTCTACACGGTCGGGGATACCGTCGTTGTCCGTGTCGGTCATGAGGCGGTTGTCTTCATTTGCTCCGGAACCGAGATAGTACTCTTCCAGGTTGGTGAGACCGTCGCCATCAGGGTCGGACGTTCCATCGGCAACATCGGGATCGGTACCATTCGCCTTTTCCACATCATCGGGGACGCCGTCACCGTCCGAATCGGCAACCTGACCTGTATCGGCATTATCGATGGTCGGGTCGATAGCGTGGTAGTACTCCCGGATATTCGTTATGCCGTCGCCATCGCCATCAGCAAAGGGATCGACGGAGGTGCTGCCGAAGAAGGCGATCTCCCAGCTATCAGGCAGATTATCGCCATCTTCATCGGTTAGCTCTGCGTTATCCGTCTGAGGGTCTGTACCAAGACGGTACTCCTCCAGGGTTGTGAGTCCATCGCCATCGGCATCGGCAACAGGATTGTCGGTAGAAGAAATATTACCGAAGGTCGATTCTTCCCAACTGTCGAGCAGTCCGTCTGCATCGAGGTCGAAGTAATACTGCTCCGTAATAACGGAAGTTTCATTTCCCGCCGTGTCACGGGCGAGGAATTTAAGTGTTGTATCGGCAGAAAGGTTAACTGCCGCAGGCGAAGCTCCTGTCTGCGTGGTTCCGCTTACGGGATAGGTAGGCGTAGTGCCGTCAAGGGTGTAATAGACTGTAGCCGTCTCCTCTGCCGACAGGGTTACATTCTGCGCCGCTGTGTAGGTGCCGAAGGCGGGCAATGCGGCAATATCAATGGACGTATCTATGGTTACTGATATGCTCGATGACGGATCACTTATATTTCCGGCCGAATCGACAGCTTTGGCTGTAATGCTGTGCATTCCTAAATTGAGAGCAGAGGCCGTTATGGTCCAATTGCCGCCTGTGGCCGTTGTGCTGCCCATAAGGGTGTCGGCAATGGGATCATCCGAATAAAGGTTAATTGTAGCGCCCGTCTCTGCTGTTCCCGTAAAGCTGGGCGTCGTGTCGTTCGTTATATTGTCCGTATCGAACGCGCTGTCTGTATCCGCCGTCATGTCGGGTGTAGATGGCGGGTCGGGCGCTATCGTGTCTGCAATGACGCCGTAGTCGGGCGACGTCCCCTTGAAGCTTATCCAGCCCACATTCTCACTCCATGCATAGCCGTCGAATACCTCTGTGGCCGGATCGATGGTGACCTGGCTGGCTGTGGGGTTGAAGTTTATCCAGCCTACGGTTTCGCTCCAGCCGTAGCCCGAGAGATTGCCGGAACCGTCTTTGTTGACGCCCCAGTTATTGGGAAGTGTATTAAGATAAGGACCAGAATCATGTCCAAGCTTTATCCAGCCGATGTTTTCGGCCCAGGCGTAGCCAGAGAGGTAGTCGTCATAAACGGTGACGCCGCCGTAGGAGGGCCGGAAGTTTATCCATCCGGCGTTTTCGCTCCAGGCGTATTTGTCGGTGTCGATGATATTGCCGTAAGTAGTGGGCGCTACCGCCATAACCGGCCCCGCCGAAAGCAACCCCAGCAGCAGCGCCGCTACGGCGATTATTCCCTTACCTCTCGATTTCATAATTCTGCCTCCTGCGTAATAAAGTTATCAGGTTTCAGGGTGCAGTTGTCAGGAAAACTCTGCGGCCTTCCTGCCCCCTGAAACCTGCACCCTTTCTCCTTAATGTTTATCCCTTTGTTCATTGACTTAACCCCGAGCATTCAGCTATCCTTGAAGTAACTTAAGGAGGTAATAACCATGCACAGGACAATAGAAGCCGTATACGAAGATGGTGTTTTAAAACCCGTCAATCCCCTCAATATACAGGAGCATAAAAAAATCACCCTCACTATAGAGGAAGACCCGGAAGTCTCCTCTGACATCCTCTCTCTTGCATCCGGTATATATAATGGTCTTTCATCTAAGGACGTGGAGGATGTGGAAAAAGTGGCCCTTGACAGAAGCCAATTTTCGAGAGATTGACCAATGTTTCCGCCATCTCTGCTTGATACGGACATCCTCTCCGAACTCTTCAAAGGAAATGAAAGGGTCATAGGCCAGGCATCGGAGTATATAAACGTACACAAACGTCTCACCATCTCACACATCCAGAAATATGAAGTCCTCAAGGGACTTAAAGCAAAATAAGCGCACAAACAGATCGAGCTTTTCAACAGGTTCTGTGCAGCAAACGATATGCTGCCAATTGCAGACGACGCCATTGAAAAAGCATCCGCAATATACGCATCACTCAAATCAACAGGCAAAATAATATCCGACGCCGACATTCTGGTCGCAGGCATTGCCATTTCAAATAACCTCGTTCTTGTTACCAACAACACCAAACACTTCTCCCGAATTGAAAATCTGAAACTGGACAACTGGAAAAAATAAAGTTGTCAGGGTGCAGTTATCAGTAAAACCTTACGCCCTTGCTGTCCCCTGTCCCCTGTTCCCTTTGTCTTCTTCCTGCCCCCTTTTCATGCCCCTTTTTCATTGACTCCACCCCGGCTTCATCCTATAGTTAATAAAAGCACTTTTTGAGGTAACATTATGGGCAGCAAACTTAAAGCTACTATTGTCAAGGAAACTCCTGAGAACATTCATCTTGAAATAGACAAAAAAAACTTCGAATCTTTTTGCGATGCAGCAGGGCTTTACCGGAAGGATTTTATAAAAACACTTGATCTCTCCGAAAAAGACCATAAGGCGGGAAGGGTTACGAAGAGAAATTCCCTCGCCGAACTGATCGATGACTGATCGATGAATGTTTCCACAACGGAAACTTTCGACAGACTTTTTAAAAAACTTCCCAAGCCTATTCAAAAAAAGGCCGTTAAAAAGACAGAACTTTTTCAGGACAACCCCTTCCACCCCTCTCTCCGGATAGAAAAGCTGCATCCGAAAGGACATCAGGTATGGAGCTTCAGGATTGATATCCGCTACAGGATTGTATTTAAATTTATAGGCGCCCATCTTGCCGAACTCCGTTATATTGGTCATCATAATAAAATATACGACTACGATATTTTTCAGAAATGATTGAATAAGTTGTCAGGAAAATCTGCTCTATCTTTGCCTGCACCCTTTGTTTTAACCTACTGTCCGGCGCGAACGGGCCATACGTAGACGCCGTTTGCCTTATGGCTGTAGTTCACGACGCCGACGCCCAAACTGACGACCCAGGCGCTGTTACTAATGCCGGCATTGGTAGTAGCCGACCAGTAGGTGTTCGCCTGAACAGAGGTGAAGGGATGCCCTGCCGGAAGGGCGGGGGAATATTCCCCTGCATCAATGAGGCTCTCCAGTTCATTCACGTTCGGCAGACGCCAGTCGGTTTGATGGCTGCTTCCATTGCTGGTGTCGCCGCAATCAACGGAATTCATCGTACCGGCGCTATTCAAACTGTCCACATCAGTCAACGCAGTTGCCCAATTTCTAGTTGCGCCTGCGCAATACGCGTTCTTCAGCCACACAAGCCCCGTCAGGTTGTCCGTCGCAGTCCCATCGCTGTTGTCGGTGAAACGGGGTTCAGGCCAGGCAACTCCCTTCTTCAGATCACCGTCATCACCTGTTGCATAGGAAGTGTAGTTTGCCATTGTGGCCGACAAGTTGACAGACCCTGCCTCAGCGACACCTGTGATTGACGCCATAATCACTGCAAATAATATTATTTTTCTAAACATCTTTATTTTCCTCCCCGAATATGATTTTTATATTGTTATCGCCACAAAGGCACAAAGACACAAAGTTTATAAGATAACTCTTTAATGCAGGGTTTACAGTCTCTTCTTCTCTTTTCATCTATGCTTTATATTATTAATTCTTTCCTTAGGGTCTTAGTGCCTTTGTGGCCTAAAGTTTATAAGACCATTCTTTTAATGCCCTCTTTGATTAACGGTACATTGAAATTTATTAAAAATCCGAGTCTCTTCTTCGTAAGCTTCAGGTGACTTAACAACTGGGCCTCCCATACAGGATTTATTGTATCCACAGCCTTGAGTTCACAAATGACGCACTCTTCCACCAATACATCCAGCCGAAGACCTTCTTCAAAGGTTATACTGTCATAGACGATTGGTATATCAATTTGCCTCTCGTTTAAAAAACCTCTCTTAGACAGCTCATGGCAAAAACATACCTCATAAACCCTCTCCAATAGACCTGGCCCTAATTCCTTGTGAACTGAAAAAGCAGCATCAACAACTCCTTTTCCTATCTCTTCTTCTCTTTCCGTCAGTGCTTTATACTTCAAATCTCTTCCTTGGTCTTCGTGGTCTTAATAAAGAATATATCTGCCACTAAGGCACAAAGACACTAAGTTTTTTTATTTATTTCTATCTTTAAATCTTTTCTTAGAGCCTTAGTGTCTTCGTGGCTAATCTATATCAAATGCCTTCCGGCATATAGGCAGATGTTCATATTGCGCCATAGTTTAAAAACCAAATAATCAAAGGGTCAAATAACCTACTGTCCTGCGCGAACGGGCCATACGTAGTAGGTGCTTGTCTTATTGTAGTTGTACACGCCGCCGTTGACCAAACGGACGACCCAGGCGTTGGCACTACTGCTGGCATAGGTAGTAGCCGACCAGTAGTAGGACGCCTGAACAGAGGTGAAGGGATGGCCTGCCGGCAGGGCGGGGTTATATTTACTTGCATCGATGAGGCTCTTCAACTCCTTCCTGTTCGGCAGGCGCCAGTCGGTTTGATAGCTGCCCCCATTGCTGGTGTCATCACAATCATTCGAATTCATTGTGCCTGCACTATTCAAACTGGCTACATCAGTCAAGGCGGTTGCCCAAACTCTAGTTGCGCCTACGCAATACGCATTTTTTAACCAGATGAGCCCCGTCAGGTTGTCCGTCACAGTGCCATTATTGTTGTCGGTGAAACGGGGACTCGGTGAAGAGACTCCATATCTCAAATTACCGTCATCTCCAGTTGCATAGGAACTGTAATTTTCCATTGTTGCCGCAACCAACGCCGGGGGGGAAGCATAGCGCGTACCTGTAATCGTACTGCCGTTAACAAATGCTGTTTCCCCAATCAGGATGTCCTCTGCCGAGGCAGTGCCGCTGCTTGTATCGACAACGCTCGAATCACCCGCCACACCGAAGATGGTCACGCCGCTTTTGATGTTGGCTGTGGCAAGATCAGCATCTACCGTTGTAAGGTTTGTCATGGTGTAGTACCCGGCAGATACCGCATTGGATGCGCCCGAAAGGGTGTTAGTCGGCATATCCCCAGTCACTTCGCTCCCGTTAACCCAGGCTTTTTTGCCGCTAAGTATCTCCCAGGCTAGGGCGTTGCCCGTGCTTGTATCGGCAACATTAGAATCACCCGCCACCCCAAATATGGTGGCGCCGCTTTTGATGTTGCCCTTAACGAGTTCGGAATCTACAGTCGTAAGATCGGTGACGTCGTAGTATCCAGCGGCTACCGCGCTTGTTGTATTTGAAAGGGTCTGCGTGGCCAGCGTTCCCGTTTGCGGCCCCCATGTGCCTGATTTTAAACCCCAGAAGGTCTTGCCGCTCATAGCCTCCGAAGGCGCAAGGCCGCTTACATTGTCCGGCTGGGGCAGAACGGAGGTTATATATTGTTAAGGGTAACACCCGTAGCCCCCGGCCCGGCGGCAGGTCCGGCAAAACTGCCAGAAACATTCAGGAAAGCCCCAGTATCTAGCCGGCCATAAACCCCTTGCAAGGTCGGCATCCCGCTGCCCGATCCGGGCGGGCCGGGAGAATCGAGGTTGCCGGCTAAAACCGGAGACACCCACAAAATGCCCAGCGTTAAAACCGTCAACACTAAACCGGAGACTGCAAAGTTATCAGTTTTCAGGGTGCAGTTATCAGAAAAACCCTGTTTTCTTCCTGCATCCTGCTCTCTGCCCCCTGCACACTTTGTCTTCATTCTTTTCCCTCCTTCGGTTTTAGCTTTAGATGAAGCAGATAAAGACTACTTCATAGAAATATTTTTTTGGGTCGTGCATTTAAAATCCTGTAATCCCATCTAAAAACAAAAAACCGGGCGCCTATACACAATGATGAATCATTGCGCTTCTGGCAATCCGGCTGTCTTTATTATTTGCCCATAGTATCTTCCCAATGCTGCTTACCCAAGACCCGTGGCTTGACCTCCGATCCTCGCTGGCGGCTTGGCACTTTAATGTGACATGCTAGTATACTTAAAATGCCGTGTCAATAAGAAATCTAGAGATGAAATCTAGAGATGAAATCTAGAGATGAAATCTAGAGAATGATGAGCAAGAATACCGATCAAAAAATTGTGGCGTCACGGGAATAGATGTGAAAGGGAATTTTAATCTGCACGCCTTTTATGAAGATATTGAAAGTCTCAAATTCGACTTCACTCATAGGACGTGAATTTCAAGACCCTTGTTTTTTAAATGGTTATTCGCCTCTTCTAGACGTTGGCTGTTAGAGACAACAGCCACAGCCTTTGAACTCTCGCCGTCTTTTAAATATTTTCCAGCAACATTGATGAGACTCTTTTTATCGAGAGCGAGAATTGCCTCGCGCCTCTTTTGGCGCACCTCAAAGGTGAGCCCTCTCAGGATGGCAGTAAACTCGCGGTCCCCCTTCCCCGCCGGTGAAAGCGGCTTGTCGATCTCCGAGAAGGTGGAGAGAATGGCCTCTTTCAGGTTTTCGTCGCTGAAATCCCCTTTAAGGACCCAGTCTACCGCTTCATCATAAACCTTGAGCGTCCTCTCAAGGTGAGGATCTCGGTATGAAAGGAAGGAGAAAAGCCCCTCAGATGAGGAATAGGATGCGTAACCGCCGTATGCTCCCCCCTTTTCCCTTACCTCCCGGTGGAGATAGCAGGCACGGAGGAGTTTTGAGAGTACCAGGAGCGCTGTAGAATCGGGGTGGCTGTACGGTACGGTCCTGAACACGCTCGCTACATAGGAGACAGGCACATTGGTGCTCCACCCTTCCATGGAGGTCCCGGGATTGAATTCGAGAGGTGGCCTGACTGAGTCCTCTTTTTCGTCCAAACTCTTTAAAAAAAGAGCCATCGGCTCTTCCATGGAATCGAAATAACGCGCTTCCGTTACAACGGAGAGCTTCATTGTTGAGCGGTTGAGAAGGATACCAGCCAAGGACTCCATTTTGTCGGCCAGGCCGTCGAGTTCATTTTCTTTCAGACTCGCCAGTTCTCTCAGCAGATGGAGATAACCAACACCGAACCAACTCTCTCGCTGCATTGCAGCGGCCGTTAGGTGCCTCGCCCCGAGCCCTCTGGCATAGCTGTGACCGGCGCCGGGCACGGAATTTTCCATCGATGTTTTTATCTGGCCTATGAGTGTATGGAGTCTGCTCAAATCCCCGAAGTCGGGCGAGTTAAAGATGTCCCCGAGAATATTGAATAGTTCTCCCTGATTCCTAACGAGGGCCTTGCCACTAAACTCCACGATCTCGTCGTAACGGTCCAGACTATCAAGCGACTCCCAAACGCTTGCACCGACGCCTATCCCACCCGTATGGGCCTCTATCCTCTCTGCCATTTTTATATAATCAAGCCCCCCCGCACCGATTTTCGTGAGGAGTGAACAAAAGAGCGGCACATAAGGTTTCAGTTCGAGCGGCACTGCATCTACCTTTACTAAAGCGCTGAAATAGCTGATCCCGTTCGTCGGTTGATCGAACCAGTAGGTCTCGAGACCATCCAGGAATTTCTTTTCGTACTCTACACGTGGCGAAGTTGCCGGGATATCCGTGAGCTCGAGCGTTGGGAGGCATTCGATATCCTCATCACTTTCTTGCTCCTTTTCGAGCGCCTTGCTGTCGGAAAGAATCTTTTCAACGTCTTCCTTTGAAAGTTTAGACCTGATTTCGCGAAGCCGGTCTGCTTCCTTTTCAGCCTCCTTTGTTCCCATATCCGGGTCCGGCTTCAGGACCACCCTGACGCGGTGGGAGTTATCGAGAAAATAGCGCCTGATTTTATCCTGAAAAAAAGAGCCCGATTTAAGTTCCCGCCTAAGCCTTTCCACCTGCTTGTCGATGAGAAGGGGCGCCACGGGATCGGCATCATGCACCCAAGAGCCGAAAAGCCGGAAGAGAAGGTTGAGGCCATAGGGATAGTAATTCCCCACCACCTCCTTATTACCGAACTCTATCTGGTGAATTACCGCCTCGACGCGCTCTTCTGGAAAGCCCTCCTCTGCGAGCTTGCCCAGAGTATCGAGAATAATCACCTCGATCTTTTCAGCGTCATCCACATCGGCCCCTTGAAGGCCCGCAGCAAAGCAGGTCTCCCTATTTTCGTCGTCATAGCCGGTCCCCGGCGCCAGTTGAGAACCGAGTTTCGAATCGAGAAGCGCCTTGTATAGAGGGGCTGCCGGGCTGCCGAGAAACAGGCTGGAGAGGATGTTGAGTGAGAAGACCTCGAAGGGGTCGGTCGCCGGACAGGCAAGCCAGGAGAGCGAAACAAAACCCTTTTTTCTCAATTCCTCTTTCGGCGTATCAGCTTCCACGGGATAGCCGAATTCTTGCATTCTCGGCGAATCATAGCGCGGCTCCTCTCCCACGGCACTGTTGACGTCGATTTGCTCGAAACGCGACAGCACCCGCTCGTCAATTACAGAAAGATGCTTCTCCAATGGAAAATTTCCATAGCTGAAGAATTTGGCATTGGAGGGGTGATAGTAGCGGGCGTGAAATGCCTTCAAATTCTCCCATGTAAGATCCGGGATATCGGCGGGCTCTCCGCCGGAGTTGTAATGGTAGGTGGTGGAGGGATAAAGCGCCATCTGCATCCGCCGGTGCATGAGTGAATTCGGGTCCGACATGGCCCCTTTCATCTCGTTATAGACGACTCCTTTAAAAAGGAGGGGCGAGTCCGAATCGGCCATGTCTTCAAATTCGAGCCGCCACCCTTCCTGCTTGAAACTGAGTTCACGGATATTCGGAAAAAAAGAGGCGTCCAGGTAAATATCGAGGAGATTATAAAAATCCTTCTCATTCATCGTGGAAAAAGGGTACATGGTCCAGTCGTTCGCCGTAAGCGCGTTCATGAAGGTGTTGAGGCTTCGCTTCAGCATCGAGAAAAAAGGGTCTCTCACAGGGAACTTCTCAGAGCCACAGAGTGCCGTATGTTCGAGTATATGGGCCACGCCCGTCGAATCCATTGGTGTGGTGCGAAAAGCGACGGAGAAAAGGTTGTTTTCATCCTCGTTCGCCAGGTGGATCATTTCGGCGCCCGTCTTTGTATGCCTGAGGCGCATCAAAGTTGCTCTTAGGTCTTCAAGAGGCTCCACCTGTTCACAGAGGAACCCATGTATTGTTTCACCTTTATTCATCAGAGTTGATCTCCTTGATTTTTAAAACCTGTGGATTATATATGGCCGGACAGGAAAAAGGCCAGTGGAATCATAAAGCAGGATTATTTGTTTCTCTACAGAAAATGCCATTTTACCGATAATGCCGCCAGGCAATCCATGCATGTTTGATTGTTTCCGGCCAACTTGTCTGGTATGCATGGCGGTAATAAAATATCAGATAGGAAATTCGATGGATATAATAATAGGTTCTGGGAAAATCGTAATTAATAAGCCACTTTATTATGGGCAGTGTTGAGGGGAAGCGAATGGCAATATAAACAAATTTTTGTAATCTCACAATTTTATCGATGTCTGGCTGATTGAGCAAGCTGGTAGTGTGGGTGTCTACCGGCTCATCGGTGCTGATCGGCTTGTCCAAATATCCTTTTTTAAGGCAATAATCGGCGAGTTCCGTGCCTGGGAAGGGTTGAAAAAGACTAATCCACGCGCATGTGGCGCCTATCTCAATATTGAAGTTCAACGTCTTGAATGTCTCTTCAAGTGTTTCTCCCGGCAGCCCCATCATATTGGTAGTAAAAAAAGGGATGCCCACGCGGTTCAGGATAGAAGTCGTCTCACGAATCTGGTCGTCTGATAACTGTTTTTTTAAAAGCAGGTTTCTAAGCCTTTCATCGCCAGATTCAAGGCCAAAGCTCACTCGGGTACACCCCGCCTTTTTAAGTGCTTCCGCCATTTCGAGGGTCAGCAGGTCAGCCCTGATTTGACAGGCAAAAGGGATAGAGAACTTTTTCGAATAGGCCTCTAAAAACTCGAAAAGCCAACTCTTTTTCAGTATAAAAGTATCATCATGAAAATCGATAAAGTTGATCTCTTTATGCCTGCTGACGACTTCAATCTCCCTGATCATATCATTGACGCTTCTGAACCTGACCCATGAGCCGAGACCTTTCACCATCTCTACCATATCCTTGTTGAAGCAGAAGGAACAATCGAAAGGGCAACCCCGGCTGGCAATAAAGGTAACCATATCCGAATCATGAATAGTAGGGTAATTTTTATAAATATCCCTGTCGGGGAAAGGCAGCGTATCCACATCGACGAGAGGTCTCAGTGGATTTATCACCGCTTTACCGTCCTGCTTTAAAGCGAGGTTTTTTATTCCCTGGAAATCATTTTTCCCCTCATCGACAATGTCCAGAATGTCCAGCAAAGCGCCCTCTCCTTCACCGCGGCAAACAATATCGACGCCGTCCTCCATGATAATTTCCGGGAAAAAATTTGCGTGAGGTCCGCCAAACAGAACCAGCGGTGTTGGGTGTCCGAGTTTTTTGAGTTCTTTACCTAAGGTAAGATACCTCTTCTGGTAACCTGTAAGCACGCTAAACCCCACCACATGGGGTTTGAATTCCCTCGCTTTTTCTAGAATATGACTGTCGGAACCGATCGCCAGCAGAACGTCATGCCCTTTTTCTTTTGCAACAGCCGAAAGGGTCATTATTCCGAACTGCTCAACGAAAAGAGATTGTACCAAAAGAAGTCTTGCCATCTGCCTAGACTCGCGAACTGAATTTGAAGTTTTTCCAGGTGGGCAAAGAGGATGGAATCATTTTTTCACCTTCATAAAAAGGGCATAATAATAGATGTTTGTACTTATGTAGGCGTCCGAATATACCAGATCACGCCTTTTCAACCTGCGAAACCAACGGTAAATATTTTCATCACTTGTTTCAAAAACTATATAATCGGCGGAATATTTCTTTGCATATTTAACTGTTTCATCCAGGGGAGCATCAGGTTTCGGCGTCCACCTCCCCTCAAGATAGTAGGGTAAACGGGTCCAATCCGCCATATAGTTCGAGTACTCAGGGAAGCGTTTATTCGCCCATAGGGCAGCCTTTCTTCGTTCCTCCGAGACGAGTTGTTTTTCGCTATTTACGGCAACAACGTCTTTAGGTGTTTCAGCCTTTGACGGACTCATTACAAAGGAAAAATGATAAAGCGCGACGGCAATCAGAGGGAGCCAAAAAAAGGCCTCCATCATTTTTTTTCTTTGCTCTTCCAATTCAGAGGTTTCATGGCTCGTCGCCTTATTAACGGTTTCATCCCACCCCTTTGCGGCAAGGACGGTAAAGAGAGGGAGATAATTTACAAGATAGCGCCACCAACCTCCTGTGAGGAGAGGGAATATGAAAAGAATCAAAAAAGGCGTCAGGAGGTAGACGTCTCTCACCTCAAACCTTTTTTCCTTCAGCCTGATCAACAGTCCAATAATGAGAGGAATTGCAAAATAAACGGGATAAACCTGGGGATAATGATAGGTTATGGACGATTTCGGAATAAAACCGGGGATTTCCTCTTTCAGGTTTTTTAAATAAGCGCGGATGCTCCTTTCCGGGTCCTTTAACCAATACCCGATAACATCCTTCGATGTCATGGATATCATATTAAGCTCACCTTCAGGCGAAAGGTTCCACTCTGTTTTGTCCGGGTCCGGGTCATGGAAGACCTTCTCCCTGACCCAGAAATAAATGGAACTGGTTTTTGTTCCTATCGTCCAGTGGCCGTAATGTGACTTTAAGTAGAAAAAATAAGGGGTGGAAATTATAAGAAAAGTAACAGCTACAAGAACAAGCGGTTTTAGATGTACGCTTTTTTCTTTCCATCCGGCAAATACAAGTGTAACCAGGAGAAAGAGCATGATGAAAAGCCCCTCAGATCGCGTCAGGTAGGCGAGTGAGAAGCTCACTCCTGTGGCAATACTGAGGAACAGAGTCCTTTGACGGTAGGCTTTCCAAAGGAGATAGACGGACAGAGTGAGGAGCAACGCATAAAGAGATTCCGACATTGCCGCATTAGAGATCACATAAATATGAGGCATGGAGGCGAGTAAAAGGGCTGAAGCGACAGCGACACGTTTATTAAAGAACTCCTTCGACAAAAGATAGGTTATGAAGATGAGAAGAAGAACAGAGATCCTGGAGACCAGGATGCCTGCATTAAGAAATGTGCTGCTAAAAAAAGAAAAAATGGCGACCAAAATGGAGTAGAAGCAGGGTTCATGAAACCCTATCCAGCCGAACTCACCGAAGTGAACAAGATGATAGGCCATCTTGAGAAAAAAAACGCTGTCGTAAGTGAGCGTTCCTGCATCGCTGTTGTAAAAAGGGAGCCGAAACCAGAAAAGACTGAAGAGGGTTATTGCCGCAATAGGAAGATGCTCAATCCACTTTGATTTCATCGTTTAATCTGGAAAAACAAGAGAACACTATTATTTAAGCAGTTTCAGCTTCTTGAATGCAATGAAGCTCATCTTGAGAAGAATAAGGCCGTGTTTGAACCTTTCAATTTTGATGTCGCCATAGGTCCGGCTCTTGTAGCGAATTGGTACTTCGGTGATTTTGAGATTCTGCTTGGCAGCGCCGAAAAGAAGGTCGAAGTCGCCGAAGGGATCGAAATCACCGAAATAACTCCGCCCGGCCTCAATTTTCTCATAATCCTTTTTAAGAAGGACCTTTGTGCCGCAGAGCGTATCCTTGATCCGCTGATCGAGCAGCCATGTAAAAAGCCAGCTAAAAAATTTATTCCCAAAAATATTGAGCGTCCGCATCGCCTGTTTTTCCATCTGATAGACCAGCCTCGTGCCGTTAATAAACTCACCCTTTCCATTTACAATGGCATCGTAGAATTTAGGCAACTCTTCCGGCGGAACGGTAAGGTCCGAATCGAGAATCATCAGGATATCGCCTGTGGCGGCAGCGAAACCTTTCCTTACGGCGTCGCCCTTGCCTAGTTTCAGCATCTTATTCGGCGGAGTTTTCAGGTCTGACCTGTGGTCATGAGCCATAGAATCCTTCGGAATCTGGTGAATCAGCCTCACATCTTTCTTACCCTTGAATTTCTCTATAGCATCTTCAATCGCTTCCACCGTACCGTCAGTTGAATTACCGTCCACAAAAATCAATTCGGTGTGGCTCCCCATGGCGGGAGTCCTTTCTACGGCGGCGGCAATATTCCCTCTTTCGTTTCTGCATGGAATAATGACGGAAACACTGCACTTTCTCGCCCTCACACCCAGCCCATCGGGGTTCTCTTTTGCAACGAGATAGTGAACCAGAGAAAGCCGTTTAACAAAAGGCAGAACAGTGAGATATTTATTGATAAATCCTGAAAGAAAAGGAATCCGGACAGGCATTAAAAGTTGACGCCCTTTTTTAACCACTTCATATCCATTCAGGTAGAGAATGTTTTCAAGGTCTTCAAGAGAGAGCCAATTTTGATAATCCTGCGGCATCTTCAGCCCAAGCTTTTCCGCCATCCTTAGAATGGGCTCCCAAAGGTAATTATAATATGTAATCACGACACGGCTGTTTTTATCCGTCACCTTCCTGAGTTCGCGGAAGGCTTGCCAGATATCAGTCAGATCTCCCACCAGATCGGACATGACCACATACTCGTATCGCCCTTTTTCTTTCAGCGCTTCTGCATCATCTACTTTAAATGTAAGATTGGGATGTTCCTTTTTGGCAATAGCGATCATCCCATCGCTGAAGTCGAGGCCCACCCCTTTTGAGGGGTTCAGTCTGGCAAGGGTTGCACCGGTTCCGCAGCCGATACTTAAAACTTTTTTGCCTTCGGGAACGATAAAGCGCAATAGCTTCTCCTGCTCCGCGTGATAATAGGCATTTTTCTCCCGCCATGCGTTCCTCTCACGCGCAATGCGGTTATAATCTGCTTTCTTTTCTTCTTTAAGTTTCATCAGGTAATCTTCTCAGCAAAATCGAATTTGGAACTTTACCACTTATCAACTGTGAATTTCAACGGATTATCGTCAAAGAAAGCGCGTCAGTTGATGCAAGGCAATCGGATGGAGATAAGCTGTCGCAACCAATTCCTATCATCATCATCCTAATAACAAAGAGTCATGACTCTTTGTTCGTTGAAAGCTGCGGGTCACGCCTTATACCCTCTCTCCCGGCGAGAGCGAGCACTGTCCCCTGTCTCGGTTCGGTTCCACCGGCTGGTGCAGAATGTTGCTCAACTGGTCGGCGCCGCCTACGTACCTTCCGTCGAGCCATATCTGCGGGACGGTGATGTGAGTTTTTGGCCCTACAATCGGCTTCACCCTGGCCAGCATCTCGTAAAGCGCACGTGGGCTTTTCACTACATCGTGATAGCTATAGTCGATCTCCTTCTTTTCGAGATAGTCTTTAGCGCGCCTGCAATGGGGGCAGGTTGCCTTTCCGAAGAGATGGTTTCCTTCTATTTCAGTAGACCTTGAATGGACTTCGATCACCGCCTGTGTGAGGAGCCCCCGATTGAGCGCGCTCCCCTGGCTTATCACCTTTCCCTCCACCAGAACGATGGGGGCATGCCAGCCGCCGTTCAGCAGCGGCCGCCACCACTCGGACAGCCACTCGCGGATGTCGAGTTCCACGGAGATACCCGCCAGTTCCGTCTCCATCGTATCGAGGATGACGTCTTTGGTGAGAGCGCACTCTCCACAGGGAATTTTGACGCGGAAGGGACCCCACTTTCCCGCCCAGCGGTAGAGGGTGATTTTCACTGCTTTCGCAGGTTTTATTTTCATGTCTCTAGTCATATTATTATCCATGCCGCCTGCGAACAAAGCGAATCTGATCTTTGACCAGGCAGATATTTATATATCAAATTCCTTCCTGAAAACCCTGTAGTTTGAGCGTTTCGTTTCCTCATAAGCGAGACCGATCTTTTTAAGATCGATCCCTTCGGGCGGGTCATTCATGAGCGCCTCGAAGAAGCGGCGGTAGAAGTCGTCAGGATAAACGTCAATGGTGATGACAACCTTCTTCCCCCCTTCTATCCTCTCCCAATCGAAGTTGCCATTAAATGAGCCACCGGGCGCTATGCGGCTGTCATCATACTCTTTCGAGAGGTCGAGTGCAACGGACCAGCCTATATGCGCCTCGTCGGCGCTTCCGGGGATCTCGCGCCCTTTCTCGTCGAGCACCACACCCTTCAGAGTCACCCGCGGCGTCACATAGGTGGGAAAGTTATGCCCCGTCCCGCTGTTTGCAATCATCACCTTGATAGTATCCCCGACACGTTCTGCATTCACCGTAACCCCTTTCTTCACCATCTCGGGATCATGTATTCCCCGCCAGAGGTGGGCCCGGTCCGGCATGTGGCAATTCTGGCAATGAATTCCTTTTTCCGGATAGCCACTCGCCTTCCACTCCTCAAAGGTATTTTGCAAAAGTTTGCCCGCCACGCGGTTGTCTTCTGCTTCAAACTGGTGGCAGGGGCGGCAGAATCGGGAATCACCAAACTCCTCGGCGGCAATAAACCCGCCGTGAGGAGGTTCAGGGACGGCCTCCCCTCGTCTCTTCGGTCCATAGCGGAGATGATTCCTCACATGACAGGCAGCGCAGGTGACTCCCTTTTGTCTCAATTGTGAGATAAAGGTCTTGTTATCTGCGAGGGTTCCTTCTTTTGACGGGATCATTTTCCACTGCTCAGTCAGCGGCGCGTGGCAGTTAAGGCAAGCGGTCTCCTCTTCTCCATCCACCCACGGGGCATGGAACTGTCCCGAAACGCCGGGCCCCATGGCAACGGCATGGCGCGACCCCTTCCACCCTGTATACTGATTTTCATGGCATACGCCGCACGACGCAGGCAGAAGAGACGTTTCCGTCTCTGTATAGGAATCGGGAGGCGAACCCTGTATGGGAATGGGAATATTCCAGTGTTCGTCTAACGAAAAAGCGGCAGCCCGCGCCGTGCCCGGCGGCGCTGCCGCAATAATAAGGAATAATCCTAAAAAAAGCAGTTGGCCCTTGATTGTCAAGCCGGAACAGGTAGTAAAT